>SLGK01000158.1 GCA_007123775.1 Anaerolineae bacterium | reverse complement strand
GTCCGCTGTCCCCTGCCCGCGGCCGCCGAGGCCATGCGCGACCATATCTGGACCATCATGCAGGCCAGAGATACCGTCGGCGGCATTTTTGAGGTGGTGGCCCTCGGCGTACCGCCCGGCCTGGGCAGTCACGTCCACTGGGACCGGCGGCTGGACGGGCTGCTAATGGGCGCGGTTGGCTCTATCCACGCCATCAAAGGCGTCGAGGTTGGCCCCGCTTTTGCCAGCAGTGACAAGCCAGGATCAGAAATCCATGACGAGATTTTTTTGGCCGAAGATGGGAATCAACTGGTGCGCCACACCAATAACAGCGGCGGTTTTGAAGGGGGCATTACGACTGGAGAGCCGGTCATTGTGCGGGCGGTCATGAAGCCCATCTCGACTGTACTGAATCCGCGCCGCTCGGTCAATCTGGCGACGGGCGAAACGGCCGCAACGGTCTATGAGCGTTCCGACTTTTGCGCCGTACCCCGCGCGGCCGTCGTAGGCGAGGCCATGGTGGCTATTACCCTGGCCGACGCCCTGCTGCAAAAATTGGGCGGCGACAGTCTGGCCGAGATGGAATCCCGCTTTGAGGCTCTGCGCCAGGCCCGACTATCTGACCTGCCTATGGATGATGTAGCCTGGCGGTTTGGTTATAAGTAGAGCCTGCGTAAAACGTAAGCGGATACGGCCTACGTTTTACGCAGGTGCGTCTCAATGACGTACCGCGTGCCGCCATTGACGCTAGGAGGTAGGGCGTTGATTGGGAAAAAGCGGTAGTCATCAATTTCGTAGCTGTGGTGGTGACCGGCCGGCGGCGTAAACGTTTCTGAGATATACAGGGCCACATGGTCGCTTTTGGCCGCTTCCAGATTGGAAAGGATGGTAACGAAGCGCAGCTCGTGGAGGACAAAGCCCACCTCTTCACGCACTTCGCGCCGGGCAGCCTGGGCCAGCGTTTCGTTGCGTTTTAAGCCCCCACCGGGCAATGACCAGCCATTTTTGTAACTCGGCCGTACCAGCAGCACTTCCCCCTCTTGCACGATTAGCACGTTGACGCCCAGCGTGATGGGTCGCCATATGGCCCAGTAAAGGCGCTGGGTGCGATGAGCCAGCCGGTACAGAAGTTTCATGATGCTATGTTTCATAGTGCCTACAACGTACCTGCGGGTCTTTTAGTTACGTTTTACGTATCGCGTTTTAAGTTTCTGCCGACTCCATAGCTGCCTCTACCGCTCGCTTGATGGTGCCATCAGCTACAAGCTGGCGCATCTGTTCCATGTAGGGGTAGAGAATGGCGTCGTTTTGTAGAAAGGGTACGTGCTGGCGAATGAGGTCATAGGCAACGGCCGTTCCTCGCCCCAACCGTTCTGTACCTAAGGTACGCTTGCGAAAATCTACTCCTTGAGCTGCCAACAGCAGCTCAATGGCCACAATCGTTTCTACATGGTCCAGAATTTGGGCCACCTGACGCGCCGCCGTCGCCCCCATGCTTACGTGATCTTCTACGTTGGCGCTGGTGGGGATGGTGTCGGCGCTGGCAGGATGGGCCAGCACTTTGTTCTCCGAAGCCAGCGCTGCCGCCGTGTAGTGGACCATCATAAAGCCGCTTTCTAGCCCGCCTTGCTCGGTGAGGAACATGGGCAGGATACGGCCGTTGCTGTCCGCATCAACCAGGCGGGCGCCGCGCCGTTCACTCATATTGCCCAACTCAGTTAAAGCCAGCTTCATATAATCCATGGCAATGGCCACCGGCTCACCATGAAAGTTGCCGGCCGAAATGACGTCGATCTCATCCGTTTCGTCATTGACAAAAATGATGGGGTTGTCGTTGACTGAGTTCAGCTCGATGTCGATGACCCAGCGGGCATAGGCAATGGCGTCCCGAACGGCCCCGTGAACTTGAGGCACGCAGCGTAGCGTGTAGGGGTCTTGCACGTTGAGAGAGCTGGCATCGCGCAGCAGTTGGCTGCCGGTCAGCAGTTGGCGCAGGTAGGCGGCGCACTCTATCTGGCGGGGATGGGGCCGCAGGGCATGGACGCGCTCGTCATAGGCGCGGTCTGTGCCGTGCAGGGCTTCCAGGCTGAGGCAGGCGGCCATGTCGGCCGTCAGGGCCAGGTTGATAGCGCGGCGCACCAGTAAAGCGCCCATACCCACCATAAAGCTGGTGCCGTTGAGCAGGGCCAGACCCTCTTTGGCTTCCAGTTCGACGGGGCTTAAACCGGCATGTCGCAGGGCAGAACGGCCGTCTATCAATTCCCCCTCATAATGGGCCTCACCTTCACCAATCACCACCAGCGTCAGGTGAGCCAGTGGGGCCAGATCGCCGCTGGCCCCCAGCGATCCCTGGGCCGGAATGCGCGGGTGAACCCCTTTGTTGAGCATCTCCAGCAGCAGTTGCACCAGTTCTGGCCGTACGCCGGAGTAGCCCAGGGCCAGCGTGTTAGCCCGCACCAGCAGCATGGCACGCACCACCGCTTCAGGCAAATCTGGCCCCACGCCCACGGCATGGCTGCGGACCAGGTTGAGCTGTAACTGTTTGGTTTCGGCAGGGGAAATAATCTTGTCTTTGAAACGGCCGAATCCCGTCGTGATGCCATAAACCACCCGCTCTTCACGTACCAGTTGGGCGACGGCTGCCCGCGAGCGGTGCAGACGGGGCATGGCCTGGGGGTCAAGCTGAACCATTTGACGCCGACGGGCCACAGCCACCACGTCATCTACCTTCAGCTCAGCGCCATCAATTATCAGCGGGTCCATAAACACCTTGTTTCTAACCATTCCCTGGCCAGGGGAAAGGGCTGTCGGCGTCCAGCGTCCAGGCGCTGGGGTGGCGCGTAAAACCAATGCGCGGGTAATAGTCAACCGCTTTGGGGGCTGCTATCAAGACCAATTTTGAGTTGGCCCCCATCCTGGCGCGGGTTTCCTGAATCAGTCGGACGCCGATCCCCCGGCGTTGGTGAGACTCACGCACCACCAGATCGGCCAGGTAGCCAACGTAACAATAATCGGTCATGGTTCGGGCCAGGCCCACCAGCAGCGGACCCTCCCAGGCTGTGATCACCAGGTTGGCGTGAGCCATCATCATAGCCATCTGCGCCGGGTCATGAACCGGCCGACGCTCGCCCAGAGAAGAAGCGGAGTAAAGGTCAATAACCTGGTTGGTATCCAGGTCGTTGTCATAGCGGTAGTCAATTTCGTTTATCATGCCGGTAAGTGTACATCAGATTGGGACAAGAAACAGATAATTGTTCAGTTTACCACTTGTTGACGCAAACCAGAACCAATCTTACAATCGGGCCGATGACCAAGACCATGAACGTGACCATGACCAACTGGAATCAGATTATTGGCCACGAGTGGGCCGTGCAGCTACTTAGCGGGGCTGTTGTCCATCAGCGCATCGGTCACGCTTATTTGATTACCGGCCCGGCCCAGATCGGCAAGACGACCCTGGCCCGCACCTTTGCCCAGGCACTGAATTGTGAGGCACAAGATGTGGCGGAACGGCCGTGTGGTGACTGCCGTGCCTGTAAGCTGATCGCCGCTGATCGCCACCCCGATGTGCGCCTGCTTGAGCCAGAGGTGAGCAGCCGGGGTAGCCTGTCGCATAAGATTGAGACGATTCGGGAACTGCAGCGTGGGCTGAATCTGGCGGCCTACGAGGGACGGTACAAGGTGGCCATTCTAAAACGGTTTGACGCGGCCAATCAGAACGCCGCTAACGCCTTTCTGAAAACGCTGGAAGAACCGCCCAACAATGTCATCTTGCTGCTGACGGCTACCGACGCCGATACGCTGCTGGATACGATTACGTCACGCTGCCGCACCGTGGGTTTACGGCCGTTAGCTGCTGACCTCATCGAACAAAGCCTGACAACCCGTTGGGCCGTACCCGACGAACGCGCCTATCTGCTGGCTCATCTGGCCGACGGCCGTTTAGGTTGGGCGGTGCAGGCGGCGCAAGACCTATCTATGCTGGTCACGCGCAACGAGAACATCGACCAGTTGCAGACGGTTTTGGGCGGCAAGCGGAGTCAACGCTTTGCTCAGGCCGAGAAGCTGGCCAACAAGCCGGACGCAATTCCGGCCCTGTTGCAAACGTGGCTGACCTGGTGGCGAGATTTGCTGTTGCTCAGTCAGAAAGGTGGTGGCAACGGCCGTTTTTCGCAGCTATCTAATATTGACCATGAGACCACGCTCCACCAGCAGGCTCGACGCTGGGACAAAGAAGCGATTCTGGGCAGCCTGCAAGAAACCCGACGCGCCCTCTGGCAGTTGGAGCGCAACGCCAATACCAGGCTGGTTTTGGAGAATCTGTTCTTAGTTTATCCATATGGTGGGGTGGAGTAGCGGAGTGGCGGAATAGCGGAGTGGCGGAGTGGCGGATACGATGTAATAAGAACTTGCCACCTCGCCACCATGCCCCTCCGCAACCATGCCCTTCCGCAACCACGTAACCTATGACTACCAACCACGACCTTCTCGATTTTGCCCTGAACGCGACCTGGGAAGCGGGTCGTATCACCCTGGGTTATTATCAGACCCGCCTGGCTGCTGACCGCAAAGGGGACAATACGCCGGTTACGATTGCCGACAAGGAAGCAGAGCATAAGCTGCGCCAGTTGATTCAGGCCCGCTACCCTGAGCATGGCATCATTGGGGAAGAATTCGAGACGGTTACGGGCAACGGCCGTTATACCTGGGTGCTTGATCCCATCGACGGCACCAAATCCTTTGTCAGTGGCGTACCGCTGTACAGTACGCTCGTGGCCCTGCTGGAAGAAGGTGAACCGCTGCTGGGTGTCATCCACATGCCGGTACTGAATGAAATGGTCTACGCCCTGCGGGGACAAGGCTGCTATTGGAACGGCCGTCGTACCCATACCTCGCCCGTAGACAAACTGGCAGATGCCCGGCTGCTGGTGAGCGGCCTCAACTACTTTGGCCCCAAGCAGGCCGCTTGGGAGCGGCTCCTGAGGGCCACTTACTTCCAGCGCACCTGGGGTGATGCTTACGGCTACGCACTGGTGGCTACCGGTCGCGCCGAAATTATGCTCGATCCGGCCCTGGCCCCCTGGGATGCCGGGCCGCTGCGCATAATCATGGAAGAGGCGGGCGGCACGTTTACCGACTGGCAAGGAAACGTGTTGACCCTGGCCAGTGAAGGGGTGGCTACCAACGGCCCGCTGTTTGAGCCGGTGCTGACCCTGTTAAACCCATAGTTCGTAATCGGCCGCGGTGTCCCATTGTTGCCGTATTGGCAGGATCGGCTGCCAACTATACGGCCGTAAAACGGAAAATTTTAAGGTTAACAGCATGTTAACAGCGATTTTGGCCTTTTTTGCGCTTGCGTCACCTGATATTTGTGCTACACTGTTTTTGGCTCCCCCCCAGAGATGTTCCCATAAGCGCCCGCTTATGGGACATCTCATTTTTTAGACCTGATAGCCACGTTTCTAAACCCAATACCCAGCAAGATGAAGAATAATAACCTGGCAGAACGGCCCTACTTTGTATTGAATTGGCGCGAGCAAATGGCGGCTGCTCTTTTCTTTCTGGGCGTTTCGCTGCTGCTGCTGCCTACTTTTTGGCCCCAACCAGCTTGTGGACACGATTTTCTAACTCATGTCTACCGGGTGGCCCAGATTGGCCTCAATGCTCAAGAAGGCGTCCCGTTGTTCCATCAGTGGGGTCAGCACTTCGTACGTGGCTACGGTAATCCTATCTTTGCCTTTTATGCACCTGTGACCTACTGGCTGGCCACGCCCTTTCATCTGGTAGGTCTGGAAGCCAGCAGCGCCCTGCGCTTGGTCGCCTGGTTGGCCTTCTTTCTGGCGGGCTGGGGTGCCTACAATCTGGGGCGGTGCTACTTTACGGCCGTGCCCGCTTTTATCGTGGGCCTGGCATATCTGTTCGCCCCTTACCTGTTGTACAACGCTACCCAGCGCGGCGCGATTCCGGAGCTGTTAGGGCTGGCCCTGCTGCCCTGGGCACTGGCGGCAGGTATACTGGCCCTGGCACGACCCCGCCCGCGACAGATCATTCTGGCCGGTCTGGCGTTTGGCCTACTGGTCCTGACCCACAACGTTATTCCCAATTTTGGCCTGGCCCTGTTGCTGCTGTTGGCCATTGGCCAGATTAAGAGAGACAACGGCCGTTGGCACGTGTGGCCGTCGTTCAAACCGGCCGTGGCCATTATTTTGCTCGCGCTTGGCCTGTCGCTCTTCTTTTGGCTGCCCGCGCTGGTAGAATTGAGCTACACCCAGTCCGGGCGTACCGATGCGCCGTTTGGGGCCGGGCCAGAGTTTGGCCAGCATTTTTTGCCGGTAACTGAACTGGTGCGCTGGCCCCAGGTAACGGCCGATCCGACTCTGCTCAATCCCCCTCTTTATCGCTATCTGGGGGTCGGGCAAAGCCTGCTGACCCTGTTGGGCATTGGTCTGTTCCTGCTAAGACTCTGGTGGCGACGAGGCCCGGTCACGCGACCAGCGCTCAAACGGTCTGTGGTCGCCTGGGTCTTGGTCGTTTTTGTCACTCTCTTCTTCGCCACGCCCCACTCGCGCTGGTTTTGGCTCCATTTGCCGCTGCCTGAACTGGTGCAATTGCCGACTCGGCTGCTAGGGCCGGCCAGTTTGGCTGTGGCTTTGCTGGCCGGGCTGCCCGTAGCCATTATGGGACAATGGCTGGGGTCAGGCTCCCAGCCTGGCCGTTGGGGCAGAAATAATCTGGCCCTCCTTTTAGGCTGCGGTCTGGCCGTATCCGTCTCTGGTTGGCCCTGGCTTTACCCGGTCCGGTGTGACGTGCCCGGCGTCTCGGCCCAGGCTGTGGCCGAAGCTATGCAATGGACTGACAGCGGCCAGGTGCTGCGCTGGGGGGGGCGAAGGATTGGGCGAAACGCTGCCTCGCTGGGTAGACCAGTTGCCCCCACCGGCCGCTTTAATGCCCCAATATGAAGCCGGGCCACCGATCAACAGGCTGGTACTGCTAGAATCAGTTGTTAGCCAGCAATGGCAGCCCCAGCCGCGTGGTGATCGATATTTATTGACGCTATCGGAGGAAACGGCCGTTACGTATCGCGCCTTTTATTTTCCCGGTTGGCGGGCACAGGTTAATGAGCAACCA
The DNA here is from genome assembly GCA_007123775.1 of Anaerolineae bacterium. Lineage (GTDB taxonomy): Bacteria > Chloroflexota > Anaerolineae > Promineifilales > Promineifilaceae > SLGK01. The sequence continues at coordinate 55,675 of SLGK01000158.1, read as the reverse complement.
AGCCATCTCTTACCCAGAGCGGACGACGGCCTGATGGAACTGACTCTTCCTGCCGGGGAGGTGGTGTTGGAACTCAGCTTTGGCCCGACGCCTTTGCGTGTAGCCACGCAGATTGCCACTGGTTTGCTCCTGCTCTTATGCCTGCTGGGCTGGTGGCGGTGGCCCGACACGCTGCCGCTGGCCGAACCCATGCCTGACCGCGCTAGTCACTGGGCACTGCTGCTCTTGTTTGGCTTGCTCCTGGTAGGCAGAGCAGTCGTGGACTATACCGACAACCCCATACGCAGCCAGCGACTCGTTGAGGGCCAATTGCGCGATGTTGCTGTAGCCACGGCCGTTGACTTTGGTGGCGAATTTGTACATCTGGGCTACGACGGCCCCAGCCAGGTAGCAGCCGACGCGGTCTTTACCGTGACCCAATATTGGCAGGCGCAGCGGGCCATTGGCGTTCCCTATGGTTTTCGCCTGCAAATCGCCGATGAGGCCGGGCACGTCTGGAACAAGACATTCGATCGGCCGTTTGGTTATGCCGATTTCCCTGGCCATCCTGGTTGGCAAACAGATAAATATGCCCGGGACGCCTACGAACTGCGACTACTGCCGGGCACACCCCCCGGTCGCTATTGGCTGGAAGCAGAACTGTTTCGTCTGGATGTGGCTGCGGCGTTGATACCGACTGGCGGACCCACGGCTGCCGATCCCCGACTGGCCCGCATTGGCCAACTAGAGGTAATACCTGGCAACTGGAACATAACGGCCGGGGATGCCGCTATAGCCAATGTTCTGCCCGATCCGGTGGTTGTGCGTCCGGATGTGGCCCTGGCCGGCTGGAGCGGGCCTGAAGGCAGATGGCAGCCTGGTGACGACCTGACTCTGACGCTGTTATGGACGGCCGTTGCTGCGCCCGCTGCTGCCCATACAACTGAGTTACTGCTCTATGGGGAAGATGGCGAATTAGTTGCCAGGCAGCCGATTCTGATTGGCGGGGAAACTTACCCTACTTCAGAATGGCCCGCACGCCAATGGGTGCGCCAGCAAATCACCTGGCGTCTCCCGGCAACTCTGGAAAGCGGCCGTTACACCTGGCAGCTTGCTACCGCGACGCAGCCGTTGCTGGTGGCCATGCTGGACGTGACCGCCCCAACCCGTCAGTTTGAGCCACCACCAATGGCCCAATCCAGCCAGGCTGAACTGGGGCCGGTGCGGTTGGCCGGATTCACCCATCAGTTTGACGAGGCCCACTTGTCGCTATCGTTGGTATGGCAAACAACGGCCGATTTGCCCCGGCGGTACCGGGTTTTTGTCCATCTGCTCAATGAAGGGGGTGAATTGGTGGCCCAATCTGACGCTGAACCGGCACAGTGGGGCCGACCGACAACCGGCTGGGTGGTTGGCGAATACGTGGTTGATGACCACACCCTAAGCCTGCCGCCTGACCTGCCGCCTGGTGGCTATAGGCTAACTGCTGGCCTCTACGAACCCGGCACGGGCCAGCGATTAGGTATGGCAGAACTGATAACGCTGGCGATTCCGGGTGGTGCGGAACCATAGTCACCACTGGTGTGCTGCTGATTGGTTGTTGCCAGGCCAGTTACGTTTCACCAATAACGCGCTTAATGTCTGCCAGATGCAGTTTGTCGTGACCGGCAATCAGGATGCAAATCTGGTCAATGGTCATGATAGTGCCCCGGCCGTGTCGCCCCGCTTTTTCCAGGTCAGCTTCGGAGAGCGAATCAATAAAGGCAAACAGCGCGGCCCGATTGGTCTCCATTTCGGCCAGCGCAGCGGCCAGGCTCTTGTGGCGGTTTTTGGCCAGGCGGCTGTTATTCCAGCGGTTGAGGTCAAAATCGGCCGGCACCCCTTCGCCCCCATCCCGAATCAGTTGCATCAGCCGGGTCATGCTCTGCTCGGCGTCGGCCAGGTGGCGCACCAGGTCGGCCACCGTCCAGGGTGGGTCTATTTCTTCATCATCGGGAAAAACGGCCGTATGCCAATCCGCCGCATCCAAATCGGCCAGAAATGCCAGCAGCATTTCCCGCTGATGGCCTAAACGCTGCTTAATCTGCTGTTTACGTACTTCACCACTCATGGTTACTCCCTGTTAAATTATGAACTATGAAGGGCCTGCCTTGAGCTTGCCGAAAGGATGAATTATGAAAGGCGGACTGTGCCCTACGCACCACGCAGTACGGAATACGCACCACGCACTACGCACTACGTCCTATTCCCCCATATCAAAATGCAGCCTATCTCCCACCACGTCCACGGTAATCGCTGTGCGCTGCTGCCGGTTAGGGGGGGTGCTGAGTAGAAAATCGGCCAGTGGTTCGCGCAAGTGGCGGGCGATGATGCGGCGCAAGGGGCGAGCGCCAAACTCCGGCTCGTTATTCTGATCCAACAGCCATTGGCGGGCGGCTGGGGTAACGGTCAGGTCAATGTTTTGGCGGGCAGTCAGGCGGAACTCTCGCTTGAGCAGCAGGTCGAGGATTCGGGCCAGGTGAGGTGGCGTCAACTGGTGGAAGAGAATGACCTCATCCAGCCGGTTGAGAAATTCAGGCCGGAAGAAGCGGCGCACTTCGCCCATGACCAGCTCCCGCTCCCGCTCGCCGATTACGGGCACGAGCATGTGGTAGGCGCCCAGGTTGCTGGTTAAAATGACCACCGTCTCACTGAAGCTGGCCACGCGCCCCTGGCTGTCGGTCAGGCGTCCTTCGTCCATCACTTGCAGCAGCACGTCCAGGACGCGGGGGTGGGCTTTTTCCACCTCGTCAAAGAGGACGACGGTATACGGCCGATTCCGCACAAAATCGGTTAACTGGCCGCCCCCCTCAAAGCCAACGTAGCCAGGCGGCGCGCCAATCAACCGGTTGACGCTGGCCTCCCCCTGGTATTCGGTCATGTCCAGCACCAGCATGGCATCTTCGGTGTCAAACATGAACTCGGCCAGCGCTTTGGCCAGCTCTGACTTACCCACGCCGCTCGGCCCCAGGAAGAGGAAAGAGCCGATGGGCCGCCGGGCGTCGCGCAAACCGACACGGGCCGTTTTGACGGCGCGGCTAATGGCCAGCACCGCTTCTTCCTGGCCGATAATGCGCTGGTGGAGCTGGTCCACCATGTTGGCATACTTGCTCTGCTCGTCCTGGTTGAGCTGGGTCAGGGGGATGCGGGCCATCTGGCTGGCGGCCACCATCACGTCGCCAGGGCTGAGACGGCCGTCGGCGTCTACCTCAGGCAGATTGGTGATGTGCTCCTGCGTGACCAGGCGCACCAGGGCGCAGGCCCGGTCGGCCAACTGCACGGCCGCCGCCGGCAGGGCGATGGATTGGATATATTGGGCGGCGAGGGTAACGGCCGTTTCCAACGCCTCTCTGGTCACTTCTACCTCATACTCTTGCTCCAGACGAGGTTTGTGGAAGGTGAGAATGGCGATGGCCTCATCGGTCGTGGCCGGGGGCACGTCCAGCCGCTGTGTGTGCTGGCGGATGAGCGGCTCGTTGGACAGCCGGTCGTAATCGCCGGGCGTGGTCGTGCCGATCACCACCTGCTCGTTGCCCAGCAGCGCCTTGTGCAGCTCCCGGTTTACCTGTTCCGGGAAGCGAGTCCGCAGCCGGTCGGCAAAAAAGCGGTCAATGCCGGGCACCAGCAAGACGCCGCCGCTGGCCCGGCGCAGGCCGGAACGCATGGCCGCCAGCGGGTTTTCCAGCAGAGCCGCCTCGTTGATCTGGACCAGGGAGCGCAAGTCACGCGGCCCCTTCTCTTCAGCCAGGAGCAGGGCCAGGCTGTAGGCCAAAGTGCGCTTGCCAGCTCCTTCCGGCCCTACCAGGATGACGTGGCGCTGGTTGGACAGCGCCAGCAGGCTGAGCAGTTCGCGCAGCAGATCTTCTCGCTGGTAAACAGCCGTGGCTTCACCCGCCTGCGCGTCAGAGACAAAATCCTGAATGAGGGGCGTCTTGTCGTTGCCCACCTCATCCAGCAGGGCGGTGATAGCGGCCGTAGTAATGCCCATGCGCTGCAAGACGCCGAAGGTGGTCACGTTGCGCTGGGACATGGCGGCCAGGGCGTGGCCACTGCTTACTTTCAATTCATCCCGCGACTGGGCCAGCGACAGGCCCTCGTCAATGACCACCAGCATCTCTTCGGCCAGGGGCACGTCCTGGCCAAAATCGTCGGTAAAGTTGAAACTGGCGTTGCGCCCCGGGGTGTGGCGCGTCATCATCTCCACCCGCCGCTGCAAATCGTCAAAATCAAAGCCGCGCTGTTCCCGAATCTGGCGCAAGATTTGGTGAGCGTTGCAATTCTGGTCTTCAAGGAAGACGTACAGCAACAGTTGGGGCGTTAGCAGATTGAGCCGGAAATCGCGCCGTTTGCCGGCAGCCGTGGTCATCAGACGCGCCAATTCAGGCGAGGGGATATTGGGGTTTAGTGTACTCATGGGGTCATATAGTACAACGGCCGTGTCAGTCGTGCCAATTGCTGCTGCTGCTCCGCCGCCAAAATCTCCCGCAGCTTTTGCCGCCGTTCGGCCCCGCGCAGCGTTTCCAACTGGCGCACGCCCAAGGGGTCAATGACCTGGCGCAGCAGGCGCAGCTCCTCGGCTGTCGGTGGCGGGGTCGTAGGGATAGTGTCGGGCAGAAAAAGGTCAAAGCCAGTTTTGGTTTGCAGCCGCCGCAAGGTTACGCCTTCGTGTAGAGAAATGAGGCGCAGACGGTTATCTTCGCCGTTAAAATCAAACTCCCCCAGGTCTGAAATCAGGTAATGGGGTCCCAGGCCCTCGCGCCGGGCCGGATGGTGGCCCAGCCCGCTCAAGAAATCAAGCTGGGGCACAAAGGTGTGACGGCCGTGACGGGGCACGTACAGATAAACTTCCTCCTCAAACACGGTGACGTCGGGGATACCGCCGCAGCCTGGCAGGCGCAGCCGGGGCTTCTCGTAGCTGCCGCCCAGGTAGACGTTGTTGAAATTGCCATACGGGTCCACCTGAGCGGGCCGGAAGAACTCCTTCGGCCCAAAACGGGGCAAGTATTCACAGGTGCCGCTGACGAAATCAAACCGCTTCAACCCCTGGCCGATCCACAACTGCTCAATGGTGGCAATGCCCAGCGGTGCCCAGTCGCGGCACAACGCCTGACCAATAGCTGAAACAAAAGTCAGGTTGGGGGCGTGGGTCAGTTTGGCCAACAGATAACCAGCCGCCACCAGCGGTGTGGCGATGCCCTGCGCCACCAGCTCGCCATCCTTAATCTGACGGCTAATACAGACACAAATCAGTTCATCAATAGTATACATAAACGGCCGTTATCCTTTAATTGGTTGACAGTGCCGCCTCGCTTGGCTAGAATCAGGCGAGTTTGCCCCGACACCATTCCTTCTTCGGGTGCAGTCCACACTGTTAAAAAACTTCCTGGCAGAGCAACCGCTTACACTCGCCACGGCAACCGGGTTTTAACATATCGTCGCTTTACAGACAAGACCTCGTGCCCGGCTTGAAGAGGTATGCCCTGCCTATAATTTAGACAGACTTCACAAACTTAAGGAGCTAACGCTATGGAACTTTTTGCTATACCTTTTCTAGCCCAGGCCAGCCCGTCCATTCCTGTTTTTTGGTGGTTAGGGCCGTTTGGCGCTGTGGCCGCGCTGATTTTCGCCTATTACTTCTACAACGGCATGATGCAGGAGGAAGAAGGCACGGAAATTATGCGTGACATCGCCCAATCCGTTCGTGTCGGGGCGATGGCCTATCTGTCAGCCCAATATCGGGCTATTGTGCGGGTTTTCCTTGGCCTGCTGATTCTCTTCCTGATTCTTTCCTGGATCGGTGTACAGAACTGGATCGTTTCGATTGCTTTCATCACTGCTGGCTTTTTCTCTGGTGTGGCTGGTTACGTAGGCATGAAGACGGCGACGAACGCCTCGGCCCGTACAGCCAATGCAGCACGCCAGAGCTTGAACGGAGGCTTGCGGGTTGCTTTTCGTGGCGGGGCCGTGATGGGTTTAGGGGTTGTTGGTTTTGCCCTGCTCGATATGTCCATCTGGTTTTTGCTGCTCTATTACGTTATTTTTCCAGGTGGCGAGAGTGTACCCCTGATTACCACTATTATGCTAAGTGCAGCGGTGGGTGCTTCTACTATGGCGCTGTTTGCCCGTGTCGGCGGTGGTATTTATACCAAAGCGGCCGACGTGGGGGCTGACCTGGTTGGTAAAGTCGAAGCTGGTATTCCTGAGGACGATCCGCGTAACCCGGCCACCATTGCCGACAACGTGGGCGACAACGTCGGTGACGTAGCCGGTATGGGCGCTGACCTGTACGAATCATACCTGGCTTCCATTTTGGCGGCGGCCGCGTTGGGCGTTTCCGGCGCTGCGGCAGCCGGTCTACCGGCGGCCGAGCAGCTAAAGTATGTGGCCGCGCCCATCATGCTGGCTGGTGTCGGCGTGTTGGTGTCAATTGTGGGTATCTTCCTGGTGCGGGCTGATGAAGATGCGACTATGCAAATTCTGATTCGCAAACTGGAAGGGACCATCCAGCTTTGCGCCGGCATTATTGCCGTGTTGGCCATTCCCCTGCTGCTGTTCCTTGATTTGGGTGTTCATGCCTGGTGGCAGGTTTGGATTAGCGTCGTGGCCGGTTTGCTGGTTGGGGTGCTGATTGGTCGCATCACCGAATATTATACCTCTGGCGAATACGAGCCAACGCAGGGTATTGCCGAACAGGCCCGTACCGGCCCGGCCACGGTCATTATTGACGGTCTGGCCGTTGGTATGCGCTCCACCGCTCTGCCTGTGGTAGTAATTATCTTGGGTACGGCGATAGCGTTCTTTTTCAGCGGTGGTGCAACCAATACGCTAAACGGACTGTTTGGTGTGGGTATCGCTGCCGTGGGTATGCTGGCCACGCTGGGTATTACGCTGGCTACTGACGCTTATGGCCCTATTGCCGATAACGCCGGCGGTAACGCCGAAATGTCGGGCCTGGATGCCAGCGTTCGCAGCCGTACCGACCAGTTGGACGCGTTGGGCAATACGACAGCGGCAACTGGTAAAGGTTTCGCGATTGGTTCGGCCGCTCTGACCGGTCTGGCCCTGTTAGCTGCCTATATCGAAACGATTCGTGCCAGTTTGCTGACGCTGAATGTCCCGACATTGCGCGGTTTTGACGTGGCCACAATGTCGATGCCTGATTTTATGCAGGCTTACAGCGTTCACCCCCTCAACCCCATGTTTCTGCTGGGCCTGTTCTTGGGCGCGATGGTTGCCTTTTTCTTCTCTGCCCTGACGATGAGCGCTGTCGGCCGTTCCGCCTATGCGATGGTGGAGGAAGTGCGCCGCCAGTTCCGTGAGAATCCTGGTATTCTGAAAGGTGAGCAAAAGCCGGACTATGAGCAGTGTGTCCAGATTAGTACCCAGGCCGCGCTGCGCGAGATGGTAGTGCCCTCGCTGCTGGCGATTGTGGTTCCGATCCTCGTTGGCATTTTGATGGGTGTGGCCGGGGTGATGGGCCTGCTGGCCGGTGGTCTGGCTGCGGCCTTCTCACTGGCGGTGATGATGGCCAACGCGGGTGGTGCCTGGGACAACGCTAAGAAGTTCATTGAGGAAGGTCATCACGGCGGTAAAGGCTCTGACGCCCACAAAGCGGCCGTCGTGGGCGATACGGTCGGCGATCCTTTCAAGGATACCTCTGGCCCTTCGCTGAACATTCTGATCAAGCTAATGTCGATGGTGTCGGTGGTGGTGGCCGGTCTGGTAGCCTTCATTGGCGATGGCTTTGGTTTGATTATGTCGTTGATTAACTAGGATGTGGTGCGTCGTGCGTAATAAGTTTACGCACGACGCACCACCTACTAACTCTCATGTCCACATTGCTGTTAATGGCCCCGGCTGCCGCGCATACCAAACCCGGCCATCCTGAGAGTTATGAGCGGCTCCGGGGATTACGGCCGTTTCTCCAGCAGCACCACATCCTTGACGAAGTAGGTCTGATTTCGGCCGTACCGGCCACCTACCAGCAGTTAACCCGCATCCATAGTCGCAATTTGTTAGAAACCATTCGCCAGACCAGCCGTGATGGCGGCGGTTTGCTAGATCATGGCGATACCTACGCTACGGCCGAAAGTTATCAACTGGCTGAACTGGCGGCTGGCGGCTGCTGCCTGGCTGTAGACGAGATTATGCGTGGACGTTACCATAACGGCCTGGCCGTGGTACGCCCGCCTGGGCATCATGCCGGGCGTTCCCGAATAAGCGGCTTTTGTCTGGTTAATAATGTGGCTGCGGCTGCACGCCAGGCTCAGGTTGCCCACGGTGCGGAACGGGTGCTTATCGTCGATTACGATGTTCACCACGCCAATGGCACACAAGACATTTTTTACGATGACCAAAGCGTAGCCGTTATTTCCACTCACCTGGTGGCCCCCTTCTTTTATCCGGGCACGGGTCAGTTCAACGAAATGGGAACCGGTGCCGGGTACGGGTACACATTTAACATTCCTTTGCCACCTCATGTCGGGGACTATGGTTACGGCCGTATTTTTACCGAAATTGTGCGTCCGGCCGCCGAGCGATTCCGACCTGATTTCATTCTGGTTTCAGTAGGTTTTGATGCCCACTGGCGCGATCCCCTGGCTTCGGCCGCTTTGAGCCTAACCGGTTACGCCCGATTAGGTCAACTGATGGTTGATCTGGCACAGTCTGTGTGCAACGGCCGTATACTGTTTGTCCTTGAGGGTGGTTATCAGGTCGAGGTTCTGCATCATGGGTTACTCAATTTGCTCTACACCCTGCTGGGGCGACCTCATCTGGCTGATCCCCTTGGCCCGTTCCCGCAGTCCGAGACCAGTATCGAAGCCCTACTTCATCATTTGCGCCGCCATCCTTTCTATCGGCAACAGTCGCAATAGCTGAATGGTCATGGTCACAACGGCGTTACTTGCTTATTGGCCCAAAACTTTGCATAATATCAGAAGGTTGACCAATAATTGCCGTAGCCGATACCTGCTGAGGAATGAGCGTGACTACAACCACTCTCCACAACTATTTAAGAGAAATAGACGGATTGCTAGAAAACAATGAGTTTGCCGTTGTTACCCAGCATTGCCGCTATATTTTGCAGCACTACCCACGTCATCTGGATACCTACCGGACCTTAGGCAAAGCGTATCTGGAACAGCATCGGTTGGCAGATGCCATTGACATCTTCCAGCGCGTCTTGAGTGCCGATCCCAACGATTTTTTGGCCCATGCCGGTTTAGCCATTGCTTACAAGTATGAGTCTCTGCTGCCCAATGCTGTCTGGCATATGGAACGAGCCTATGAAATGGAGCCATACAACATGGCCGTTCGTGAAGAACTGCTCGCTCTGTACCAGGTTAGCCAGAGCAGCGAGCCTGAACATATTGGCGCCACGCGCAGCTCCTTAGCCCATTTTTATGTGAAGGGGGAGCTATACGAGCAGGCTGTTAGCGAAATTCGTCAGCTACTGGCCGATGATCCGGAGCGCGTTGACCTGGAGCTGCTATTGGTTGAATCGCTGTGGCAAATGGGCCAGCGGCTAGAGGTTAATGAACGCTGCTTGCAGATTTTGGAAAAACTGCCTTATTGCCTGGTTGCCAACGCACTGATGGCCCATATCTGGCTACAAAACGACATGCCCGACGAAGCGCAACCATATCTCCAGCGCGTACAGGAATTGATGCAGTTTGATCAGTCCACCGTGGATCCTGAAACGGTTGTCGGCTGGCTCTTTGCTTATGCTTCGGCCCCTCCTTTGCCGGAGCAACGCTTAATTGAACCGCTGGATGACCTGTCAATCACGCCGTTGGAGCCTGAGGTTGAGGCCACTTCCGATTGGATTGAGGAAACGGAAACGGAAGAGGCAGGTGTGTATGCCTGGCTGAGCGAGTCGTTCACCGACGAATTGGGAGCAACTATTGAGAGTAGTGATCCTGAAGGGATTACGGCCGTTACCGGCGAAGATGAAGAAACGGCCGTAGAGCCGGATTGGTTCTTTGATAAACAGGAAGAGGAGGATGGGCTGCTCGCTGATGAGGAGGCCGACTGGCTTGCCGATATTGCCTTTGAAGATGAGGAAACGGCCGACTCGCTGTTAACTGATGATGACGCGAACTGGTTGGCTGATCTAAAAGAAGCGGCCGATTCGCCTGTGGCTGAACCTGAACCTGCCCGGTCAATGTCAGACGAAATGCCCGACTGGTTAGACGTCGATGAGGCCGAATTTGAGCCTGAGCAAGTAGACCCTTCCCTGGTTGGTGACTGGGTCCAGGGTTTCGCAGAGGACGACGATTGGCTTGAGCAGCTTGACGATGAACAGGCTGGTTTGGCTGCCGGATTGCCCGCGGTCGATTTTGATAGCCATTTGTCAGACGATTGGTTAACCACCGATACGCCCCTGCCGCTGCACACAACCGGTCGTTTGTCAGAACCACCAGAACCTCCGGCCTCCGTACCGCTTGCCGACACCGATGACGAAGATCTGGAAGAGAGTGCGCTAAGTTGGCTGATGACTGGGCCATTGCAAGCAGACGATGACGACGTAGAAACGGCCGCTACGGACGCCCCGGACCTCGACTGGTTAATAGATAGTTCGCTGGAAATGGAATCTCGTCCGTTTGAGACGGTTGATGAACCTGTGGACGATCAGGCGTGGTCTGAGGCCGAGACCGTGACTGAGGATGCGGCAGCGGCCTCTATAGATGACGAGCCAATTCCCGATTGGTTAATGACAGGTCCGTTCGATACGGATGTGCTGCCGGTGCCCGCTGACGAAGAATCTACGGCCTGGGACGAGACGAGTTGGGACGTCAACGAGGAGGGGGTGCCAGACTGGTTAATGACCGTGCCCCTGGACGCGGATGAGGTGGCGGACGAGCGCGATCAGCTTGATTTTGATGAAACGGCCGATGCTGAAATGGTGGAAGAGGAAATCGTGCCGGAAGAGGTAATTCAAACACCACCCTCTGTTGAGTCTGTTAAGCAGACTGACTTAGCGGCCGAACTGGAAGAAGATGACAATGAGTTGGGTGAGTTGTTCGCAGATTGGGACGGGCTAGATCATCTGGCTCGCTCCGACGAATCAGTCGAAGTTATTGATAGCTGGTTACTTAAACTGCAAGAATCTGATGAAGGTCAGGAAGACGAAGCCCACTGGATGGCAGAAGACGACGAAGCACTGGCCGAACACAAAGATGCCCAACCCTTGACTGATTTGCTTACTTCTGAACTCTTAGAGGAGCCGCCCGCTGCCGATCTACCCGATTGGTTACTGTATCACGAGCATGATACGGAAACGCCACCAACTGTAAGCAGCTCAGACCTTATTGATCTATCGGCGGATATTCATTCCGGCGAGCTAACGGGTGATGATCTTGGTCTGCTGCCAGATTGGTTGCTGCGGAGCGAGCCTGAGATGTCCGATACAGACCGTGAGACAACTACCGACCAGCCATCTGAAAAAGAGGAGCCGGTAGAAAAGGCCCTGGCCGATGACCCATTACTCAATTTGCCTGATTGGTTAGTCCAGACAGACAGTGGCTTACTGGTGGGTTCAGATGAGCCTACCGATGTAGAAGCAGACGCCATAGCGGCTACTGATGATGTTCTCGCTGCCGAAGACGACGTACAACTGCCCGATTGGATGTTCAATACGGTTGGTGGTGAGTTGGAAAGCCTGCTGGCAGAAGAGGCAGACGCGGCTGATTTGCACGAAATAGATACCGAAATATTGCTTCAAGATAGTGAGGAGGAATGGTCCAGTTTGCTCGGTCACCTGAATGTTGGTGACACGTCCGGACTGGTTCTGCCGCCTGAGAAAATGGAGGATGCTGTGATAGGGGATCATGACGAATTGCAAAATGACTTGCCTGATGAGATCGAAGACGATGCGACACCATTGTTAGAGGACGATCTGGATGAAACCGCTGACTGGTTGGATGAGTTCGAGGAACTGGCCGAGGTAGGTGAGGCTGGCGCTATAGTCAACGAAGACTTGCCCGATTGGATTACAGACCTGGCACCCGACCTGGAAGAGGGAGAAACGGCCGATGCCTATGATGACATGGCCCTGGCTGAGCTGGCCGAGGTTGAGCCGTTAGACTGGCTCGATGAGCTGGAGGACGAAATTGAGTCGGAAAGTGACGACCAACCGGTGTCAGACGTCGCGGTGGCGGTGTCCGAAGATTTCGACGAGGCTGTCGCCGCAGAAATGGCTGAAGATGTCGCCGAAGAAGAAGTCGATGACGCCATGGCCTGGCTTGAAGAATTGGCTGACGATTTCGAAGAGGAGCTGGTCGCTGAAGCTACGACCGCGATTGGCGACGAAGCGGTTGAGCCAGAGCCGGTTTCTGAGCTAGAGTCAGCGTTGGCAGCCCCTGAAGAAGCAGCTCTCGAAGACCCATCGTTCCCGGATTTGGTTGAGACGGAAGATGAATTGGAACGCGATCTGGACCTGGCAGAAGAAGAGCCGGATGACGCTCTCCAATGGTTGGCTTCGCTGGCTGATGATGCCTGGGAAGAGGAAGTAGAAGCGTACGACGAAGATGAAGCGTACGAAGAGGACGACGAACTGGACAAGCTCTTGGACGGTCTTCAAGAAATGGATGAGTGGGAAGAGCCGTCCGACGATTTGCTGCCCGCTGAGGACGTAGCCGAGGCTCTTCAGGAGGAGCCTGGCGTTGATTTGCTGACCCAGCGTCTGGAGCAACTTGAACGGCAAGCGTTGGCTGATTTACCCGAAGATATCCCCGTTGATGATTTGGAATTGTTGGCGTTGACTGAGGCAGCAACAGATGATGTCCCCGAAGATTTGCTGGCGGACGCGCTGGATTGGCTGGAACAGACAGCGCTGGCCCCGGCCGAACCGGTTGAAGAAATGGAAGCGGGCGTGGTTGAAGACCCTGATGACATGACGCCAGCGGAAGTTGAGGCCGAGATCGATCTGGCTGAGGCAGAAGCTGAGGCGGAGTTGACTGATGCCGAGATGGCTGCCGCTGATCTGGTCGAAGCGCTAGAGCCGGTTGCAGGTGTCGACCTCGATTTTGACCTTGACCTGCCCGAGACGGCCGTTGCTGATGACGTGGATGCCCTGGCCCTGAGTGATGTCCCCGATGATCCGGACGAGTTGATGGCCTGGTTGGAAAAGCTGGCCGCTCGCCAGGGTGCTGATGTAGCTGAATTACCTTCTGTTACTGAAGAGGATGCCGCTGCCATTAGCCAAATGCGGGTGCCAATGGCTGACGAGTTGGTAGAAACGGCCGAACCGGAAGTCGATCTGGACGTGGACTCAGAGATTGAGCTGGATACAGACGAAATCATGGAAGCAGTCGTCGCTGAGGACATGATCGGGGCTATGGACAGCGTTGTCGATGACCTGGCCGATATCGAGGCCGAGATTGACGCAGTTCATGAGGAGTTACAAACGGAAACGGCCGTTGACGATGCAGACTATCCTGAGATAGAAGACGCGGACGATATCTTTGACCTTGAAATGCCCGATGATCCGGATGAGGCTGTGGCCTGGTTAGAACGGTTGGCCACTGAGCAAGAAGACACGCTCGAAGCTCTCCCACCCGTTACGGATACGCATGTGACTGAACCGATCGCTCCCGAAGATGAGCTGGAAAGCGTGTTGGAAGCGTATGATGAAGATGATGAGATGGTCGATTGGCTGGACCAGGACCAAGAGGAAGAGGACGTCGAATTGAGCTTCACCGATTGGCTTGAAGCGCCCGACGAGATTGACGGCACCAGATGGCTTCAGGCTGAAGAGATGGCCACGGCCGAATCTGATGCGGACGAAAGGCTGGAGGCAATTGATAGGGAACCACTATCGGAAATGGAGCCTGAGCCATTGGCTGAACCGGTGACTGAGGTGGCGGCTGATTTGGACCTGGAGAGTTTGGAAGTTGAGTTTGACAGCAGCCAGTTCGCTGTCGATGAAGCAGTGCTGGTCGATGCCCGTAACAAGCTGACCGGCGGCTCTACTCATGAGGCCCTCCGCACCTATCAAACCCTCGTCCAGGAAGGGCGGGGCCTGTCGTTGCTGATTGCCGATTTGGAAACGGCCGTGGCCGAACAGCGTCAACCCGAGATACAGCGTCTATTGGGTGACGCCTACATGCGGAACGGCCAGTTACAGCGAGCCTTAGATACCTATCGGGACGCGTTAGATGCCCTTTAGCAGGGCAGCTTACAACAGAATCAACTACTAGAGGAGTTTATGACTGTGGAAAGAACGTTGATATTGGTAAAACCTGATGGTGTTCAGCGTGGTTTAATTGGAGAAATTATCAACCGCTTTGAACGGCGTGGCCTAAAGCTGGTAGGCATGAAGTTTTTGCAAATGTCGCCAGAACTGGCCGAGACCCACTATGCCGTTCACAAAGAACGTCCCTTTTATCAAAGCCTTGTGGAATATATTGTTTCCGGGCCAGTGGTAGCGATGGTTTGGCAAGGCCACGATGCCATTGCGGCGGCCCGGGCAACGATGGGTACTACCAACCCGGTCCAGGCAGCACCCGGTACCATTCGGGGCGACTTTGGCCTGGAAATCGGCCGTAACCTGGTACACGGCTCAGACAGCCCAGAAAACGCCGCCAAAGAGGTCAGCATCTTTTTTGATGATGTTGAATTAGTGGATTGGTCCCGCAACACCGAAAGCTGGATTTCAGAAAGTGCGTAGGCCAGCCCAGCGTGTCACGCAGTTGAAACAATGGCCGGACACAAACTGATGGTGCTCCTAGCAATTTTAGTGCTAATCGACCCGTAACACGGTGTGGGCATCATGCCACAACTCTTCTAAGCGGTAATACTCACGTTGTTCTGGCGCGAAAATGTGAACAACCACATCACCAAAATCAACCAGCACCCAACCGCTTGCAGGTTCGCCTTCATAGCCGCGTGCGTTGACGCCGGCTTCTTTCTTGGCGTTTTCGGCAATCCCCGTAGCCAGCGCACGCAGTTGCCGTTCATTTTCTGCATTGCACATGAGAAAATAATCGGCAAAAATTGATTGTTCGCGCAGGTCGAGCAGTAGAATATCGTCTCCCTTTTTATCGAGAATTGTTTCTACCAGCGCATGTGCAAGTTCTAAACTTTCCAGATGCCACCTCCGTTATGGATTATCTGTGTTTTATATCATGGTCAGTAATCATGAATTCCGGTTGGCGAGCCAGCTCTGTACCAACCATCACCGTACAGGTGTTCACCAATGACTCTACTGAAAAAAGGTCCAAAAACCGAGTTTTTCAAGGCCACCACTTTAGCAAAAAACTCGGTTTTTCCGTGGAGCATTTTACATGAGGGCTGATTGCGTGACAACTTACGTTTAGGTTCAGACAATGGGATTATTTAACCAGGCGCAGGCCCTGGAACCTGAACCCTGGACAGTTAGTGAGCTAACGCGTTATGTGCGGGAGCTTTTCGAAATCGACTACCGTCTGCAAGATGTTGAAGTGGCGGGTGAGATTTCTAACTTTAGTCAGGCCAGGTCGGGACACCTCTACTTTACGCTGAAAGATGATGCCGCCCAGTTGAAATGTGTTATGTGGCGGTCCTCAAGCCATCGTTTGCGCTTTCAGCCGCAGGATGGCGACGCGGTAGTGGCCCGAGGCCGTCTTTCAGTTTATGAGGCCGGCGGGGTTTATCAACTCTATGCAGAGTCGCTCACACCGGCTGGACGGGGTAATCTGGCCCTGGCGTTTGAACAGCTTAAAGAGCAACTAGCTGCCGAGGGCCTGTTTGACGCTGACCGGAAACGGCCGATTCCCCCGTTTCCACGCAAGATTGGTATTGTCACCTCGCCCGATGCCGCCGCCCTGCGTGATATTTTGCACGTTTTGCAGCGCCGTTGCCCGTTGGTGGCGGTGCTGATTGCCCCCACGCTGGTACAGGGGCCGGAAGCTCCCCCTCAAATTGTGCGGGCCTTACAATGGCTTGACGGCCGTGCCGACATTGATACCATCATTGTAGCCAGAGGTGGCGGCTCGATTGAAGATTTGTGGGCCTTTAATGACGAGCAAGTGGTCCGGGCCATTGCTGCCGCACAGCACCCCATTATCAGCGGCGTGGGCCACGAAACTGACTTTACCATTACTGATTTTGTGGCCGATGAAAGGGCGCCGACCCCATCGGCCGCGGCTGAGCGAGCCGTGCCTGATTTGTCTGAAATGCACGGATTGATTGCGGAGCGCCGTCGTCGGCTAACGGCCGTTCTAACGCGTCAGTTGCAGCAGCGTCAGGCAGCCGTGGTCCAACTGCGCCGCAGCTTGACTCATCTTAGCCCCAGCACCCGCCTGGAGAATGACCGGCAGCGCATTGACAGCCTGAGCGGCCGTTTGGAGCAAGCCATGCAGCGTCGTCTGGAAAAGATGCGCGCTCGCCTGGCCCTGGCCCAGACTGGCTTGACTGCCGTTGGCCCCGCCGCCACGCTCAGGCGCGGCTACGCCATTGTCCGCCGCGCCGATGGCCAGATTGTGCGTAGCGTAACGGCCGTTGCTTCTGGCGATGCGCTGACCATACAGGTCGTTGATGGCGAAATTGAGACTGTTGTGCGTGGCACGTAGTGCTTATGGAGAAGATCATGAACTCACCCGTGACCGAGCTATCGTTTGAGGATGCTTTGGCTGCTTTGGAAACGGCCGTTTCTCAGCTAGAATCGGGAAACCTGACGTTAGAAGAATCGCTGGCCCTCTACGAAAAGGGGCAGCAGTTGGCCGATTATTGCAGTCAGCAGTTAGAAACGGCCGTTTTGCGTGTGGAGCAGGTAACGGCCGATGGCGAAATTGTGGAGCGACCAATGGGTGATGACGGATGACGGTAGCACCGTTCCGTCTTCGGTCTTTCGTCCGCCGTCCTATCTTTGAAGGAGACAACCAACCTTGTTTAGAAGCATCCGTGATTCATTAAGCCGCACCCGTCAATCTGTCTTTGGCCAGATTGTCAACGTTTTTGGTGCGGGCGATATAACCGAAGAAACCTGGGAAGATGTTGAGGCGCTGCTCATTCAGGCTGACATGGGCGTGCCCACTACGCTGCAACTGATTGATGCCCTGCGTGCCCGAGTGGCCAAAGAAGGTCTGTATCGGGGCGACCAATTGACCGAGGCCCTCAAGAAAGAGTTGCGTGCTTTTTTGTTTGACCCACCTGACTTTCCGCTGGAAGAAGACCGCCAGTTGACAGTGGTCATGGTGGTGGGTGTTAATGGTTCCGGCAAAACGACCTCCATTGGTAAGCTGGCCCATTATTACCAGAACAAAGGGCGTAGAGTCGTGTTGGCGGCCGGGGATACCTTCCGGGCGGCGGCTATCGACCAGCTTAAGATTTGGGGCGAGCGGGCCGACGTCCCAGTTATTGCCGGCCAACCCAATGCCGATCCGGGGGCGGTAGCCTACGACGGCATCCGTGCGGCTCGTGCCCGTGGCTTCGACACGCTGATTATTGATACAGCCGGCCGTCTGCACACCAAATTCAACCTGATGAAGGAGCTGGAAAAAGTGTACAGCGTCTGCAAGAAAAGCGTCCACGCCGCTCCTCACGAAGTGCTGCTGGTGCTGGACGCCCCCACCGGCCAAAATGCGCTGATCCAGGCCCAGAAGTTTAAGGAGTCGGTCAACGTGACCGGCGTGGTCCTGACGAAGCTGGACGGCACCGCCAAAGGTGGTATGGTTTTTGCCATTTATCAGGAGCTACAGTTACCCGTCCGCTTTATCGGCACTGGCGAAAAAATCGGAGACCTGGCCCCGTTTGATGCGGACCAGTTTGTTGACGGATTGTTTGAATAATTGATGTAGTGGGTAGTGGGTAGTGGGTAATACAAATCCCTACACATTACGCACTATGCTTACAAAAAAGGATGACCACAAATGAGCGACACCATCACCCAACTCATTGACTTGAAAGAACGAGTAGACATCATACGGAGGCGGCTTTGACGTAGCCGCCAAACAAGACAGAATTACCCAACTGGAACAACTGGCGTCCGCGCCCAGCTTCTGGAATGACGCGAATGCCGCTCAGGAGATGATGCGTGAGCTGACCCAACTGCGCGATCAGGTGACCGTCTGGCTGAGTCTGAGCAAGCGCCTGGAAGATGCGCTGCTGCTCGCTGAGATGGAGGATGAAGACCTGGCCGTGGAGCTGGCGCAAGAATCGGCTCAATTGACGTATGAAATCGGCCGTTTAGAGTTCCAAACGTTGCTCAGCAGTGAGTACGATAGGGAAGACGCTTATCTGGCGATTCACGCTGGGGCGGGCGGTACCGAAGCGCAAGACTGGGCGCAGATGTTGCAGCGGATGTTTATTCGCTGGGCCGAAACACATGCTTTTCGTGTATCCATTTTGGATGAAAGTGCCGGCGATGAGGCGGGCCTCAAGAGTTGTCTGCTAGCCATTGAAGGGGCCTATGCCTACGGCCGTTTACGTTCCGAGCGAGGTGTGCATCGGCTGGTGCGAATTTCCCCTTATGACTCGTCCAGCCGTCGCCATACCTCATTCGCCAAAGTCGAGGTCTGGCCGGAGATTTCCGAAGATATTGAGATTGAGATTGACGATAAGGATTTGCGCGTTGATCGCTTTCGCGCCAGTGGGGCGGGCGGGCAACACGTACAGAAGAACGAAACGGCCGTGCGCCTGACCCATCTACCGACCGGTATCGTGGTTTCCTGCCAGAATCAGCGTTCATTGACGCAGAATATGAACACCGCCATGAGCATTCTCAAGACCCAACTCTACGAACTGGAACGGCGCAAGCAAGAGGAAGAACTGGCGGCGGTCAAAGGAGAAGATGTGGACGCCGGCTGGGGCAGTCAGATACGTTCTTACGTACTACATCCCTACAAAATGGTCAAGGACCACCGCACCAATGCTGAGACGGGCAATACCCAGGCTGTGTTGGACGGCCGTTTAGACGACTTTATGGAGGCTTATCTACGGTCGCGCGTGGGTGAAACAGCGTAGCTCAGGCAGAAATGCTTATCTTACGCTAACAAATTGCCCTTGACTAAAACAGCGTATAAATGGTATCATTGCAGGTCGTTGTTAATTGCTTGAAATAAACTTAAAAACCTTGACGCATCATAGGTTATGGATACAATTACTCTCGATTATGAGAGACATTATGGGTAACGAAAGAGCGTTGGCTTGGCCATACGCTCTTTTATCTATTTATTTACTGGCCGGTACAATCTTATTTACGCCAAGCCACAAGCCCAGAACCACAAGCCATTCCCGTTTATACATCACGATAACTCCCCATTGGAAGAGGGGCGCCACAGTCTAATTTTGTTGTCGAGTAGGGTAGGAGCCTGAAAACTTATTGGAGGTCGACCAGGTGGAAACAACAGATTTCCGTTCATTGCGCGTCAGTTTAGCATCCCCAGATCAAATTCGTTCATGGTCATATGGTGAAGTCACCAAACCAGAGACGATCAACTACCGTCGGCTGCGACCAGAAAAGGACGGTCTCTTTTGTGAGGCTATTTTCGGACCGCAGCGCGATTGGCAGTGCTATTGTGGAAAGTATAAAAACGTTCGCTACAAAGGTATTGTTTGTGATAAATGTGGGGTAGAAATTACCCGGTCGGCCGTGCGCCGTGAGCGTTTGGGCCATATTGAACTGGCTGCGCCGGTGGCCCACGTCTGGTATACCCGTCGCGTGCCCAGCTACATGGGGCTGTTGCTCAACATATCGCGCCGTAATCTGGACCGCGTTCTTTATTTTGCCCAATATGTAGTGACACACGTGGACGAAGACGCTCGTGAACGCGCCCTCAAACGGCTGGATGAAGAGCTGCAGGATGCCGAGTTACAGCTAGAGGTAAAGCTGCAGGAAAAGAGTGATGAGATCACGGTTGAAGCACAGCAGCGTCTGGCGGCGGTTAAGGAAAAGCTGGATGAACTAAACGCTTCATTTGATGATCGTCTGGCCAAGATTACCGATGAAGTCGTTCATCAGGCACAGACGACTGAGAAGCGGCTGGAGAATTTGCAAGGCTCGGCTGCCCCCAGTGACATCATGCTGGGTGATGCCGTCATTGTCAAGAAAGGGCAAACGGTCGGTCGTGAGCATATCGTTCTGATCCAGGAGACTACCTCTGAGCGGCTGACGCAGGTCCAGCAGGAAAGCGAAGAGGACCATCAAAGCCAGGTGGCTGCCTTCCAGCGTGAAATTGAAGAGCTGCAAGGGGAGATCGACAACGTTGTCGAGGAACTGCGTGGTCAGATTGACCAGAAGATGGCCCAGATTCGCCAGCACGCTCAGGTCAACAGAGAACAGTTAGAAAACCTGGCGCAAATGATGTTCTTGAACGAGACCGAGTACCGCGAACTCAAGAGCAAATTTGGTAATGTCTTCCGGGCCAGCATGGGTGCCGAAGCGTTCCACGATATCTTATCCCATATGGACCTGGATAAGTTGGCCAAAGAGCTGTGGCGGGAAGTGCGTACCACGCGCTCCAAGCAGGCGGCCAAGCGAGCCACCAAGCGATTGCAGGTGGTTGAATCTCTTCGCACCAGTGGCAATCGGCCGGAATGGATGATTATGACCGTGCTGCCCGTCATTCCGCCAGACTTACGGCCTATGGTGCAGTTAGACGGCGGTCGTTTCGCCACCTCTGACCTCAACGACCTTTACCGGCGCGTGATCAACCGCAACAATCGCCTCAAGCGTCTGCTGGAGCTGGGCGCGCCCGACGTCATCGTCCGCAACGAAAAGCGTATGCTGCAAGAGGCCGTTGACAGCCTGATCGACAATAGCCAGCGTGGCAAGGCCCTCAGCCGTCGCGGCCGCCGCGAACTCAAATCCCTGTCTGACATGCTCAAGGGGAAAAAGGGTCGCTTCCGCCGTAATCTGCTGGGTAAGCGCGTAGACTATTCCGGCCGCTCTGTTATTGTGGTTGGTCCCAACCTCAAGATGGGTGAATGTGGTCTGCCCAAGACGATGGGTCTGGAACTGTTCCGTCCCTTTGTGATCAGCAAGCTGGTAGAGTATGGTCACGCCAGTAATGTTAAAGGGGCTAAACGTTTTATCGAGCGGCAGCCCCCGGAAGTTTGGGAAGTGTTGGAAGAAGTGATTCAGGGACGGCCGATTTTACTCAATCGCGCCCCTACCCTGCACCGCCTGGGTATCCAGGCCTTTATGCCCCGCCTGGTTGAGGGTAAGGCTATTCAGCTTCATCCGCTGGTCTGTGCCGCCTTTAACGCTGACTTTGACGGCGACCAGATGGCTGTCCATGTGCCCCTCTCGCAGCGGGCTGTGGAAGAGGCCAAGAGCATGATGCTCGCCTCGCGCAATCTACTCAAACCGGCCGACGGTCAGCCTATCATTGGCCCTTCCAAAGACATGGTGTTGGGTGTCTACTACCTGACAATGGTCCGCGACGGCCGTAAAGGGGAGGGTCGTACCTTTGGCACTCTGGAAGAAGTTGAAACCGCCTACGAACTGGGCCTGGTTGATATACACGCCAAGATCAAAGTGT
Organism: Anaerolineae bacterium; assembly: GCA_007123775.1. Lineage (GTDB taxonomy): Bacteria > Chloroflexota > Anaerolineae > Promineifilales > Promineifilaceae > SLGK01. Next base: position 34,193 of record SLGK01000158.1, on the reverse strand, counting down.
TGACCGAGACCTATTATAAAGAGAATGGTGAGCGTTATGCCGATGGCAAACCACGCCAACGCATTATCGAGACTTCGCCCGGTCGCGTCATCTTCAACCTGGCGCTGCCCCCCGAAGGCCGTTTTGTTAATCGCCTGCTGGACAAGGGTGGCGTCAATGCCCTGATCAATCGCCTTTACCGCTTATTGGGTGACGAGCCGACTATTCAAATGGCCGATAACATCAAGAATATTGGCTTCAAATATGCGACGATTTCCGGTACAACGGTAGCCGTTGCTGACTTGACCATTCCCGAAGAGCGCAGCACGATTTTGGACAATGCCCGCAGTCGTGTTGACGAAATTGACCGGCAATATCGGCGCGGTCTGCTGACTGAAGAAGAGCAGTATCAGCGTACCGTTGAACAGTGGAACAATGCCAAAGATTTGGTTGAGGACGCTGTACGCGAGGCTATGGATAAGGAAGGTCCCATGGCTATCATGGCCCTGTCCGGAGCCGGTAAAGGTGGCTTTGGCCCGATTACACAGTTAGCTGGAATGCGCGGTCTGATGGCTGACCCTACCGGCCGTATTATCGTGGTGCCCATCCAGTCAAACTTCCGTATGGGGCTGGACGCGCTAGAGTACTTTATTTCGACGCACGGTGCGCGTAAAGGTCTGGCCGATACGGCGCTACGGACGGCTGACGCGGGTTATCTGACGCGGCGGCTGGTCGATGTGGCTCAGGACTTAATTGTTACCGAGGAAGATTGTGGTACGGATAAAGGTATCTGGATCAATCGGGCTGACAACTTTGGTAAACAAACGTTGTCTGAGCGTCTGTTGGGGCGCGTCGCCGCCGAGCCGGTACTCCATCCTGAAACCGGCGATGTCCTGGTTGACAAAGATGCTTACTTCACCGACGTTCTGGCTGATCAGGTTGACGAGTTGGGTATTGAAGAAGCCTATGTTTATTCGCCGATGACGTGTGAACTGCGGCGCGGCATCTGTGTCAAGTGCTACGGCATTGACCTGGCCCGTGGCAAACCGGTTGAACTCGGTGTGGCCGTTGGCATTATGGCCGCTCAGTCAATTGGTGAACCCGGTACCCAGTTGACGCTGCGTACCTTCCACACTGGCGGTACCGCTTCGGCCAGTGGTGACATCACGCAGGGTTTGCCCCGCGTGGAAGAGCTGTTTGAAGCCCGTCAGCGACCCAAAGGTGAAGCCGTCATAACCGAAATTGGTGGTACGGTGGAAGTTGGTGTTGTGGATGGCGTGCGCCATGTCTTTGTGACTGACCGTAGCCTGGTGGACGATGTCTACGAGATTCCTGAAGGCTGGACGGTCAGAGTTGACGACAAAGAACAGGTTGAAGTTGGGGACATTATTGCTGAGCTTGAGGACGACATCTTGACTGCGCGGCATGATGGGCGTGTTGTCCGCGCAGGTGATACGGTCAAAGTGGTCTGGGAAAGTATTGACGAACAGGATTATGAAATTCCGGCCGGTATGCGTTTGCTGGTGTCCGATGGCGATACAGTGACCCCTGGCCAGCAGTTGACTGAGGGTTCCAAAAACCCGCACCGTATTCTCGACATTTTGGGCCGTGATGCCGTAACCCAATACCTGCTTCGTGAGGTACAGCAAGTCTATCGGCCGCAGGGTCAGAATATCCATGACAAACATTTTGAGGTGATTATCCGCAAGATGTTGAGCAAGGTGATCGTGAAGACGCCAGGCGACACGGAAATGCTGCCGGGTGAGCTGGTAGACGCCCCTGACTTCCGGGAACGGAACGCTGAGATTGTGGCCGAAGGTGGCCAGCCGGCTCAGGCGGAGCCAGTGCTGCTGGGTATCTCTAAAGCTGCTCTGAGTACAGATAGCTTCCTATCGGCCAGCTCCTTCCAGCATACGATTCGCGTGTTGGCTGGTGCCGCTATTGCCGGTAAAGAGGATGAGTTGTTTGGCCTTAAAGAAAACGTCATCATTGGTAAGCTCATTCCGGCCGGCTCCGGGTTCCACGCCTACCGGCAGAAGGAGGCTGAGGCGTTGGCTGCCGAAGAGCGGGCCGCGCTGGAAGAGTTTGATGCGGCCAGGCTGACCAGTACGCTCATTGACGATAACACAGATGAGGAAGTGCTGGAAATGATTGCGGCGGCGAAAGCAGCCGAATTGGCTCAAGAACGCATGGCCCTGGAGCAGAAACTGGAACTGGACCTCCTGGACCTGGACTTTGATGAAGACGATGAGGACTTTGACTTTGATGAGGAGGATGAAGAGTTCGACCTCGATGAGGATGATAAGGACTTTGACCTGGATGAGGATGATGACGAATTGGAGCCGACGTTGGATACGGAGCCGGACAGGGCTGATTAAACGGCCGTTACACCACCAAAAGTAAGCATAAGGCGGCCCTCGTCCGGAGGGCCGCCTTTTTTCTTAACGAACTATAATGGGTAAATAGAGTAAATGGCCGCTACCAAAGTCCCAGTGGCTGTAGTGTGCGGTGGTGTGGACGTAATCGGCCGTTTCGATCAATAAAGTGACTGTGGCTTCATCCAGCAGCAGTAGGTGGCGTATTTGATAAGGACCGTCGAGGCCGGCTTGCCGGATTTTGTCGCCGGAAAAGTGGAGAACGGCCGTTTTTTCGCCCGGCGTCAAATAAAGCTGGGTACGGGTCTGGGCGATAAAGGTCTCGCCGGCGTACAGTTCGGCTGAGACGGTGTAGGTGCTGGCTTCGGTGACGGTCAGGCCCACGTCGATGGCCAGCCAGTCGTAGAGGCCGTTGCCCTGTATATCGACGCCCCGGTCGTCGTAGTGACCGTTGAGCCGGGCGTTGCCGGGGGCGATGATAAAGAAGGCCGTGCCGGTGCGCTCGTACGGGGTGTCATTATACGCCCCTTCAGCCAGAAGTAACACGCCGTAAATGCCGCCCAGGTCGGTGGCGGTAAAGGTGCCGCCGTAGACGCCGTTACCGGCCGCGCCATCCCCATTTTGGCCGTTGTCGTATAGTGGCAGCAGGTGGAAGCTGCCATCCGGTCGCTTGATTTGGGCGGTGACGCTGCCGCCGGGGAGGGGTGTCTCGTCATGGGTCAGCGTGGCCGTAATGACGATGGGTGCGCTGGTGGTGGCCCAGCCGGGGACGGACCCGTGAATGGCGATGGGTTCGGAAAGGATGGTGAGGAGGCGGTAAACGGCCGTGTCGTCCAGTTCGGCCCCGTCAATGGCATAGCTCCAGTCGCCGGTCAGCGTGTTGGTAATCTGGTAGCTGGCCATCAGGCCAAAGCCGGTGTCCAGCAGCAGATAATCAACGTTGGCGTCGTTGCCGGCACTAAGCGGGTCGATGGCATTGCCCTGGGGGTCGGTCAGGGTGAAGGCCAGGTCACCGCTGTCCCAGTAGAACATAATTTGGGTGGGCTGCGGGCTGGTCAGGCTGAACTGGCCGCTGTGGTTTTGGGATGGGGTGATGGCAGCGGCCGTTATGTCGGCCATTGGCGGCATTTGGCTTAATTGCGGCTGGCGCTGCTCGGCAATCAGGGTTGTAACGGATTGGTCAGTAGAGAATTCAGCCGACAGAGAATCGCCCAACGGCAGCAGCGGGCAGTCGGTGGCCTGTAATTTGGGCAAAATATGATCCTCAAACGTTCCTTTAGGATTGACATAAGATTTCAAGATGCCGAGCGGATCAATCCATGTGGGAACCTGCCCATGCAGATCGTCGGTGGGAAGCAGGCTTTGCTGCGGATAGAGGTCATCCAGGAGCAACAGGCTGAAGGAGCTAAGCTGGTGGACGGCGAAGTCGTTGGGGAGTGCCTGTACGGTAGGCCATTTGTAATAGATGGGAAGCAGTAGACTGGGTAATACACCGGCCTGTAAACGGCCGTCTCCGGCGACAATATGATAGCAGGTATCTGCCTGTTGCGACTGGGACATATTCTGGACCAGCCGTACCCAGGGCAGCATCTCTTCAATCGCCGGCCACTGGCCATCCAGGATAGCCGCCAAACCGATCAGGGTGGCAAAGGGCAGGTTGGCCGCCTCGCCGCCATGGGGCGTGCCCAGCGTAATCAGATTGTTGACCGTTATTTGCTGGGTGATGTCAAAGTTGCAGGCCACATCATACCAGCTACTTTCCAGAAACGCACGTGCCCGCAAGCCGCCGTAGCTGTAGCCGACAAGCGCGTAAAGCCCCTGCCAATCGTAGCCCAGGCCGGCGTAATGTTGAGTCAGGTGATCATACTGCTGGCACAAATTATCCCAGATAATTTCAGCATGTTCGGCCAGATATTTATGGGGGGAAGTGTCGCTGGCGTAAAACAAATTGCAGCCGTAAACGTAGCCGTGCTGGCCAAACCAGTCTTCGAGATATTTCAACTGGTCATCGAAACGAAGGTTGGGCGCGCTGCCGCCCCAGCCGGTAACCAGCATCACGGGCGGATAAGCGATGGCTTCCGAGCAATCAAGGGACGGCGTAATATCATTCCAGGTGGGATTCCAGTCGTCGGCGCTGTGCTGGGTCAGGTTGCCCGCCGCGCCGCCCGCTGCAGCCATGATATAGATATCGGCCGTGAAGCCGGTTGGGGCGCTGTTAAAGGCGATCAAATGGCCGTCGGGCGAGTAGGTTGCGCCCCACTCGTTTTGGAAGAGCCAGTTGGTCACCTGTCGCTCTGTGCCGCTGCCGGTGTCAAAGGCGTAGAGGTTGAAGTAGAAGAAATTGCGGCAGCTTCCGTAGATGATCTCGCTGCCGTCGGGGGACCATTCAGGGTAGAGGTCAGCGCCGAGGGCCGTGGTGATCTGCTGCTGGTTGCTGCCATCGGCGTCCATAACCCAGACGTCCCAATTCCACTCGCACAGGGGAGCGAGGACGCTGGCCCGCATGTAGGCGATTTTTTGGCCGTTGGGTGAGAAGCGCGGGTACATGGCGTTATTGCCGGGCACGACGCCGACCTGCTGCACGTTGCTGCCGTCCAGGTTCATGATGTAAATTTGAAAGTAGCCAGTGCTACCCCGGTTGGAGCTAAAGATAATCTTTTGGCCGTCTGGCGACCAGGCGGGATGCACGTCGTCGGCGTTGGCGTTATTGGTCAGATTGAGCGGTTCACCCTCGTCAGTGTGCAAAAAGATGTCGAAGCTGCCATACCGGTCGCTGGCAAACAGAAGCTGGCTGCCGTCGGGTGACCAGGCGGGAGTGACGTTGTGGCCGTCGGAAATGACAACCTCTTCGACCTTTCCGCTGCCGTCGGCCAACTGTTCGTAGATATTGAAATTACCGTCGCGGCTGCTTTGGAAGGCGATGGTGCCGCCAACGGCAGACAGGCTGCTGTCGCTGCGGGCGGGGAATTCTGCCTCTGGCTCAACTTCTGGCAGTGATTCCGGCGGATGTTCGGGTGTGATGACACGCCCTTCAAACAGAGCCAGCCGCTCTACGGCCGTTGGTTGGTATGGCTGCCCGGCCAGCGGCTCTTGCCGGCTCAGGGTTAATCCCATAGCCAAAATGCCAGTTAACAATAGGAACAACACGCTTTTGTAAGAACGCATGGCACGCTTCCTCCATACAGCCGGTCGTAGGTAATCTCACGCGATTAGACTGTACCGGCTGCCCAAAACCTTGTTCTCAGTACTGCTACTTTACCTCAGAATGGAACGGCGACCAAATACGGTATGCCCAAATTATGGCAGAAACAGACTGCCAGATTTTGCCTTATTCGTAAGGCGAAAACCACCTTCAGGGATTGACAACTGTCATGTGACAGAGTACATTCTTTGGCGGGCAATCGCAAAGGGCAGTACGCGATTTCTATTAACGACCAATGGCGCATTTGCTTTAGGTATGAAGCGTAAACCCACCCATCCCGGCGAAATGTTGCGTGAGGATTTTCTGCCAGATTACGGTCTCACCGTCACCGGCCTGGCCGAAGCGATTGGTGTTTCCCGGCAATCGATCAATGAGTTGTTGCGCGAGCGCCGCAGCGTTAGTCCGGAAATGGCGCTACGGCTGGCACGTTTGTTTGGCAATTCGCCAGAGTTTTGGCTGAATGCCCAACGAGCAGTGGACTTATGGGAGGCGGCACAGTTGATCGAGAGCGACGTGGCGCGAATACAACCGCTTGTAGTAGCTTGAGAATACTTTCTGAAAGTGTTCATGAGCTGGTTTTTCCGCAGTGTGTGTGATGGCGTCAATGGCGCGATATCCTCGGCATTATCAAAACCTGCGCCGACGCCCTGGACCTGAACTACCTGCGGCAATGGGCCGCTGACCTCCAGATTGCCGGTCTGCTGGAACGCGCTCGGCAAGAATCTGCCTGACACGATTTACAGTACTTTCTTTTCTTGGTCAAACCTTGTATTCGACATCTTTGGTCCGGCGGAGGACCGGGTGATTGCGGTAAGGACAGGCTGAGATGGTGGTAACGGCCGTTGCCAGCAGCCAGGCCCATCACGTCTAGGGATTTGCCCTGCCTCGCACCTATCCCGGCCGCTTTATCCATTACGGGCCGGGCAATCTCTTTTTTGACCAGATCGATATGTTGGGCACGCGGCAGGCATTTGTGGCGACGTATGTGGTGATGAACGGCCGTTTGCTCTCCGTAGAATTACCGACCGGCCTCATCGAGAATTACGCTCGCCCCGGCCCCATGAGGGCAAAGGAGCGGGCCGCTGCGCTGCGGGCCGTCTTTCAGGCTAGTGATTGGGAGTAAGCAAGCAAGCCGGAGAAGTCACACAGGAAAGGAGGAACTCTTTGAGAACTTTACAACCAGGTCGCCCTCCTGTTATAATCCAGTTCAGAATTGGTGTCAGTCTGCTATCGGCAACAGGTATTCTTGCTTGATTATGTTGCAATGAGAATGGTAGGCCGTTAACTCGAAGTTGGAGTTGCTTGGTTCAACCGCATGAACGTGCCGATTAGAGCAGTGGCTGCGTAAGCTCTGCGCCGTATGAGCCCTTATTCGCTAGGCGCATGGCCAACTGAGATGGTTTATGAAATCAGCAGGTAAATGGTTTGAGATTACGTCATGTTGGCAATCTTTCTGCCAGAGCGGGGAACCAGTCCCGCCAGGACAACTAGAGGCTGCGTTGTCGGAGATTGAACGTTTGCGGGAGGAAGGGGTTCTTTCGTGGGCATTGGCCAATGCTTTAACGACCCTCTTTAACGAGCTACAAGGATTTCTGACCGCGCTCCAACAGGGCGTTGTTTGGATTGTCCCCCCTCGAGCCTGGCGGTTGTATGGGCATATTTGTTCGCTATGGGCAGGCGTAAGGCGCCCCGATATCAGTAAGGAACTTTATCATTTACTGACTGCCCGTTCCCTTCCTTTGATTGCCGACGCTCTGGCGCAGATGGGGATTCTTAAGGGCGACACGGTGCAACAAGAAGCGCTAGCTCGCCTGTTGATTGAATGGACCGCTGGCGAAGAGGTCGAGATTACAGCTCAGACAATTGAGCAGGCTGTTGAGTGGCAGACGCTTGTGGCCGATACAGAAATCGCCGAAAGGTCATTGGCTTTGCGGAGCTTGGTCGAGCGAGGATTTCTGGATATAGATATTGCCCAGTCCTGGTTGAAGTGGTTTACAAGTCACGCAGAGTTCTACCAACGCAAACAAGAAGCGGGAAGCATAAGCGAGCTTAATAGTGAAGATATGAGGCTGTGGGACGAGGAGCTTGATTACCAGAAATCGCTTCGGCTCTATCGGGAAGGCCGCATTGAACTACTCGCATTGCGTGAACAGGTGATGAAATATTTGAAAGGTTGGAATGTGTTCAATGATTTGAACGCGGAAATGCACCGAGAGTTAGTCGATCTGCAAATGAATTATGCCCTGTATCGATCGCCCGAGCTTTTGAGAATGGAACTACCAAAGCCGTGCGCCTGACGTCAGGTTGTAGGCAACGTTACTCCGCTGCGTGCCTGCACTCCACCGTTAGTCGGAATCACACTTCGACATTTATCTGATGAAAGTTGGCTTTGAGTAAACAGCTATTTTGTCTTCTTGAAGATTTCAGGGGGAAACATGCCCTTCATGAGTTTGAGTTCCGTTGTCATCGAATTATTCAATAGTTCGTATACCTTCCACGATTCTCGACGACAACCACAAGATGGATTAACAACTCAAGTTGTTGTAAAAGAGAAGCAACCAAGTCGCTTCACAGTTGAAATTCAGGACCTCCCCCCATACTGGTTGTCTCGTGAGGAAGCAGATAGCTTATGGCAGCTATTAAAACAGGTTGAGATTGTAACCCCATGGCAAGGAGAAGTTGGAAAGGACGGAATGGTAAGCGAACTCATTATCCAAGGTGGGATGAGTCACGTTAGATTCAGTTGGTGGGGTAACGTGCCAGCAGAATGGCGATCTGTTGGGGCGGTATTTGACTATGTGATGGTTATCGAGCAGAAAATGCGGTTCAGTTGACAAACGGCCGTTTTATATGATCTATGTGGACAGGACAGTGGCCGAACATAATCTGTCTCAACAGAAAGAAAACAGAATTACCGTCGTATTTCCGCTTGAATACAAAACGACGGCCGAAACGACGGCTGAAACATTGGCACCACTACCCCAGCCGCTACAGGCTGCACTGGCCGAGATTCAGCGAACCCTGCCCCTTCAACCGGACGACGCGATTCCCCAATTACTCGCTCTTATTGAGCAATATCCAGACAGCGTATTTCTGTACAATTACTTGCAGTCAGCCTATCATTGGGCCGGTCTACCGGAAAAAGCCAACGACGTTGTTCGGAAGAACTATCAAAACAACCCTGACTATCTGCCCGCTCGCCTGGCCTACGCCAATTTATGCTTGCAGGAAGGCGCATCCGCAAAGATAGCGGAGATATTTGACCACACATTTGACCTCAGGCTCCTATATCCCGACCAGGAGGAATTCCGTATAGCCGAAGTACGCAATTTTCTGGGACTTGTAGGGCTTTACTTTGTCAAGGCAGGGCAGCCAGAAGTTGCCGCAATCTATTACAGTCAGCTTAAGCGAATAGCGCCTGACTTTACTTTAACCCAGGAACTAAAGCGGCAGTTGCAACCCGGCTTTATCGACCAGCTACGCCGCTTTTTTGGCTAACGAATGATTTCAACGCACCAATCGCGAACAGCGGACCGTTTACAAAGTGAGAAGCACTGTGGGAAAAAACTGGTTGGGAATTGACGAGCGTAGCCCAATGGCGCAGCGGGTTCATAATCTTTTCCTGCCGGTTAACCCTGCTGGGATTGGTTAGCGCCCGGAATTTAAGGAGGCTTCATAAAGGTCGCTGGTAGCTGCGAGTTGATGTGCTTCAAAACAGGGCGTTGCAACCGCGAGTTAATCTTAATGTCGGATATTGAACTGGTTGAACACCCCGATCGTCTGGAGATTCGCTCCCCAATGCGCGTCGGAATGCGCATTTTGTTTGCCGCGCTTGGCTTTTTCCCGCTAATCGCACCCTATGAACTTCTCATCAAAATCGAGTGGCACTATTATCTGCACCCCTTTTTCTTCCTGGCGGCATTCATCGCGGCGGGTGCAACCGCCCTCAGTCTGTTTCTCTTCTTTGCTGCCGTGGCCGGTCTCAACTCAGAGATCGTCTTTGACAGATCTGCCAAGACGGTTAACTACTCGGCGTCGGCGCCCGTTGTCAGGCGAACTACGCAAGCACGGCCGTTGTCGGCTGTACAGGCGGTTGAGGTCGGCGTTCGTGAATGGAGCGACAGCGCACCGTCATACCACCTTCGGGTCATCATGAGCGATGATGTTTGTTACGAGAGCGGTTCCGCTGATTCCCGCGCCGAGATTGAGTCAATCCAGGTTCGTGTTCACCGGTTTCTGGCAGGCGATGGTGCAGAACCGGTCTGAAGCTACGTTTGCAGGCTGGTATCGCGCCGCGTCAGTACAGTCTATGAGATTGTTCAAACGGTGTAAAGCAACGGCCGTCTATCCGCAAAAACGGGTATTCTATTTCGCACCTCAGTTACCAGGTCCAGGTCAATGGTAGCGGTGAGCAGTTCGGCCGTTTCGCCCGCCTCAAGCACCGTTTCTCCCCAAGGATCAATAATCGTCGAATGGCCAAAAAAGGTGGTCTCTTTGGAGGTGCCGACCCGGTTACAGGCCACAATGTACAGTTGGTTCTCAATGGCCCGTGCCCGCAGCAGGGTGCGCCAGTGGGCCAGCCGGGGCTGGGGCCACTCGGCCGGGACCACAATCAAGTTGGCCCCCACCAGAGCGTAGGCGCGGAACTGTTCGGGGAAGCGCAAATCGTAGCAGATAGTCAGCCCCATCTTGCCCCAGGGCCACTCGATTACCGTCAGGGACTCGCCGGCCGTTAGGTAATGGTGTTCGTCCATCAGTTGGAAGAGGTGGATTTTGCTGTATTGGCCCAGGATGTCGCCGGCAGGGGTGTGCAGAACGGCCGTATTGCCCACGCCATTCCCCGGCAGCCGCGCCAGGCAGGAGCCGAGAATATAGAGGCCATGCTGCTGTGCCAACTGCCCCACTGCGGCAAAGATACCGCTGTCAATGGGCGTGGCGTATGTGTCGGCCCGCTCCAGGTCGTAGCCGGTTGACCACAGTTCCGGCAAGACCAGCCACTCCACCCCGTTGGCCGCTGCCTCCGCCGCCAGTTGGCGCACCGTCGCCAGATTTGCTTCCGGCTGCCCCAATAGCACATCCATTTGCGCCAGACCGATTGTTAGTTTCATTGTGTCTCCTGAGCTAGAGTGCAGAGTGTAGAGCTAGAGTGTAGAGTGTAGAGTGTAGAGTGTAGAGTATAGCGTGCGTTTTCGTTAAGGTAGTTTTTCCTCTAGCTCTAGCTCTAGCTCCATGCTGGTTTGTGGTAGAATTATGAGGCAATTATAGCTAAAACGACTATGCACTACGAACCACGCAATACGTAACACGCAATACGCACTACGGAGACACCCATGACCCGAATGGCCCAACGAGTACAGCAGATTGGCACGTCGATTTTTGCTGAGATGACGGCGTTGGCCAATGCCCACGACGCCGTGAATTTGGGGCAGGGCTTCCCCGACTTTGCCGCGCCGGACTTTTTGAAGGAGGCAGCCAAAGCGGCCATTGATGCCGATCTGAACCAGTACGCGCCCAGCAACGGCCGTTTCCGTTTGCGTCAGGCCATTGCCCAAAAAATGGTCGAACAGTATGGGTATACGGCCGATCCCGATAGCGAAATTCTCATCACCCACGGGGCCACCGAGGCCCTCTTTGCTACCATTTTGGGATTGGTCAATCCCGGCGATGAGGTGATCATCTTCGAGCCGTTTTACGACGCCTACGTGCCCGCCGTCCGCCTGGCCGGCGGCGTCCCCCGCTTCTACACCCTGCGCCCGCCAGATTGGGCTATTGACGCCGACGAGCTGGCCGCCCTGTTCAACGAGCGCACCCGGCTGATCATCGTCAACACCCCTCATAACCCCACCGGCAAGGTGTACACGCAGGCTGAATTGGCCCTGATTGCCGATCTGTGCCAGCGCCACGACGTGCTGGCCATGACCGACGAGGTGTATGAGCATATTATCTTCGACGGCCGTGCCCACCACCTGCTGGCCACCCTACCTGGCATGGCTGACCGCACCGTCACCATTTCCAGCCTGGGCAAGACGTTCAGCGTTACGGGCTGGAAGGTGGGCTGGATTATCGCCCGGCCCGATCTGGTCCAGGCCGCTTACCGGATGCACCAGTACATGACCTTCGCCATTGTCCACCCCATGCAGGAAGCGGCCGCCGTGGCCCTGGAAACGGCCGCAACCAACAGCTACTACCACGATCTGGCGGCTCGTTTTCAGGCCCGGCGCGACTACCTGGTGACGATTTTACAGGAAACGGGGCTGACACCCATCCTGCCTCAGGGGGGCTATTTTGTGATGGTCGATATTAGCGAGCTGGCCGTAGCCGATGACGTGGACTTCTGCCACCGGCTAACCAAAGAGGCGGGCGTGGCCGCCATTCCCCCCAGTGCGTTTTACCACAACCCGGCCGATGGGGCCGGGCTGGCCCGGTTTGCCTTTTGCAAAAGCATGGGGCTGCTTCAGAAGGCGTCGAAACGGTTGTCGGCGTCCCAATTTCTGCGGCGCATCGTGATGATGTCGGGATCGATAGAAAGCAGCCGATAGATTTCGTTAATGTCCCGGCTAGTGATGATCCCTAAGAAACGGCCGTTATCCATCACCGGCAGCGTATCCAACTGACTTGTTTGGAGCTTAGCCTGTACCGCAAACAAATCATCATCGGGGGCAACGGCCTCTACATCCCGGAGCATGACGTCGGCGATAGGCGTATTGACGTCATATTTGTTCAGCGATTCGACCAGTCGGGGGTAGGTTAACATGCCGACCAGCCGCTGCCCATCACAAACGGGGAAGCAGGCCTGTAAACTGGTCAACGTGAGCTGAATGGCATCTCCCAGCGTGCTTTCCGGGGGCAACGTCCGCGCCTGGCGGGAATAAGCATCGGCCACCGTATAGCCCCGCAGCAGCGAGCGTGTTTTGACCTGCGCCTCCTCCTGACTGGCCCCTATGTAGATGAAGAAGGCGATGATAATGAGGAAAAAGCCGCCACCCAAAAAGCCCCAAAGTCCGAGCAGCCAGGCCATACCACGACCAACCGAAGCGGAAATTGAGGTGGCCCGGCTATACTCCAGCCGCGTGGCCAGCAGCGCCCGCAGCACGCGCCCACCGTCCATCGGGAAAGCGGGCAGCAAGTTAAAGAGGGCCAGGAAAATGTTGTAAATAAAAACGTAGGTGAAGATTTGGGTGAAGGTAATTCGTTCCAGCCCTTCGAGTACGTCAATGGGATTGAGAATGGCAATATTAAACGCCCAGGCAATCAGCCCCAGGATGATGGCCAGACCAAAGTTGACGGCCGGCCCGGCGATGGCGATCACAAACTCCTGGGTTGGATTTTCGGGAATCTCTTTCAACTGGGCTACGCCACCAATAGGCAGCAGCACGATCTGTTTGACGGGTACGCCGTAAAACAGGGCCGCATAGCTGTGGCCCAGCTCGTGCAGGGTGACAATGACAAATAGGAGCGTCACCACAATGACGCCAAACCAGGCGCCCACCCATCCGGTGCCCGCCAGGAGGCCAAACTGAATAGCCGCCCAGATCAGGATGAGCGGAAAGGTAATGTGCATCCGAATGGCGATGCCGCTAACTGTGAATAACTTGAATGCTGTGCCCATACAATTTCCTATTTAGACGGAAGATGAAGGACGGGGGACAGAAACGGAAGCACGTCTCTTAGGTCCTTCGTCTGTCGTCAGTTCGATTCGTTTGCCTCGACGAGCGGCAGGTAAGCGGCAGCTTCCTCCCGGCTGTTGACCTCTAGTTTTCTCAAGATGTTGTGGACATGGTTCTTAACCGTACCCACTTCGATGAAAAGTCGCTCTGCAATTTCCTGGTTGGTTAGCTCTTCGCCAATCAATCCTAGCACTTCCCGCTCACGCGGGGTCAGAAGTTCATATGCTTCGGGGTTTAGTTGATGCTGGCTGGTGATGCGTGACAACTCAGCAATACGGTCCATCAGGGCGGCAGCAACGCTAGGGGAGACAATGGCTTTGTCTTGGTGAACGGCCCGCACGTTTTCTAACAGCCGCTCTACGGGCACGTCTTGTAGCACATAGCCAGCCGCACCGGCCGCCACATATTCCAGAATCATACTCTCTGATTCTGGCAGGCCAATAACCAGTACCTTAATGTTGTTGTACTGCTCGGCGACAGTTCGGGTCAGTTCCAGCGCGCCTCCATCCGGCAGAGTGGCGGCGACCAAAATCATATTGCAGTTGCTCAGCTCAATTTTGGTCAGGGCTTCTGCCACGGTCGCCGCCCGGCCCACCACGTAGACATCATCTTCCTCTGTTAAAACGGAAGTGATTAAACTGGATATCAGGTGCGCCTGATGTACAACCAAAGCATGGATCATCAATTTTGCCTCTCTTGTTGTTCCTGTTACACCATTATACTAGCGGAGCGAAGTTGCTCTTTATATTAGTATACTGCGTTTCCAGAAATGGGAAATGGGGATAAACCCTTATATCTATTTTAGACTAACGCCGGTTGTTGGCGAAGGATTATTGATTGTTACTCATTATATACCTGACGGCTGTATCCGGGCATATTGAGATTTAACGGCCGTTTTCCTATCCTTAGAATCAAGATCGCCCACTTATTGTATTCTGACACTAAGAAGGATGAACGCATGAAACTTTCGAGCAATGGTACAGCCCCGCAGACAGGTTCAACCTCCGCGCGGAATAAACTGACTGACACTGAAAAAAACGGCCGTTTTACAGACAAAGTCGTACTGTTAGCGAGTCAACAACCGCAAGAAAATGCCAGTCTGGCCTACCGTTTCGCCCAATTGGGTGCTGATGTGGCCATTGTTTACCGCTCCGATCTGGTTGAGGGGGTGGACCTGGATGGCCAGATTACGACGATTCAGGCCCAGGTAGCGGCCGCAGGTCGGCGCTGTCTATTGCTACCAATAAGCAGCGGGGAAGGTGAATCGCCCGACCAGTTGGTTCAACAGATAATTGCCAGACTGGGGCGACTCGATTTTTTTATCAGTCAGCCAACGTTTACCCAGTCTGAAACAGAATCACGCAAGCTGCTGCCGCCGCTGCTTAAGGCAGCCTTGCAACTAACTCAGTAAGCGTCCGTTATAGACCTGCGAGGTCTCGCAGACCTCGCAGGTCCAGGCGGAATGAAAGCAAAATTTAGCACAAGGAGAGCAAATACATGTTAGCTACGATTACCGAACTATCTGACTATACGCTAGAAGCTACTGATGGCGAAATCGGCTTCATCGACGAGCTTTACTTTCAGGAAGAGGAGTGGCAGATTCGCTACCTGGTCATTGGTCTGGGTAACTGGTTCACCCGCCAGCACGTGCTGCTGGTGCCGGGTGTGATTGACCGCCTGAACATGGACCTGGAAAAAGTCAACTTTAAGCTAACCCGCGAGCAGATCAAAAACAGCCCGGACGTGTTGAGCCAACTACCCGTTTCGCGGGAGAAAGAGCTGGCCCTGCACCGCTATTACCAATGGCAGCCCTACTGGATGGGACATGCGGCCGACGGTATCTCTTATGGCACACACGCCGTCTGGCCCGAAGCGGTGACTGATGTTGAAGACGAGTCAGAACAGGCTCACGAAGCACAGGTTGCTCTGGCAGAGTTGGGCGATGTGGAGTCTAAAGCCGGGCCATTTTCGCTACGTAGCACCAATGAAGTAACCGGTTACTACATCCGTGCGGTCGATGGCGAAATTGGTCATATAGACGATTTTGTGATTGACCTGCGTAACTGGCGCATTCGCTATCTGGTAGTGGATACGCGCAACTGGCTGCCGGGTCGCCGGGTATTAGTGGCCTCCGACTGGATTCAAAAGATCGATTGGCAAAACGCAGAGGTGAGCGTTTCTCTGACAAAAGAAAGCGTGGAGAAAAGTCCGGAGTATGATCCCTCTGCTCTCGATGATGACTACGAAGCCAAGCTCGAAAAGCATTACGCGGCTGCACTGCCGACCTACCGTCATGAAGGGCTGTCGTAACCAGTGTGAGGCAGGTGTCTACTCATTGCCCATGAACTGCCGCTGTTTTTGAGCAAAACTGGTCAATCTGTCTGCTACCAGGCGATTGATAGTGCCCTCGGGATAGTCGCCTGCTTCATCTTTTTCACCTGCTGGTAGGCCAGTCAAAAGCTCAATGCCCTGATCGACGTTTTCAATCGCATAGATGGTAAATTGACCGGCAGCCACGGCCTCGATCACATCCTGACGCAGCATCAGATTCTTGACGTTGGCTTGAGGAATGAGTACACCCTGGTCGCCGGTTAAACCGCGGGCGCGGCAGATGTCAAAAAAGCCTTCGATCTTCTCGTTGGTTCCCCCAATAGCCTGAATTTGTCCATGCTGGTTGACCGATCCGGTAATCGCCATTGATTGTTTGATGGGCACCTCAGCCAGCGAAGAGAGCAAAGCAAACAGTTCGGCCGCTGACGCGCTGTCGCCGTCTACGCCGCCGTAAGATTGCTCAAACACAAGGCTGGCAGAAAGCGTTAACGGCCGTTCCGTCGCATACCGTCCGCCCAAAAAGCCGCCCAAAATCAAAACGCCCTTGGAGTGAATCGGTCCACCCATTTCTACTTGGCGCTCAATGTCCACAATTTCCCCTTTGCCCAGCCGGATTTGGGCCGTAATGCGGTTGGGCTGGCCAAACATGGTGTTGCCCATACGCAGCACCGACAGGCCGTTGATCTGGCCCACCACGGCGTCTTCGGTGTCGATCAGAATCGTCTGGCGCAAGATCGACTCCTGAATGCGTTCCCGCAAACGGCCGTTACGGTACAGTTCCGCATCAATTGCTTGTTGCACGTGATCGGCCGTGACAATATCGGCTTGCGCTTCGCCCGCCCAATAGCTGGATTCGCGCAGTAGATCGGCCACCGTTTGCATGTGGGTGGTCAGCTTTTCGGCATCCCCTGCCAGGCGGGCGCTATGTTCAATTACGCG
The DNA here is from genome assembly GCA_007123775.1 of Anaerolineae bacterium. Taxonomy (GTDB): domain Bacteria; phylum Chloroflexota; class Anaerolineae; order Promineifilales; family Promineifilaceae; genus SLGK01. Next base: position 17,700 of record SLGK01000158.1, on the reverse strand, counting down.
CGCTACGGCCGAGCGATTGAAATGAATCAGTCCCTCTTTTTGTACAAGCGTGCTAATAAGCCGGGCATACACCTGGTCATGATCTTCTGTGCGCGGCATGTCGGTTTCAAAGTCGGCCGCTACCTTAAACAACTCGCTAAAGTCCGGGTCAAGCTGCGACAGCAGATAATAAAGCATCCGGTCTCCTAACAGAACCACCTTCACCTCTAACGAATGGGGTTCTGGCTCCAGTGAGACGGTACTGATTATCCCCATCGACTGGCCCAGCGACTCAATGCGTATTTCGTCTGATTGCAGCGACCGCTTGAGGCTTTCCCAGGCGTAAGGCTGCAGCAGCAGCTTGCGCACGTCCAGTAGCAAATAACCGCCATTGGCCCGGTGCAATGCGCCCGGCTTAATCAAGGTAAAATCGGTAATCAAAGCCCCCATTTGGGCCACATGCTCTACCCGCCCCAACAGGTTTTGGTAGGTAGGATGGTTTTCGTAAATCACGGGTGCGCCGTCTCCATCCTTATGTGTCACCAATACGTTAACCTCGTAGCGGTTAAAGAACGCCGACGCTCGCATGGCCCGGTTGGGGTGACTGCTGCTCTGTTGTGGTGCATCGCCGTCAGCGTGCAGCGGACCACCGCCTTGATCGGCCGTGGCTGCCTGTAAAAAGCGGTCGATATTCTCCCGAATGTCTTTGCTTACTTCCTGCAAATAGTCGGTTACGCGGCTGTACTCCTTGTACTTGGCCTGTAAATCGTCCAGGAATGGTTCTAGCACCACGCTAACTATTTTTTCGTTTAGCGCCTTTACTTTTTCCCGAATTTCACGGCTCCACAGAGGCACCTGTTGCAAAATCTTCTGCATCTCTTGCTGCATGTCGCTGATTTTGCCCTGTATTTGCTCCCGTTCTTCAGCGGGCAGGGCACGAAATTCCTCCGGTGACAGCACTTCGCCGTCACGCAGGGGAGCAAAACCGAGGCCGCCCTGCGTTTGCATCAGGGCAATGCCATGATCTTGGGCTTTTTGGCTGAGAGCTTCCAGAGCCGTCTCTTGTTTGCGTTGCAGGTCCTGGTTGATAGCCTGGCGTTGCGTCTGGTACTCTTCACTCTCAAAGGCGGCGGGCAGCGCTGCCTGAAGCTCTTCGATAAAGTTACGCATGTCCCGGCAAAGTTCAATGCCTTTACCCGCTGGCATTTGCAGGGCACTGGGTTGGTGGGGTTCGTCAAAGCTGTTAATGTAGCAAAGGTCGGGTGGCGTTGGATCAGAGGCAGCCCGCTCCTGCAAGAAGTGGCGCACGGCCGTGAATTTGCCAACCCCGTTCGGTCCCAGGGCAAACAGGTTGTAGCCCGCCTGGCGAATGCCAATACCAAAACGGACCGACTCCACGGCCCGTGCCTGCCCGATTATTTTCAGCGTCGGCTTTAAGGATTCGGTTGTTTCAAACTCGAATTGTTTCGGATCACATGGCGTGTAAAGTTGTGATGGTGCGAGTGGTTTTAGGGTTGACATGGACGCTCCTCAGATGACAGCAAATCGTAATGTAATTGGGCTATCTGGGTATTCAGGGTGTCAAAGCTGGCGGTCCGCAAAGTACAACCGCCACGAGAGAGACCTTACGGCGTGCGCTGCATGAATATGCAGATAGATGCCGTGGCAGCCTCAGGACCCTGATCTTTTGCCCTCCATAAAGATAAGAGAAAACGCGCTGTTAGGCAACTAACTGTAGCCAGGTAAGCAGACCCGACAGGTTTCGCCGGCCTGTCAGGTCTGTCCTAAAACGCTAGGGTTGCTCCCACGGCCTGCCCAATTTTTCGCGGCGGCTGCGGACCTGTCTTTCCGCGGCGCTGAGGGCACCTTTGAGGGCAGCAGTCGGATTGTCCGCTTTTTCAGTGGCAGCGGTGTGGTCAGGACGGCCGTATACCACCACCGTTGCTTCAAAAATGAAAGATGTTTCGGCCTGAGCTGGCTTGGTAATGTTAACGGCCGCACCCACAATGTCGGTGTGGCCTTTGGTCAGCCTTTGCAATTGACCATACGCTTCATCATACAGATCGGCTTCAGTTACGTCATTTAGCCCTTCTGCTTTGAATTCCAGGGTAAAGTCTGGTTGATCTACGTTACTCATAAAACTCCCTTGTTAACGTAGCGCCGGCATCTTACAAGCAGTGGACTGGCCAGAAAGCCAGCGCTCGGTAAGTATGTTGGTTTTATCACTGTTTGTTAAAATGCCAGAAGCCTACCATTTGCTTTACCAGTTTGGCTGGCTTGTCGGCATAGATTTCCTCGCCTAGCGGCCTGGCCGCCGCTTGCAGCCGGCCCCGCTCGTGGGCAATCAAGGCCAGCAGCAGCGCTCGTTCGGCCGTTTCGGGGGCAATTTTTTCGTATAGAACCACTTCTGCCAAAACGGCTAAATCATGCTCCAGGCCCAGATAATCGGCCAGCAGGCTAACCTGTTCAGCCCACTGCCCTTTATTGTGCCGGTCGCCGGCCGCTTCCCAAATCGGTTGCAGGATGAGCAGATGGTACCAGAAATATTTGACCCGCTTGCGCCAATCGTGAAAGCGTTCGCTGGTTGGTTCGCGGTAGGCCAGGGCCATTCGTCGCCGCCCGCGCCGATAAACACGCCGCAGACCACCACGCCAGGCGGATGGTCCATTGCTGCTTATGGGAAGGTTGGCCAGCCGGGGGCGGGCTTCAGCCAGCAGGGCCACTACCTGAGCCAGTCGTGCTTCGTCTGCTAACATGTCAGCGCGGACCTGCGCGTAGCGGGTAAATAGCTGTTGGCGCACATCGGCCAGCGCTTCCGGTCGCAGTTGGTCGGCATACTGCTCTTTGAGCCGGTCAACTGTTTCGACCAGAACGTAGCTGTCGCGCAGGTCTGAAAGCAAACGGCCGGCGTCACGGATGACGGCATTTTCTTGTCGGAAAGTGGCTTCACCAATGTCGTTACGGACCAGACGCAAGGCAGCCCGCAGCTTTTTGAAGGATTTGCGGGCTTCGTGAATAGCGTCGTCGGCGGAAAGGTCAGACGGCCGTTCCGTCAAATAACGATGTGCCTGGTCCAGTTCGGCCAGGATAATGCGCCGGATGCCTTCGCTAAATGATTCGTCTGGTTGTAGTTGATAGGTCATAGTTGGTTCGTCGCCTGGTCTGTTGAGCAGTCGCTGTATGAGAATCGGTGGCATTTAGCTGCTGCTGTTTTCTATAATGCTATAGGAACAACTATAACGGCAACGGCCGTTTTTGGCCATAGATATGGGCCATATCTATGGCCTATAGATCTGGCCCTATACATGGTCATAGATTTGGCGATAGGTAAGGGTCCATACTTAGTCAAGGGCTGGCGCATATAAGCGTTATATGCTACGCGCCATCCAGCAGTACAAATGGAGATACGATCAATGACACAAACCAATCAAAATCTGGCAGTAGCAACGTTAGGCGGCGGCTGTTTCTGGTGTTTAGAGGCAGTTTATGACGATATGCGCGGTATTTACTCGGTGGTATCGGGTTATACGGGTGGTCAGATGGCTAATCCAACTTATGAGCAGATTTGCACCGGTAGAACTGGCCATGCTGAGGTGGTGCAGGTCACCTATGACCCGGACGTGGTATCTTACCGCGATTTGCTAGAGGTCTTTTTTACCATTCATGACCCAACGACGCTTAACCGGCAGGGGGGTGATGTAGGCACGCAGTATCGCTCGGCTATTTTTTACCACGACGAGGCACAGAAAGAAACGGCCGAATCGCTCATCGCTGAGTTGGAGCGGGCTAAGGTGTGGGACAACCCCATTGTGACCGAAGTGACGCCGCTGGCCACTTTTTATGCGGCTGAAGCGTACCACCAGGATTATTACGCCAATAATGCCTATCAGCCTTACTGCCAGTTTGTGGTGCAACCTAAGCTGGCTAAATTCCGCCAGAAGTTTGCTGAATGGCGCAAAGGGTAGATGGTTTGTCATGATCGGCTGAAATGTGGCCAGATATGTGACTGTGGTCTATGACGGGATACATGGTATAAACGGCCGTTGCGCCTTATGCTATTGGGTAAGCCTGCGCGGTAGCGAACCCATGTGTTCGCCCAGAGCGGGCAGACACGTGGGTCTGCTACCCCGCGAAATCCAAAATACCCCATTAAGTTTAGACATAAGGAGTAAACAATGGCTCAATTACTAGCTTTATATGGACAAGATACCAGGTTAACCACAGCACTCGATAATCTCAAGCAGACACATGGCAGCGCGGTGACAGTAGACGTTATTGATCACCTCCCGCGCGAGACCGGCAGCATACAGCCCGTTGGCGTTATGCCGCCGCAAGAAACGATGGAGGCTGTGGGCGCGGTGGTTATACCGGACAGTGCCAAAGCCTTACTCGATGCTGGCAGTGAAACGGCCGATTACTTTCGCCGTGCCCTACAAAAGGGACAAATACTTGTCATTGTGGAAGCGGATGATGATAAGGTCGATTCGGTGGAACAGATATTGTCGGACCATGGCGGCAAAGTGACCCGTAGTTAATCCACAAATCAGAGGGTACTGGCCACACGGTATTTGCTATTGTCAAGCTTTTGGTCAGTGCCTTGCACCGGGATAGGTTACAGGGAGCGGGGCACGGGCTTAATGCCCAGTGACCCGCTTCCTTTTTCGGTTGTTTGATAGGTAATCAGCGCACGGTGTAAGTCGGCCTCAACTTCTTGACGCAACCAATCCGGCTGTACTACTTCTGCCTCAGCCCCCCAACTGCGAATCCAGGGCATCATCTCTAATGGTTCGGCAATCTGAACATGTAGCAAGCAGCCGCCATCCGGGCGGCGTTTGACCGTCTGGCTGGCGTGCCACTGTCGTTCCAGCACGCGCGGCGTGACGTCAGGGGTAAAGGCAACCACGACCTCCTGTTGGGTTTCCCCGGCCATAATGCGCCAACCTGTAGACAGGTGGGCCTCCAGGTCAAATGAACTGGGAATCTGGTAAGGCTGGTTAAGAACGGTTGCCGCTTCTAGCCTGTCCAATTTGAAGGTACGCAGTTCATTAGCCCAGTCGTCATGACCAATCACGTAAATACCAGATGGTGTTGGTTCTAAAGCGTACGGTGAGATGGTGCGCGGCCGTATCTCACCACTGCGCGGTGAACGGTACTGAATGCGAACTTTGCGGCCGGTACTCCATCCCTCTGTCAAAGCTTCTAACACGGCAATCGGCCGATAATCACTATCCTGGGCCTCAATACGCTCGATGGCCCGGTCTAGCTGACTGACCAGATTGGTGGGCAAAACGCCGCCCAATTTTTGCAAGGCGGCAATGACGTGGGGATTACGCTCATCGATCGTGCGTGAGAGCAGCAGGCCGGCCAGCACTAGCGACATCGCTTCGTGGAAGGTGAGCCGCACGTTAGCCAGATAACGGGTGCGGTTGATACCGAAACGGCCGTTTTCCTGCCACAACGGTACCCCCTGGTTTTCCAAAAAATTGAGATCGCGATAAATCGTACGGCGCGTTACGCCCAACCGCTCGGCGATGGTATAAACTGGTAGCCCGGTTGGGGCCATTAGCAGCATCGTTTCAATATCGCGCAAGCGTGCTGTCCGGCTGGCTAATCGGGTCATGGAGCCTCTTTTTTAGTGCGTGGTGCGTAGTGCGTAGTGTTCGCTACGCACTACGCACTACGAAATACGTGTATTAGACCATATGTTCTATTTTCCAATTGTACCACAAATTTCCGTTTGTGGTAAGGTTGATTTGTGATGAGGCGGCAGTTAGATTTGACCGAATATCAACCCTATCGTCTGGCGGCAGACAGCTTGCCGGTGGCGTTGGGGCGGCGGCTGTGGGCTGAGTATGGGGATGTGGTGGACGTGGCTTTTCCATCGCCCAAAACGGCCGATTCCTGGCAGTTGATCACGCAGGGCTATGCGGGCTATATTCCGCTGCATCCCACGCTTCACCTGCATTTGCGGCCTAAGGTGGCCGTGGACAATCTGCTCTACCTGCTGGCCTATACCTATGGGCTGGATGAGTGGCGACTGCTGGATGGGTTGCAGCCGGCCGAATCGCTGCCTGGTTTGTACACGCAACTGGCCGATCTGCTGGCGCGGCGCACGCTGCGCCGGGTACGCCTGGGGCTGCACCGTGATTATGTGGTGCATGAACGGACGTTGCCCTATGTGCGTGGTCGGTTGCGAGCTGAACCGGTTGGTCGGTTGCCAGACACCCCATTGCTTACCTGTCGTTTTGAGGAGCAAACGGCCGTTATTACCGACAATCAGCTTATCGCCTACACACTGGGGCGGCTGGCCCGCAGTGGCCTACTGCACGGTGAGATTCAGCAGCGGGTGAAGCGAGCCTACCGGCTGCTACGTGATGGCTTGGGGATCGGGGAGGGGGAACGGCCGTTTACCCAGGCCGACTGCCACCGCAGCTACACGCGCCTCAATCAGGATTATGCCCCCCTTCATGCGCTCTGCTATTTCTTCTTAAGTTACTTGGTGCCCCAACTACCCCAAAGCGGTCCGGCCCAGACCACCCCTTTTTTGGTCAACATGGCCCAATTATATGAGCGTTTTGTAGCCGCCTGGTTGCAAAACAATCTGCCCGCCAACTGGTCGCTGCAAGTGCAAGAGCAGGTGACGGTGGGCCAGGCTGAGGCGTTACGCTTTAACATCGACCTGGTGCTGTATGATCCGCAAGGTCAGCCCCATATGGTGATTGACAGCAAATACAAAACGCCTGATGCGCCCAGCAATCCTGACTTTAACCAGGTGTTGGTTTACGCTCAGGCCAGAGGCTGTCGCCAGGCGGTGCTGGTCTACCCGCAACCGCTGCCCCGGCGGCTGGATGTTACTTTGGCCGGAGTGCGGGTCCGTTCGCTTACCTTTTCATTGGCAGGTGATGTGACGGAAAACGGCCATAATTTTCTCAAAAGCCTGTTTACCCCATGATAATCCACTACGCAATACGCGCTACGCAATACGTTCTGGCATTGGCCTCTGCTTGTTGTTATAATACGCCCCGTTGGATGTATGATGAACCTTACGAATGAAGATGGACTGGTTTTAGCGGAAGATGAGCAGTGGATGCGGCTGGCGCTGGCTGAGGCGGAAACGGCCGTATCGTTAGGCGAGGTCCCTGTAGGTGCCATTGCGGTATACGACGGTCAGGTTATCGGACGCGGCTACAACCGTAAGGAATCGGACCAGGACCCGACTGCCCATGCCGAAATGATTGCGCTGAAAGAAGCGGCCGTTTACCTGCAAAACTGGCGGCTGCTCGGCGTGACCCTCTACTGCACCTTAGAGCCATGCCCCATGTGCGCTGGGGCCATGATACAGGCCCGGCTGCCCCGGTTGGTATACGGGGCCAAAGACACCCGCTTCGGGGCCGATGGCTCCGTCGTAGACGTGCTGCGGGCCGAAGGTTTCAACCACCGCGTGGCCATCACCGGCGGCCTGCTCGAAGATGAAGCCGCCGCCCTGTTACAGCAATTCTTCCAAATCCTACGTCAAAAGAATTCGTAATTCATAATTCGTACTTCGTAATTTGTTCGGAGAGGTGCCAGAGTGGACGATTGGGGTGCTCTCGAAAAGCACTGTGGCCTTGCGGTCACCGTGGGTTCGAATCCCACCCTCTCCGCCTGAAAAAACAAGCCGGTCTAATCAATTAGATCGGCTTTTTCTTTCTTAATTGGGCAACCACAAAAAAAGTAAGGAAGAGCGTGCCATTGCAAAACCAATTCCAAAAACAACCTTGTCGAAATTCGATTTTAATCCTCATTTTGTTGTTGGCCGGCAGTTTGACTCTGGTTCTAAATGGATATGAGCATACGCTGGCCCAGCCAGCCAGCCCCATCATTATCAATGAATTCATGGCCTCCAACGGCCAGACCATCGCCGACGAAGATGGCGATTTTGAAGATTGGATTGAACTATACAACGATGGCGTACAACCCATCACGCTGGTTGGTTATGGTCTGTCGGATGATCCGGAACAGCCGTTTCGCTGGATTTTCCCCGATGTCATCATAGCTCCGGGCGACTACCTGCTAGTTTGGGCTTCGGGCAAAGACCGCACCAATCCCAACCAGCCGCTCCATACCAATTTCAGCATCAGCGCCGCCGGTGAGCCGCTGCTGCTAACCTATCCCGACGGTACGCTGCTAGACCAGATTGGTCCTTTGCCCGTACCGCGTGATATTTCATACGGCCGGCAGCCGGACGGCAGCGATAACTGGTACTTCTTCGACCAGCCAACCCCCGACAGCAGCAACAATGACAGCCCCGCTTACACCGAAATTTTGGAGCCGCCCCACTTCTCACACCAGGGCGGCTTCTTTACACAGTCGTTTGACCTGACCATATCCGCTTCTGATCCGGATGTGACCATAATCTATACGCTGGATGGCTCTATACCAGACCTGCAAAATCTGGATGGCCGGACGTATACGTATAAGAATCAATACCCCGAAAACCCAGGTGATCCCTTTGGCCCCTTTTTGACGGATAGTTATCAATCATTCCATTACAGCCACCCTCTAGCGATTACTGATCGCTCACATCAACCTGACAAGTTAACGGGGAAATCCTCCACTTTTCATCTGAATCCTCCCTATTTTCCTCAAGAACCGGTCACTAAAGCAACTGTTGTCAGAGCGCGTACAGTTAAAGATGGTGCGTTGCCTAGCAGGGTGGCGACGCATACATTTTTTGTGCTGGCTGAGGGGCGAGAGCGGTATAGCTTGCCGGTAATTTCTTTGAGTATGCAAGAGGATGCCTTATTTGACTATTATGATGGCATTTACACGGCCGGAATCGACGGTGATGCCTGGCGGTTAGCAAATCCCGATGATCCTGCCCCTCCCTGGCGTGTTCCGGCTAATTATACACGGCGTGGTGTGGCGTGGGAGTATCCTGTTTCCGTTGAGTTGTTCCCCATAGGGTCAGATGTGTCAGCTATTCAACAGGACATGGGCTTTCGAATACATGGTGGCGCAACGCGATCAGTCCAGATAAAGACTTTGCGCCTTTATGCTCGCGCCGGTTACGGAGATGCCTACTTTCATCATCCTGTTTTCTCGGATCAGCCTTACACTCGCTATAGGCGACTATTGTTACGTAACTCAGGCAATGATTTTTATCAGACCTATTTTCGTGACGCAGCTCTCCAATCCATCGTATCTCATTTGAATTTTGATACGCAAGCCTATCAGCCGGCCATTGTCTTTATCAACGCTGAGTATTGGGGTATCCACAACATACGTGAGCGGTATGACAGGCATTATCTGGCCAGAGTGTATGGTGTTGATTCTGATAACATTGATTTGTTGGAACTGGATCGAGTTGTGGTGGAAGGGGATACGGCTGACTACAACGATTTGATAGCTTATCTGCTGACACATGGTGTGCGTGATGCTCAGCATTACGCTGTTGTGCAAACGCGCCTGGACCTGGAGAACTTTCGGGACTATCAGATTGCTCAGGTTTATATTGGCAATCAGGATTGGCCTGAGAATAATATCAGGTATTGGCGACTTAAAACCGCAGTGTACGATCCAAACGCTCCCTATGGCCATGATGGACGCTGGCGCTGGCTAATGTATGATACCGATGCTGCTTTTCAGTTAGCCAATGTTGGTTGGAATAGTTTGGCGCGTGCCTCAGCGGGAATGCAATTTAACCAACAGTCTACGGCCGTTTCAACAACGAGCCACTTGTCTCTCAATAGCCACGTACTATATGCTACCTATCTACCTATAATCAATCGCCCCCCACCCGTCATTCCCCCCACTTTCTTGCTGTCGGAACTGTTGACAAACGAGACTTTCAAGCTTGACTTTATCAACCGTTTTGCTGACCTAATGAATACGATTTTCCTGCCAGAGTATGTTGAGAACACCATTTTGGCAATTCAACAGAACATTGCACCGGAAATGCCGGACCATATTTCTCGTTGGCGTAGTCCGGGCAGTTTAGCGGGCTGGCAGGGTCATGTGGATGAGATGATTGCGTATGGGCACGAACGGCCGTATCACCAGCGCCAGCACATCCGCGACCAATTCGATATAGCAGGCGACTACACCCTGACCGTCAACGTCTCTGACCCCACACATGGCTACGTGCGCGTTAACACCATTGACTTAGTGGCGAGTACCCCTGGCGTGTCGTCCGATCCTTATCCCTGGAGCGGTATCTATTTCCAGGGTATTCCCATTGAGTTAGAAGCAGTACCCACCCCCGGCTACAAATTTGTGGGTTGGGATGGCTTGCCAGGGGGTACGCCAGCTCTTACCACGCAAACATTGGTCGTAGATACGGCCGTTACTGCCCTATTTGCCGAAGACCTGCCGCTGCATTATTGGCACTTCAACGACTTGCCGACCGGGGCGATAACGGCCGTTGCTGCCGACCACACTCTCTTAGACAACGCCACCATCACCTACCCCGGCACCGGTATTGGCTACATGGACCGGGTAAACGATGGCACGAGCCTCAATACGCAACTGGGCCAACCAGCCGGATATGGCTTGCGTGTTAGAAACCCGTCAACTACTCGTGAACTGCACCTGACCTTGCCCACCACCGGTCACGACAACATCATCCTCAGCTACGCCGCCAAACGCACCGACAACGGTGCCACCCATCAGACCCTATACTACCGCCTCAGCGACGAGTCCGACTGGATTCAGTTTGATGACTCATTCACCATTCCGGTCGATTATGCCCTGTTTACCTTTGACTTTAGTGAAATGCCCGAAGTCAACGACAATCCCCAATTTGCTGTTCGTATTCTGTTCAGTGGCGGTAACGCGGCTGGCAGTTCTGGCAACAATCGCTTTGACAACGTGACTGTCACTGGCTCTACCCTATTCGATTGACCCATGAGGAAAATAGATGATGAACACAATCTCTTACAATCAAGTGACCAGATGTGTACCGCGTCTTCTGGCTGTTCTGCTGATAACGAGCCTGCTTGCGGCCGGCTTGCTGGCCATCCTGACGACGCCTGATGTTACCCAGGCAGGCGTGGTAGAAGAATCGTTCGGACCGACAACGGCCGTTACCACCCAAACCGTCCTGCTCCACTACTGGCTCTTTGACAACGACTTGCCCAACAACACTCCCCTGACCACCATTACAGCTACTTACGGCATCGTCACGGGCACAGAGGGATTCATCGAATACCACTCTGCCCTGGCTGGCTACCCCTTTGACCCCGACCATCCTGACTGGCGCAAAGCCTCTATGGAGCGGCGCAACGCCCCCACGCCTATCAACTACCGGCCCGAAGGTAACAATGGCATCCCCTATGAAAACGCCGGTATGCGTGGCTTACAGATCAAACAGCCTTTTACCGGCGACGGTGGCGAAAACACGGTCATTTTCCACTTGCCCACAACCGGCTATCAGGATGTGGTTTTCCAATTTGCCGCTCAAGACGAAGGCGCGGCCGATTCCCTAATCCTGGCTTATTCTACCAGTGCGAGCGGGCCAGACTGGACGGCCGATCTCATTTCACATACCTTGCCATTGACCCAAGAATACCAACTATACACCATTGACTTTAGCCACATTGAGGCAGTTAATGACAACCCAGACTTCAAACTCCGCATTCAGTTTGATGGCCCCGACATGGGGGTTGACGAGGGCGACCGGGTCACGTTCAATAACTTTAGCCTGGACGGTACGCCGCTGCCCGACACAAACCTGCCGCCAGTGGTTATATGGCCTATCGCCCTGCAGCAGTTAGTGGCCCAGGGCGATTCGATTATGATTGACCTGGATGGGGTTTTTGAAGACCCGGAAGATGACCCTCTGACTTTTACAGTAGAGAGTGAGGATACGGCCGTTGTCCACCTCACCATCACCAACAGCATCCTTACCCTGACCGGCCTGTCACAAGGCGAAGCCGCCATTACCGTCTTGGCCGACGACGGCTTCAACGAACCTGTGGCCAATCATTTCCGCGCCCTCGTCTATCCGGCAGCCTACCCGCTTAGTGCTGGCCCCTTCACTTTCACCGAATGGTACTCCGGCACAGCAGAGCGCGTTTATCCTGACCACATGCTGTTTCTGCAAAGCGACCGTAACGACACGGAACTGGATACCGATCTGCTTTACGCTTACTATATTCCTCATGACGACTATCACGCCGATGACCAGGATACGATTGGCTTTCCCTACAACAATACCGGACGCACCCGCCTTAATGGGTTGGGCGAGGATGGCATCTCCTTCATCAACACCGGGCGCGGCCGTGACTTGGGTGGTGCTTTAGTAGCCCTGGACACACGTGGCGTAGACGAGGTAGCTATTGACTGGCTGGCCGGCACGATTCGGCAAAATTCACGGGTCTACGCGCTGCGCCTGCAATATCGACTGGATATAGACGACCCCTTTACTGATCTGCTGGTTGGTGGCGAGCCAGTTGAGTACCTGACCGGACCGGAGGGCGATCTGCAAACGTTCAGCCAGATATTGCTGCCGGCCGAGGCTCTGGAGCAGCCCTACGTTCAGTTACTCTGGCGTTATTATCACGTTGAGGTTGACAGCGGTCCCAGAGCCATGCTGCGCCTGGATGATATCGTCGTTGACCTACCCGTTGTAATGCCCACGCACTATCTCTATCTGCCGTTGATTATGCAAGAGTGACCCGACTAGGAAAGACTGGGTCTTTTGGGTTTCGCAGGGTTTAGACGTATCCCGTATTGCATAGTTCTCTCTGGTTAAGCAATACGAAACTGGGGTCTGGCGAAAGTTGCGCTGACCTCTGGCAATGTAACGCGATTTGCCAAATCGCGCCACACTGGCGGCGGGCAAAAACGCCAGTGTCCAGCACGAAATACGCAATACGCTTTCTCAACTTCCTGAGTTCCCAAAGAGCCGTCTTTTACGGATGGGGTAGACTGCGCTTAATAACTGGCAAAAATGCGGCTGGGTCAGCTACCAAAACCCGAAACTGTTGCAGGTTATTGCTGATGTCTACCTCATCAATGTCATCTTCCGGATCAACCCACACATAAACCGTATGTGCGCCAGGTGGGACATCGGGCCAGGTAATGGTGGCTACATCTGTTCGGCCACAGCCAGCTACCGAGACAAACTGATCGGTTCCAATCTGTAGCCCCCCATTCTGTGGATCACCATCATAAAAGCGGACCAACGCCGGACCGCTCGGTTCGGTCAGGTTGCCACTGTTGGCTATTTTGGCGTGCAGCGTGAGCGTGACGGGCTGCCCATTGCTGAGATGAGGCTCAGATGTGCTGCTTAGCTGCCAGGGGTAAAGATCAACTTCCTCGGGAATAACGGCCGTATAGTTGGCAAAGTTTTGCCCGATAGCTGTCTTATTGTAGGGTGGGTCAGGGTTAAACAGGTCGCCATTAAAGCTGGGGTAGTAGATACTAAACCAGGCCCAGTTTTGTACTAGCCGATAATTATCACCCGGATAACCCAGTTCGGGATGTTGGGCTGACATCATATAGTCAAAGGTGTTATTCATAAACGCATTGACCCGGCTGGCAGGAAAGCCAAGCTGTGATGGCATTAAGATGCCATATTCGGTCAAATACAAAGGCACCTGCCTGTAGCCCCGGTCTTTCATCCATTGGCGAAAACGGACAATCCGCTCGATGTATAGCACCATATTGTCGTTGTCGTCAATTGTCAGGATTTCGCCATAATTGGCGTTTACCCCTGGCGGAACCTCAGCCCCCCAGCAGTTCGAATCATCATATTCGCAGCTTACTTCGTTTAAGATAAAGTTGTGGATGTTCCAGGCATCAACCGGCATTGGCCTACCGAACTGCTCGATATGGGCCTGTAGCACCATGTCCAGGTAGATGAGGCGAATAGGTGTCGGTTGGACAATGGTGCCGGCGACGATGCGGGCTGTGGGATCGGCCGTTTTAATCAAGTGATACAGTTCATGGTATGCCGCTGCATAAACATGGGGTTCCATATCATCCTGCACCTCAATGCGGTCTGGTTCGTTGCCAATGATCCAGGCAGCCCCCGGATTGCCCGCAATAGCATTCTGCAAGGCTGTGCCACTGGGGCTATAGGTGTAATCATCGGTTCGCTGCCCGCCAACCCAAATCTGGTTCAGGCGAATCATGGGCATATATTCCACGCCATTTGGTAGAGACGGATTGGCGCGGGCAGCATAGTCCAGATACCAGCCCATGCGTAAGCTGGTCGTGTCGAAGTTGTTGATGTCGGCCGTTACGTTTACCCCAAAGCGGCATAGCGCAGAGGTAGAAGATGATGTTGGCATCTCTACGATGGCAGGGGCGTTCTTACCTGGGGCATAAGCCTCTGCATCATTGGCAACGGCCGTCCCATAAGCCAGGCCAACAGTGATTAGACCCAACAGCCCAAGTAAAAACCAGAATCTCACATGGATTGGATGGGGCGATGTGGAATTCATTTAATGGTTTGCCTCGATGTAAATCGGTCGGCTGCCAACGTCAATAGTAACGTAACCATCTATGATACCATCATCACCATCGGCCACGACACCAATCACATTCCCTTCCATTGATTTAATGGTGGCGACAGCAGTTGGTAATTGCAACGGCTGCGTTTGATTGCCGTTAACTGGGTTTAGCCAGGCAACATAAAGCGTGCGTTGCTTCACCCAGTCATTAAATTGGTACACTTCCATTCTCTCATGGCCTGTTTCTGCTAAAGGTAAACGGCGCGTAAAATGGGTGGTACTCATTTCTTCTACCATGTTTTGGTATACGGTAAAGGAAAGCTTACGTACCGGCTCGTCGTCGCGTGTCACCAGACCGTAGTCCTGGTAGCCACCACCCGGATCATAAAGCATCCACCAGATCATCAAATCTAAGTTGGCGGCATAGCTTTGGGCAAAGAGCTGAACGACATATCTGGCCTGGATGTCTTCGTTGCTGGGTGAGGTTGGGGTACTGTTGCTGCGCCAGCCGGCCTCTGTGTTAATCATGGGTTTGAAAACGCCGTACTCGTTTTCCATTTTGTTGCGAATAAAGTTTGCTTTTTCCAGCAAGCCTGGGCCGTTTGTGCCCATTTGGCCTGTCCAGTTTGAACTGAAGGCCGGATAGGAGTGAAAGTTCATGATATCGAAATAATTACCACCCCCGGCCGCCAGAACATCATCCAGGAATTCGCGCACAAATGGGCCACCCTGGTCTTGGAACCAATCATAGGCCAGGCCACCAAAGACAACCTGTGCCTGTGGATTGGCTGCTTTTACCGCCGGGTAAACGGCCGCTAACATGTTGGCATATTGATCGCCTGATTCCCCCCAACGCAGATCGCCAGGTCGTTCTCCGGCATCAGGCTCGTTGTAGAATTCCCAATGGGTAACAACTGGTGAGCCGGGTGCATCGTCAATGCCGTCGCCGTTGTAGCGTCTGACTAAGGCCTCCACAAACATAACAAAATCGTCCAGGGCATGGTCATAAATGGGGGCCTTGATACCGGGCGCGGCCCACTCTGGGGCATGGGTAATGGTTGCTACGATCTTTAGATTACCACGGTCAGCTCGTGCCGCCGATAAGGCATTGTCAATACTCGACCAGTTGTATTGTTTGGGCGGATCTAGACGTTCTGGCTCGGCCGACCGCCACATGACGGGAACGCGAACCCATGTAGTGCCACTATCGATCATGTGCTCAAAGTATTTATTTGAGGGAAGCGTGTTGCCATACGTTTGGACGCCAAAGATGGGTGTGCCTAGCGTAGTATCATACCGATTCATCAGTATGGGGAGATAAGTTTGGTTGGTTCCAATTGATAGTTCTGATTGACTAGGGGTGGTGGCAAAAACGGCCGTTTCGCCATTGGGCCACATTGCCGTCAGCAAACTCAAGAGAGCAACAACGCTAATCAATGATGCAAGCTGTTTCCAGCCGGTTTTAAGACAAAAACTCATAGTTCAAATTACCTCGTTTGTTACTAGATAGTAAGCACCGAAATGACATCAGTCGCTCAGCCTGGTTATTTGCTAATGATAAATGGGTGTCACGGCTGTCGTATCAGCGGCAGATAGGTATAAACGACATATGGCGGTCGCCATTCAGCAATCGCGTTGGCACCGGGGGCGGTTATCCAGGCATGGCCGTTGCTATCTGCCACAATATCATATGGTTGGCTGTTGGCCGAAGGCAAGCCAGCCACAAAGTTCTTAATTTCGCTATCACCATTATCCACCAACAGGCGGCCAGCCCGATTGGCCGATGACTGTACGTACCAGATTTCATGGGTTGACCCCAGCCCACGATAGCTAATGCCGGTTGGCCCACTAGCGGAGGGGGGTGTGGTAAACCAGAGAAAAGAGGTAAACGTACCGGGGGCGTAGCGTCCCAGCCAGCCCTTAGTGGGGGCTGAAATCCAGGGTCTAGTGCCGTGCATGGCTATGGCTTGTGGCGGAAAAGGGGGTAGGCCGATTTCGACCACCGGCTCAAAGGTAAAGCGCTGCCCCACAGGCTCGTAGGCTACCAGCCGATTCAGACCGGGCGAAGTCATCCAGATAAGGTTGGCCGGGGAAACGGCGAGATCGGCAAAGGCAGCACCAGCGACGCCATAGGTGAACAGCTCAATGGTTGCTGTGTTGGGGTTTAATCTGGCAATCTGGTTGCTGTCACGCAGGGCAACCCAAACCATGCCGCTGCTGTCGAGGTCGATGCCGGTAGGACTAGTGTTGGCTGGCAGGGCGAACTCTTCAAACTGGTGCGTGGTTAGATCAAAACGGCCGATTTGACTGGCCGCTAATTGGGTAAACCAGATAGCCTGATTGGTACTATCAAGCACCAAATTATGTGGCTCACTGTTGGCTGTGGGTATGGCATAAATAACAAATGTGTAATCAACAGTGGCTGTGACCACCAATGAGCCAAGCGCATTGACGCCCGGCAAAGTAAACCACAAACGGCCCGGTGCTTCGGCAATGATGTGGCGTGGCTCGGCATCGGGCAGATGAGCTGGCAGCGGGTATTCAACCATAAATGGCGGCCCTGATTCAGGGTCATTGGCAGCGGTCAACTGCTGTTGACTTTGCCACAACAGCAGGCTAATCAATAAGCAGAGGGCGGCTAAAACGAAGACGCGCCCATGTACTGTAGCATGACGGTTATTGGATGCTTTGTTCATCTTGTCTCCAAAATACAGCCACTTATGCGTGTATCAGGTACTGCCTGCCTGCCATTCCCACGCAGCCGGTAGCGCCACAATACCATCCGTTTCACATCCTTCAACGGCCGTTACTGTAAACCGATACGCCTGCTTGTGATAATCATAGGCAAAAGCCAGCCGACTGTCATGAATAGCTACCGTTACCTCATAGCGGGCGGGCAGCAGTGGCAATCGTTCCACATGATACCATACCTTGCCCTCTCCAGTAACAGTACCAACGTCCAGGCCAGCTAAACGGCTGTTAGGACCGTTAACGTGCGTGCCATTTTGATGGTAAATAGCCAGCCCAAACTCCGGATTATCCACTGGTTTGTGGGCCACGTAGGTTATTTCAATTGTAAGCCGCTCGCCGAGGGCAAATGATTGTTGTGGTTGGCCGGATTGGTTTAGAAAGCGAACGGCCGTTATCTCCATGTCATGCGTCCCCCACCGCTCAAAATGAGGACTGGCCGCCACTGATAACTGCTGGTCCACCCGCGCCTGCGAGTAATCCCGATACGCCACGGCCACCTCTTCCGTCAGGCCATGCGCCTGCGTTTCTCCTT
>SLGK01000026.1 GCA_007123775.1 Anaerolineae bacterium | reverse complement strand
TTGCCGCCTGGAAAATAATCGTTTCGGCCAGGCGCAATTGCTCCGGGCTGAGCAAACGCCCTTGTTCCAGGATATCAATGCCTACCGTGCCAATGGCCTTGTTGCCAGTCACGACGGGGAAGAGATACAGGGTTTCTATGCCGCGACTGCGTAGGGCCTCGTGAATGAGTGCAGTTCGTGGGTTATTTTGGGCGTCTTCAATGCACACGCTCTGGCGCTTTGTTAAGATCTCAATAGACAGTTCGTTACCTTCCAGCGGTAGCGTGATACCGATGGCGCTGTAAGAGCGTTCCTTATCAAAGTGATCGGCTACAATTTGCAGACCATCACCAGCCTCGTTGAGAAGGGCAATGGCCGCCTGGTCTACGTTCAAACTTTCCGCCAGGCCATCGGCAATGATCTGTAAACTTTGTTGCAAATCGAGGGAACCGGCCACGGCCGTTACGATCCGGTTGATGTGTGCCAATTCTTGGCTACGCTGTTCGGCCTGGCTGCGGGCGATTTCACTGGTCTGTGCCAGGCGCAGGTTTTCAGCATGTTGCGCCACCTGGCGTGCCACCTGGCGCACCACCGCTTCTACCAGCAGTCGGTTAGCTGCCAACCCTTCCTCGTCTTTGTCTAGCTGGAGATGAATCTGGCCCAGTTCTTCCCCACCTAACACAATCGGTGTGGTTAGCTGCCGGGCAACGGCCTGCCCTGAGCTGGTCGAACTGGCCGTTTCTTCCAGTTCGGCCAATGCTTCCAGTTGCTGCGTTTGCCCATCGTAACGGTAGCCCACCAGTTGACGGCGCTGAATGCCGTCCAGGTAATCATGCCACCCCTCCCTTACCAGGCGACGGGTTTGCGCTTCAATTTCTGACTGGGCTTCGGTTAGTTGTGCAATTAGATCGGCGTTTTCAATGGCCGTAGCTAACTGACCGGCTATCGCTTCAAAAGCGGGCAGGTCGTCTTCGCCCAAAAGGCCGGGCCGGTCTCCTTGCAAATTAAGCACGCCAACAACCGTGTTTCCGGCAATCAAGGGCACGGCTACCTCAGACCGTGTTTTGGGCAAAAGCGCATTGGGCCGGAATGTGGCACTCTTGCCCGTATCACTGACCAAAACAGTTCGTTTTTCAGCGGCCGCCGTACCATTGATCGACGTTGGCGTCAGGGGGAGACGGTGCCCAGCCTGAACCAACTGCTGGCCAACAGCACCCGTACCAGAGCGCAAAATCAGCTCCTGGTTGCTACTAGCAGTCAGGTAAATTTGAACATAATATAGATCAAAGCGTGAGCGAATTTGTTCTGTAGCTTCGGCGAGCAGTTGGTCCAGATCACGGATACGTGATACCTCGCGACCCACTTCTACAGCCAGGGCCAGGTCGCGGGTGCGCTCGGTGACACGCTCTTCCAAAACGTTGCTCAACGCTTCTAATTCCTGGTAGGTACGGTATACCTGCCGTAGGGTGCCGCTGTAAATCTGGGCTGTCTGGTACATCAAGAGGCCGGTGATGATAAATACGGCCGCATAAACAACAGTCGGTGTGGTTATAGTTGGCGGCGGCAAAATCAGGAGGCCGCTGCTCTGGCCATAAGCCACAGCCAGCACAATAATGGTACTTACAGCACCCGTGGCCAGCGCACCGCGTGCCCCCAAAACCATGCCGGCCACAATGATGGCAACCACGTAAAAGCTGGCGCTGAAATTCTGAATACCACCTGAATCAAGGATGGTAATGGTGACAACCAACAAGATGCTAATCACCAGCCCAATACCGGCTGCCTGAACGTGACCGCGCCGGGTCAGCCAGAGCATTCCGGCCAAGAGCAGAATACCCACGATGGCGATCCAGGTAACAACAAGCGTTTGCTGGTTGATGTAGTCGACTACACCTGAGGCTATGGCAGCCAGGGCGAGGATTACCAGCGTAAACAGCAGTACCGTGTGGAGGATGCCGGCAATGCGGTTCTTTTCCGGATCGGCAAAAACGGGTGGTGTTCGTAAATACTGGAGTTTAGTTAACATAATTTAATCCTGCCCAATACGGCCGTTTTTCTACCTGGTTACGATTGGTTGTGACCGTTACGGCTGCCTGCCTTGTTCTGCAAATAGATAGCGGTCTCGGTAGCACCCAAAGCCTGTCCCAACTCTTGTGTGGCCACTTGCAGCATGTCCTCAACCGTAACTGCTCGCTGGATTTGCTGGTTAATGCGGTTAACCAATGCTTCGTACTCTGCCCGCTGCTGCGTTTGCTCATACAATTGGATATTGTTTAGAACCACCGCGGTCTGGTTGGCCACCGACTGTAACAAATCTTGATCGTTCTCGGTCAAACCATTGCGCTTGTTGTGCTGCACATCCAGGACACCCAGGACACGCTGCCCAACGGCAATAGGCATGGCAATCTCCGATCGTGTTTCGGGTAGAAGCGGGTTGGGCAACCAGTTTTCAGCCTGGCTTACGTCCGGTGCCAGAACAGGCCGGTTTGTGGCTCCTGCCTGGCCCACTAACCCCGTACCTGCCCGAATAGCGTGTTTGCGGGCCAGCATAATCTGCGCTGGCTCACCGGTACCACCGGCCATCCGCAATACCTGTTCATCCGCATCATACAGATAGATGTGGACGTGATAATAATCGAAAGCGGACTGAATGGCATGGACCACTTCACTAACCAACTGGTCCCGGTGCAGGATCGTGGACAGACGGTAACTCACTTCGGTGGTGGCCTGCAGGGCACGGGTACGCTCAGCCACCCGCGCTTCCAGATTGCCAACCGATTCGCCTAACTGCGCGGTCATTGAGAGCAACGATTGGTCCAAGAGTCGGATTTCGGGAATAGTAGACTCAACTGATTCATAAGAAAAATGACCGGTAGCAATATTTCCTGTCACATTGGCCAGTTTCTCGATGGGTGCAGCCAGGCCATTACCCAGAAGCCAACCGGCCAGGACAATAAGGGGTAGCACAAGCAGGAACAGACCGATATTGAGAAGCAAGAAGTTCCTTTCGTTAGCAATAATGTCGTCCGCCCTGATATCAATACCAACAATGCCTTCCGGTGTCCCGTCGCTCCTGTAGAATCGGGCAAAGGCCGACAGGAACGTTCCCCATTCGTCGCTGTAGAACTCATCCTCGACAATTGGGTGATCGGCGTCAAAACTGGCCATCATCTCCGGAATCTCTTCCTCGTAAACCTGGCCGATCAGGGCCAGTTCCGCTTCTAAAGGATGGTCGGTTGTTTCGTCGGTATCTACCACGAAGTAGATGTCACCCTGCGGGTTGCGCCGCATGGTATAAATGTAGGCAATGTCGGGATTGGTCGCCAGCAAAGCCGCATTTTGGGCACGGATTTGTTTGTAAGCCTCGGTCTCCTCGTCACCTGGCTGAATGGTTGCGTGCAGATCGCCATCCTGCTGCAGGGCGATAATGCTGGCCAGTCCCAGCAGTCGCTGTTGGTACTGCGCACGTGACTCCTGACGAAAGCTGACAAATGTACTGGTTAATGTAACGAGCAGCACCAGGCTGGCCAGCAGGGCGAAATTACCTGCCAGCCGGTTGCGAAAACTGAACTGCTCAAAACTCAAATACATGCGAATGATGAACAGAACGAGAATGGCTAACGTTGTGCCTGCCAGCAGTCCGATTTGTGCCTGGTAATCGTTGACCAGGATAATGGCAGTGGTGATGCTGCCGGCAATAACGATCAAGCCCGGCAGAATGGCGGCCAGCCTGTCTAACAATTTCGTCCCAACTGCATCTTGTGACGGTGCCGGCTCACGGTAGGATTGTCGCAAGGCGGCCAACACGTAAAAGGCATAACCAACCATCCAGGCGACACTGGACAGATTGCTGATTTCTTCGCCCAGAAGACCGGTGTAGGCAAATTGCACGTCCGCAGCCACGTGCATAATGTTAGCCAGGAAAAAGATCCAGAGCGCCGCTTTGGTGTTGCGGTCTCTTTGGCGCAGCAGGGCGGCAATAATGGCCAGAATGAGCAACAAGTCGCCGATCGGATAACCGACGGCAATGAATTGCGTAAAGAGTTCGCCCATGTATTCTGCGGCTGTGGGCTGGATAATAAAGTACCACATCAACATGCCTGTGGTGAGCAGAATGAGCAAGGTATCGAGCGCGAATTTCAGACGTTCGTTCTGGCGAAAAGTGCTGCCGGGTAATGAAAACAAGCCGGCGAAAAGCAGGGGATAGAACAGCAAATAAAAGAAGTCGGCAATAGAGGGGAAAGGTTCCAGCCCTAACACGCTTTCCAGGACGAACCAACTCAGGTTGCCTAAAAAGTAGGAAAAGAAGCCAAGACCAATCAAAAGCCAGCCCCGGCGAATGCCTGGCTCCTGCTCTCGTTGTCGGAAAACGTGCCAGGAGACCAGGGCTGCCAGCAACAAAGTGGGTAAATTGAGCAGGTTGTCGATCAGGTAGAAATTGTCTTCGCCACCCCATCGGAAGGTCAGCCAGACGATGTATATCAAGGTGAACACAATCGTGGCAAGGGCAATGCTGCCTCGGAAACCGCTAAGCCAGCGGGGCACGAAGTGGCGAGGAGGATCTGTTTTGTTAGCCATACCGTCTCCAAAGTTTGTGTGCTTACCTGTGGACGTTCAGGTGATTGCCAGTAATGAAGCAGCGGCAGCCACAGGTAATGAGCCGCCCCAATAATAACATATCAGGTCAGGTGAAGCGTGAATAAAACGTAACGACAACGGGCGTTGACCTGGGAAAATAGTCAGGGTGATTCGGTTTGGCAGCCTCCAGAGGTCAGTGGAGCTGCTGCCAGTGGCCAAAACGGCTGACCAGCGTCTACCTACTGGGGATCAGAAAGCGCTTGGTTTAGTAGTTGATTAACCAAAGCGGGGTTGGCTTTGCCACGTGTGGCCTTCATCACCTGCCCGACAAACCAGCCTTTGAGTGTGGTCTTGCCGTCCCGATAGGCCTGCACCTGGTCGGGGTTGTCGACGAGGGTTTGGTTGATGATCTGGCTAAGGGCGTCGGCGTCGGAGATTTGGGCCAGACCTTTGGCGGCAACGATGGTTTCGGCCGTGGCGCCACGGCTGTACATCTCGGCTAACACGGTCTTGGCGGCGCTGTGGCTAATGGTCGCGTCATCAACCAGCTTGATAAGGTCAACCAATCCGGCGGGCGTTACCTTTATAGCTTCAATGCTCTGCTTGTGTTCGTTCATGAGGCTAAACAGGTTGTTGATGAGCCAGTTGACCACCGTTTTGGGATCACCACCAGCAGCCACGGCCGTTTCCAACCATTCCGCCACCGCCCGCTCCTCCGTAACCACCCCGGCTTCATAGGCAGAGAGACCCCAGTCGGCCATATAACGGGCCGCTTTCGACTGGGGTAGTTCGGGTAGGCTGGTTCTGATCGCTTCCACCCATTCCGGCGCAATGTGCAGCGGCGGCAGGTCCGGCTCCGGAAAGTAGCGGTAATCCTCCGCTTCCTCTTTGGTGCGCTGGCTGAACGTTTCGCGCCGTCCCTCGTGCCAACCCCGTGTTTCCTGCACAATCTGGCCACCCGCATTCAAGATACCAATTTGCCGCTCAATTTCGTAGGCCGTGCCTTCGGCCAGACTGCGGAAGCTGTTCAGATTTTTCAACTCGGTGCGCGTGCCAAAAGTCTGGCTGCCCGCCGGCCGTACGCTGATATTTGGCTCTACGCGCAGCACTCCTTTTTCCATATCGCCCGAATTGACGTTCAGGTAGCGCAAAATCTGGCGAATGGCTACGGCATAGGCCCGCGCTTCTTCCCCGCTGCGAATGTCCGGCTCGGAGACGATTTCCAGCAGGGGCACGCCAGAGCGATTGTAGTCTACCAGCGAACCGCCCGTTTCCAAATGGCCACTTTGAGAGTGGCCCCTTTCTAAGTGGCCCCTTTCTAAGTGGCCCCTTTCTAAGTGGCCCCTTTCTAAGTGGGTCAGCTTACCCGTGTCCTCCTCCATGTGGACGCGGCGAATACCGATGCGGCGTGTTTCGCCAGCCACTTCGACGTCTAGCCAGCCGTTCAGGCCGAGGGGGAGTTCGTACTGGCTGATCTGGTACGCTTTGGGCAGGTCGGGATAGAAATAGTTTTTGCGGGCAAAGATGTTGTGGGACTGCACTTCACAGTTAAGGGCCAGGGCCACGCGCAGGGCAAATTCAACCGCACGCCGGTTGATGACGGGCAACATGCCGGGCATACCGCTGCAAACAGGACAAACGGCCGTATTGGGGTCCGCCTCCACACTGTCTACCACGCGGCAGCCGCAAAACATTTTGGTATTGGTCATCAGTTCGGCGTGGATTTCCAGTCCGATAACGGCTTCGTAGGTTGTGGTCATGGGTCACTCGCCTGGGTCATAATTGATCTGATAAAAGTCATCGGGCAACGGCCGTTCCCTGCCGTCCGCTTCAATCAGAACGGCCGGCCAGCGCTGGCCCTCGACCCAATTATAGATGCCAATCCGTATGGCTAACAAGTCGGGGCGGTTCGTCAGGGGCAACAGTCGTTCATCACGAATAAGATGGCCTGGCTGCCAGCTCGTTAAGGGCAGCAAGCCGCGCCAGCTATCCCCATCAGCCTGCGCCAGAGGGGGTTCATCAGGCTGCCCCATATGGACAAAAATAGTGGTATGGGGCGGAATCGGTTCTGTGGCAGACCAATCGAGCGTCAGGGCTAACTGGTCGGCAGAAGCGTTGATCTGAACCCCATGCAGACAGATTATATCATCAAAGCGCACGAGCGGGCAGTCGCTATGAGGATTAGGGTGGAGGGCACCGGCGCGGTTCAGGTGAAAACGGCCGTTGGTGTCATAGCGGCTTAAGTAAACGGCGTCATGGGTTTGGGCCTGCTGATACAGTTCATTGGCCTGGATAATCACGCCGCGCATGTCTATCTGGTAAGGACCCTCGGCCCGCGCTGCGGTATCCACCCAGGGCATACTGTAGGAGGTGGATTGGGTTGAACTCGGTCTGGTCAAGGGCACAAAGTCGGCCAGATCAACCACGACGGGGGCCAGGGTGACACCCCACGAGCCAACCGGGTAAAACGGCCGTGTCAACAAATAGCGGTCGGGAAAGTTGACGAAAAGGTAACGGCCGTTGGCTGCACCCATTTCGTATATGGCTGCCTGCAAATGGTCCGTGCCCGCCCGGTACATCTGGCTAAAGAGTAGCAGCAGCCAGACGCTCTGGACCATGATCAACAGCCAGACCCCGGTCGCCAGGTAACGCTGCCAGGCCGCGACACTCGTTTCGGGCCAGAGGGCCGCGCTCCACAACAGAACCACCCCCAGCGCCGGAGCGTACAGCAGGCGGTCGGCCAGCCGCACGTATTCAAAGTCCAGCCCGGCAAAGGAAGGCAGCAGGCCGAACACGGCCCACAGCAGGCCGAACAGGGCCAGGCGACCACGCCCGTGGCGGTGGGCCAGGGTCAACAAGCCCACCACGCCCAGGAGCAGCAGCCCCAACAGTGCGGTGGGGGGTAAAACGGCGTTCACATCATAGCCCCAGGGCCGGCCGAGCAAGGGATAAACCAACACCTGGGTCAGGTATACGGCCGTTTCTAACTGCAGGGCCACTCCCGTGATCCCCGGCTGGCGCGGCACTACCAGCCAGACAATGACGAAGAGAACGGCCGTGAGCGGATATGCCAGTGCCCAGACCCAGCCAGAGGTAAACGGCCGTTGCAACACCGCCCACAACTGCGCCCGACTACTCACCCGCAGTCGCAGCAAAAACTCATACAATAGCGGCACAAAAGCCACCGCCACGCTGCTCTCCTGCACCAGTAGCGCCAACCCAAACAGCAGTAAGCTCCCCCCGAACCAAAACCACCGCCCGGTTACTGAATACTGACTACTGACTACTGAATACTGACTACTGGCTACAGAACCCTGCCGCCCCACCAGATAAGCCAACCAGGCCCCATTTTGCAAAACGGCCGCTAACGGCTGCTGCGGCGCGGCCCAGGCCACGGCCTGATAAGCCAGGGGCAACAGAGCCAGCAGCGCTGCCATAGCTACCGCCACCCACGTGCCCAGGCCCAGCCGTCGCCCCAGCGCATAAGCCAGGCAAACGTTCAGCAAATGCCAGCCGATCTGGACCCAGTGGAGCAATTCGGCGGCAAAAGTCCCATCCGGCCGCATGAAGAGCCAGAAATAGAGCATCGTCAGCGGCCGGTAAAACTGGAAATCGGGGTTGGGCAGCAGTGTTTCCCACCAGCTTGTGCCCCAGGCGTGGCCAAACCAGATGGGGTCATCCCAGATAAAGCCGAAGTGAATGGCCGGCGCGTAAAGAAAAAGCGTGGCCCACAATAATATAATAAGGGCCAACGAGCCTGACCACTTACCCACTTGTTTCAGCCAGGCAGCGGTCAACATCTTTCTTTCATGTGTTCACTCACGGCCGTTTCTCCACACTGCCTGCTGCCTACTGCCTACTGACGACTACCCATGCCGCTTCATAAACGACTCAATCCGGTTCAGCGCTTCCTCAATTTTCTCATAAGCGGTGGCGTAGCTGGCCCGCATGAAGCCGGCTCCGCTGGCCCCAAAGGCATCGCCCGGAACCATCGCCACCTCCTCCTCTTCCAGCAGACGCATGGCAAAATCATCGCTGCTCAGGCCGCTGCGGGCGATGGAGGGGAAGGCGTAAAAGGCACCGCGTGGCTCGAAACAGTCCAGGCCCAGCGTGTTAAAGCCATCGACAATCAGCCGCCGCCGCCGGTCATACTCATCGCGCATGGCCAGGACGTGGGGTGCGCCCTGTTCCAGGGCCACCAGCGCCGCTGCCTGACCCGTCGTGGGGGCCGACATGATGGTGTATTGGTGGACTTTCCGCATGGCGTCCAGTAGATAGGGCGGGGCGCAGGCGTAGCCGATGCGCCAGCCGGTCATGGCGTAATTTTTGCTAAAGCCGCCCAGCAGGATGGTGCGCTCCCGCATTCCGGGCAGGCTGGGAACGCAAACATGCTCGACGCCGTAGACAAGCTGGTCGTAAATTTCGTCGGAGATGAGCAGCAGATTGTGGACCTCGGCTAGTTGGGCAATTTCGCTCATGGTCTGGCGGGTCATGACGGCCCCGGTGGGGTTGTTGGGGTAGCCGAGGAAGATTACTTTGGTCTTGGATGTGATCGCTTTGGCGATGTCAACGGCCGTTACCTCAAAGTTATGCTCGACGTAAGTAGGCACCATCACTGGCACACCACCAGCAAAGGTTACTTCTGGCGCATATGAAACAAAGCAGGGTTCGGGAATGATCACCTCATCGCCGGGATTGAGAACGGCCGTCATCGCCAGATACAACGCCTCGCTGACCCCGACCGTAATTAAAATCTCGTCGGCCGGATTGTAGGACACGCCATACAAGTTAGCCAGATGGCGGCTAAGGGCGGTCCGCAGCTCAATGGTGCCGCTGTTAGAGGTATAGGCCGTCTCGCCCCGCTTGAGCGAGTCGATACCCGCCTGCAAGATGGGCTGAGGCGTCACAAAATCCGGCTCGCCGATGCCCAGCGAGATGACGTTTTCCATCGTCGCGGCAATATCGAAAAATTTACGAATGCCGGACGGTGGCGTGGCTTGCACGCGGCGGGAAATGAAGTTTTGCATGGTTTACTCCTGTACGTGTTGCGTATTGCGTATTGCGTAGCGGGCGTTCATGCAGGCTACGCAATACGTACTACGCACTATCAACTATTGAATCATCACCCACAAACATACTCACCCCTTGCCCGCGCACCTGGGCACGCTGGCCGACGAGGGCACCGTCGAGAATGCAATTTTCGATGACGGCCCCTTCGTCAATGATGCTGTTGCGGACGATGGCGTTTTTGATGGTGACGTTGGCCCCAATTGAGGCGTAAGGACCGATAACGGCTGCATTCACCGTAGCTGATGCGTGCAAAAAGGCGGGCGGCATGGCGGTAAAATCTTCCAGGTAGCTGCGCTCGATCAGATCGTCGCTATGAAAACCAACGGCCAGCAGGCGGGCATTGGTGTTCAGGATGTTCTCCGGGTTGCCGGCGTCGAGCCAGTAGTGGCAGGGTTTGGCTTCTAGGGGTGTGCCCTGTTGCAACATGACCTGATAAGCGTCGGCCAGATAATATTCTCCGTTGGTCTTGCGCTCTTCACGAATAACGGTATCGAGAGCGTCACGCAGAATACGGCCGTGTCGAAACCAATATATGCCGGCGATCACCTGCCTGTGTTCGTCTGTTGTCGGCTTTTCGATGAAAGCTGTAATACGATTGGCCTCGTCTATAGCTACCACGCCAAACTTGCGCGGGTCTTCCATCTCCTGCACCAGGCAGACGCCGTCGGCCGTGGTATCGCGGATGGCCGGATAATAGGCATCAACAATGCCGTCGCCAAAAGCCACCAATGCCTCATCCTCGCCCAAAAAGTCGCGGCACAGCCAGAGAGCGTGGGCCTGCCCCAGCGCTTCTTCCTGGATAACAAAATGGCTGTCCAGATGGGGATAATGGTGGCGAATCCAGCTTTCGATTTCGTCCCCTTTGTAACCAACCACAAAGACAACTTCTTCGGTCGTGACGGGGGCCAGCCGGTCCAG
The DNA here is from genome assembly GCA_007123775.1 of Anaerolineae bacterium. GTDB lineage: Bacteria > Chloroflexota > Anaerolineae > Promineifilales > Promineifilaceae > SLGK01. Next base: position 16,779 of record SLGK01000026.1, on the reverse strand, counting down.
CAGGTGGCCAATGATGGTGTGACCGGCAACGTGCAGCAGCGGTTTGGGCCGACTCCAGGTGTGGGGCCGCATTCGGCTGCCAAATCCAGCCAGGGGGATGATGACTTTCATAAAAACCTCATGGGAATTACGAATTACGAATTACGAGCAGGTTTGTTTTGGTGGCGTAGGATGATGATCAGGAGCAGGATGCACACAATGCCTAGAAGTATGGCGGCGATGGTGTTGTCGGCTTTGACGGTGACGGGGTTGTACTGCCAGTGGCGATAGCCTTCGCCGTTGGGTAAATTGTTGGGGAAGTCGGGTTGGTTCATGTCAATACCTCTATTAACTGTCAACGATTAACGGCCGTTTCTGATGCCAGTCGGTAGCTTGTTCATAGGCATAGGCGGCGTTGAGAATGGTGGTTTCTTGTAAGGTGTTGCCGATCAGTTGCAGACCGATGGGCAAGCCCTGGCTGTCAAAGCCACAGGGGACCGACAGGCCGCAACTGGCGCTCAGATTAAGCGACAGGGTAAAAATATCGGCCAGGTACATGCTGAGGGGATCGGCCGTTCTTTCGCCAATTTTGAAAGCGGTGGTGGGGCTGGTGGACGCGGCGATCAGGTCCACCTCGCCAAAAGCGGCCTCAAAGTCTCGTTTGATCAGGGTGCGGACTTTCAGGGCACGGCCGTAATAGGCATCATAGTAACCGGCGCTGAGGGCATAAGTACCCAGCATAATGCGCCGCTTCACCTCCGACCCAAACAGGCTGCGTGTCTGTTTCACCGTGTCGATCATATCCACGCCCTCGACGCGGGGACCGTAGACCACACCGTCGTAGCGGCCCAGGTTAGAGCTGGCCTCGGCGGGGGCAATCAGGTAGTAGGCGGGCAGGGCGTAGCGGGTATGGGGCAGGCTGATTGGCTTGATTTCCGCCCCCAATGCTTCTAACTGGGCGATGGCTTGACGCACGGCCGTTTCTACCTCAGCATCCAATCCCTCAATGAAAAATTCGGCCGGCACACCCACGCGCAGGCCGGCAATGTCGCCGGTGAGGGCTTCTGCCACGTTCGGCACGGGCAAATTGAGGCTGGTGGAATCGCGCCGGTCATAGCCGGCCACGGCGGCAAACAGGGCGGCGCAGTCGGCTACGGTGCGACCAAACGTGCCCACCTGGTCCAGCGTAGAGGCAAAAGCAACCACCCCCCAGCGGGAGATACGGCCGTAAGTCGGCCGTAGACCCACCACACCACAGAGGGCGGCCGGCTGGCGCACGCTGCCGCCCGTGTCGGTCCCCAGCGCCCCATAGGCCAGATTAGCGGCTACGGCGGCCGCGCTGCCGCCGCTGCTGCCGCCGGGTACGCGGCTCAGGTCCCAGGGGTTGCGCGTGGTAAAAAAGGCGGAGTTTTCGGTAGAGGACCCCATGGCGAATTCGTCGGTGTTGGTTTTGCCCAGAATGACGGCCCCGGCCGCCTCCAGTTGGTCTACCACGAAGGCGTTGTAGGGGGGCACAAACTCTTCCAGGATTTTGCTACCGGCCGTCGTCGGTGTGCCGGCGGTGCAGATAATGTCTTTGACGGCAATGGGGACGCCTAGCAGTGGTGCGTCATCCCCGTTGGCCAGACGCTGGTCGGCAGCGGCGGCCTGGGCCAACGCCGGCTCGTCCATCAAAGTGATGTAGCTTTTGACGTCGTTGTCGATTTCTACGATGCGGTCGAGGGTGGCCTGGGTAACGGCCGTACTGCTTACCTCACCTCGCCGCAGGGCGTCGCGGAGTTGGGTTAGGGTTAGCTGGGTAAGATCGGTCATATGGGTGCGTAGTGCGTAGTACGTAGTGCGTAGCGGCTTTTGTTACGCACTACGCACTACGCACTATTGATCATCCAAAACAGTTTGAATTAGGAATTGATTATCCTGCTGCCGGGGAGCGTTGTGGAGCAGCGCAGCCAGGGGCAGGGAAGGTTCAATTTCGTCGTCGCGCATGACGTTTTGCTGGGCGACGGCGTGGGCGGTAGGGGGCACATCGGCCAGGTCTAGCTCATCCAAACGAGCGGCGTAGTCGAGAACGGCCGTTAGCTGCTCCGCATATTGGCTCTTCTGTGCCTCAGTCAGCGCCAGTCGGGCTAGATGAGCAATTTTTTCCACGTCACGAATGGTCAGGGTCATAGATTTTACTCCTTGAGCGGGTTGCGGGTTGCGAGTACGTCCGAAACTACAAAAGTCTTCAAGACTTTTGTAGTTTATCTGGTCACTCGCCAGCCCACCACCTCGCTACTTCGCCACTTCGCTACCCCGCTCCTCTTCCATCATCGCCACATACTCTTCTTCAGTCCAGAAATTTTCTTTGCTGGTAAGGCGGTCGATGTAGAGAACGCCGTTCAGATGATCGATCTCGTGCAAAAAGATGCGGGCATCCCAGTCATGAAGGCGTAACTTGAAGGAACGGCCGTAGCGATCCTGGGCCTTGATCCGAATCTCCTCCGGGCGGAACACCTCACCTAAATAGCCCGGAATTGAGAGGCAACCCTCAATCCCTGCCACTTCCTGCCTTGAAGTCCACACTACTTCGGGATTGGCAATGACGTATAAGTCGCGTGTGCCCTCGATTTCTTCCCCCTGCTCATCATAATCGGGTAGCGTTTCAACGACGGCCAGGCGCAGTGACCGCCCAATTTGAGGGGCCGCCAGCCCAACGCCCGGCGCTTCCCGCATGGTCTCAATCATGTCGTCAATCAACTGCTGTAATTCGTCACCAAACTGCGTCACAGGTTCGGTCTTCATACGCAGCAGTTCATGGGGTAGGGTTACGATGTCCAGAATTGTCATCTTCTCTTTATCAATCCATTTAGTAATGGGTTACTGGTTCGCCGCCCTCATCTTGCCAATCAACCTGATCGGCATCAGGCGTGCGCCGCGGAATGCGATCTTGTTCGGTGGCCTGCTTGTATACATCCATCAGCACGGCGTATTCTTTGCGTCGCTGTTGTCCCTCAAGCTGTCGCTGCGCTTGATGGTACTCATCCAGCCGGCGAAAAATGTCGCTTTGGATTTCGCTGGGTCTGGCCACGTTCTCAAACTGTATGTCCGACTCGGCCCCAGCCGTTTCCACCTGCACATAGCCATAATTAAACAGCGTGGGAATTAAGCCTGGTCGCTCAGCATTGACGTTCTGAATACGCGACAGAGGCGCCTGTTTACGACTCTCCGAGAAACCAAACGGTTTGCGGTCTATATCGATCACAAAGCGATTGGTTACTTGAAATGTGTCATTGCGCCAGTCTTCGGCCTGCCAAAAGAACCAGCCGATGTTTACCAGGAATAAAGGCCCGAAAACCAGCCACAGCAGCACACCATCCACTTCAGGCAGATAAGTGCGCGTTACGGAGTAGATGGCCAGCAGCATAAAGCCTAAGATAACAGGGGCACCCACTTCACGGGCCAACACAAAGACGTGTTTGCGGTAAGTAGTAACGTCTCCCTCAACAACCCGCCAATTGTACCGATTGAGCAGTGCACGCAACAGGCTGGGCCGGGGCGGTTCATCTGGCATGGGGTCAAATTCTAGCTCCTCATCCATGGACACCTGACGATAGGCCGGCGGTTGCTCAAAATATTCTTCTAAAGATTGGCGCATGACGGTTTGGGATTCGGCTTCACTAATGGTTCGTGCCCGTGCGGTAAGACGAGCAATTGCCTCTTCCACGCGAATGGGATTGTCGATGTGGTCGAAGGAGATAGTGCCTACCGGCGAGGCGGTAGTGACCCGAATGGACCCAACGCCTAGCAGGTTGGATAGCAGGTCGGGTTTCAGCGTGCGGACGCTCTGTACCTGGTTGATGGGCACCTGGCTGTTTTTTATGCGAATGCGGGCCAGATCAAACTCGCGGCGAATAAGATGCTTATTGGTTATGAGCAGGTAATCGACGTACCAGTCGAAAACTTCCAGAATAGAGAGCAGCAAAAAGGCAGCGGCAATCAGTGTGGCAATGATCCAGGCTGCTGTTTCGTACTCGCTGAGTGGCCCGGCTGTAAACAGATAATAGACCAATGGCGCAAAAAGCAAGATGCCGCCTAGCGGAATGATCTCATTAAGGAGTAGCCAACGGATGCTGCCGCGTGTTTTATATTCCACAATTTCATCGGGCAGCAGGTGAACGGCCGTTCTGCCGGGCACGTCACGGTCTCTGTACTTTTCGGCTTCTGCCCACGCCTCTGGTGACAGGCCGGCAATTTGCTCGCCGGTTGTTTCGTCGTATAGTGGCGCCAGCGCCTCTAGTGCGTCCATGTGAGTAGACAGAAATTTCAGAAAACCCGGGCCGTCTATGATGAGGATACGGCCGTTGCCCTGGCCTTTGACCGTCGCCGGATGAATAGAGGGCGTAAACAGCCATGTTTCACCAAAGTACTGGCATTTCTCATACGGTTGCGTCTCACGCACGGCCCCCTGCTTGTTTACTCGTTTGGCAAAGAGACGACCCTCCCGCACAATATACAGGCTGTTGGCTACATCACGTTGATAAGCAACAACTGCCCCGTCATTAAACTCATACTCCGTGGCAATACGGGCCAGGTCTATCAACTCCTCCTCGGTTAACTCCGCAAAAACAGGAAGCTGTTTTAGAAAATCAACTCGTTCGGGCATGATTGTCTTATAACTGTTTCGTCCAAGTGGATACGACAGGTTTTTTGCGCCAATCTGATACATTGCTTTGGCAACACCCCTGTCAACTCTGATTGCTTACCCTATTTTACAATAGTGGTAACGGATTAACCTCAATTGTAGCATAAAATGGAAAGAATGGTGGGTGAGGGATGGTGCCTACGGTGGTGCTGTTGGCGCGTAGCCATTCAATCAGGCGCGGCCAGCCCTGCCGGAAAAGCCAGGTAAAAAGTGCTGCCGGGCAGGCTGTCTTCATCCTGGCCAGGGCTGTCTGCCCAAATGCGACCCTGATGGGCTTCCATGATGCCCCGGGCAATGGCCAGCCCAACGCCCAAGCCCCCACCGCGAAACGCATGTTTGCTGGTCGAATGGTGGTCCAGAGAGCCTACCACGTAAAACTGTTCGAAGATGCGCTTCAGGTCCGCCTGGGGAATACCGATGCCCGTATCGCGCACGCTGAGGGTGACCCATGCCTCATCTTGCTGACCCGAAACAAAAATATCGCCCCCATCAGGTGTGAATTTGATAGCATTGCCAATCACATTTTCTAGCGCGATTTCGATTTGCTCACTATCTATCTTGATCTGTGGCAGCCTGTGGAGGTCATCCTCAAGATGAATGGTCAGCCTGCGTTCTTGAAGAATAGCCTGGTACTGTTCCCGGACCGAGCTAACAAGCTGAGCCAGCGGAACCGGTGCCGGTTGCAGGTCAAGCAGGCCGGATGAAACCCGCGAGACGCGGATAATCTCGTCTACCACATACTCCATACGCTGGACGCCCTTGTTCAGTCGCTCGGCCGTTTGTATGACGGGAGTGAGGACGTCAGATTGTTCCATCTTGAGTCGCTTTTCCAACAGATTGCTATAGCCGCTGATCAGGGTCAGCGGCGTGCGTAGCTCATGTGAGGCAATGGTCAAAAAGTCGCTTTTCATGCGTTCTAGCCGCATCAATCGCCTGTTGGCGCTTTCCAGTTCGCGCACTTTGTTTTCCAGGTTTTCAACGATTTGGTAGGTGTGTCGCTCCAGGTGGTATTGTTTGTCTTCCTGCGAGAGCTGCTGTTGGTGGCCTTGCAAAAAGGATTCGATCTGCTGAGGGAACTGATCGACGTTGATGGGCTTGGTTAAGAAGCCGGAGCAGCCGGCCGCCAGGGCCAGTTCACGATGACCGGGCGTGTTGTTGGCGGTCAAAGCCACAATGGGGAGATCAGAAAAGCTGGCAATGCTGCGTAGACGAGTGGTGATGGAACGGCCGTCTATCTGCGGCAGGTTAATGTCCATCAGGATAATATCCGGCTGCACCTCGCGGGCTAAAGAGACCCCCTCCAGCCCGTCACTGGCCACGAAGACCTGGTAGCCATGATTACCCAACAGGCGTTGTATCAGTCGTTGGCTGGAATGGTCGTCTTCTATGTAAAGGACCTTAGCCCGTTCGTTCATCTTCTATGTGTACTCACACACCGGGTAAGCGTATCAGCCACGCCATACGGCCTGTCGCTGTGGTTACCTACCGACTTAAAAATGCTTCATCCTGCGCAGGCCAAACGCCCACTGATAAGCGCGGCTTATAGGGTACTAGCTATACCCCTTTTCTGCAACAAATATCTCGTTAAAGTGACATAAAGACTATTGTTCGACCGCTGTCTTCCCGTTGGACCTGGATAACTTGCTTGACATTCGTTACACCTTCATTTATATATACTGCACGCGCACCACATGCACGATTAAATCTATTAGGTAATGGAGAAACCCTTTGAGTCTGCCGCCCCATCAACTGATCACAACCCTCTCTGAATGGCGAATCTGTCTGAACCAATTGCGAAAAGAGTCGCGTCTGGCCATTGATCTGGAAGCCAATAGCATGTATGCCTACCAGGAAAGCGTCTGCCTGATTCAAATTTCCATACCTGGCCAGGATTACATTGTTGATCCGTTGGTAGAGTTGGATTTGAGTGGGCTGGGGGAGATTTTGCACGATCCGGGTGTAGAGAAGGTGTTTCACGCGGCCGAGTATGATCTGATTCTGCTCAAACGTTCCTATGGTTGGCAGGTGCAAAATCTGTTTGACACCATGTGGGCTGCTCGGATTTTGGGTTATTCGCAGTATGGGCTGGCCAACATGCTGCAATCTGTTTTTAACGTCAGATTGAACAAACGCTACCAGCGGTCTAACTGGTGCAAACGGCCGTTATCGCCCGCCCACCTGGCTTATGCCCAGCATGATACCCACTTCCTGCTCGATTTGCGCGAACGTTTACTCACCGAGTTGGAGAGTCACGGCCGTTTAACCGAAGCCTACGAGATTTTTGCCGAATTAACCGAGGTTGCACTGCCCGACCATACCTTCAGCGCCGACGATTTTTGGTCAATCACCGGCGCCGGTGACTTGACCCGCCGCCAGCAGGCTGTTTTGCGCGAGCTGGCCATCTTTCGGGACGGAGAGGCCCGTCGTCGCGACCAGCCGCACTTCAAGGTTTTCAACGACCGCACCCTGCTCGAACTGGCCCAGCGTGCCCCACGCCACATTGGACAGTTTAAGTCGATTTACGGCATGAGCCAGCGCCAAATTCGTCGCTACGGCCGGCGGCTACTGCAAGTGATTGAACAGGGACAACAGGCTGATCTGCCGATCCACACCCGCAACCGACGGCCACCCGAAGCAGTGCTGAACCGCTTTGACCGGCTACACCACTGGCGCAAAATGCGTGCCCGCGCTCGCGGCGTAGAGTCAGACGTTATTGTTAGCCGTGATGCTATTTGGGACATTGCTAAAGAGAATCCCCAGACCCCGGAAGCGTTGGCTGAACTGTCTATTCTTGGTCCGTGGCGTTACCAGGAGTACGGGGCAGAGATTTTATCTTTGTTGCGTGAGTCCTGACGGTAGTGACGAAGCGGCTGGCGCGGCTACAAGCCAGAGGTAATGCGCTATGGAGTTACAATTTCACGGAGGCGTGCAAACCGTTACCGGCTCACAATATTTGCTCAAAGTCAACGGGCATTCTATTCTGCTAGAATGTGGGCTTTACCAGGGGTCACGCCAGCAGAGTTATGCGCGTAACAAGAACCTGCCGTTTGACGCGGCCGCTGTGGATGTGATGGTGTTGTCCCATGCCCACATTGACCATAGCGGCAACATCCCCAACCTGGTGAAGAGTGGGTTTCGTGGGGATATCGTCACTACCTTTGCCACGCGGGATTTATGTGCCATCATGCTGCGCGATAGTGCCAGGATTCAGGAATATGACATTGCTTACCTGAACAAAAGACGGGCCAGGGATGGTGAGCAGCCGTTGACCCCCATTTACACGATGGCCGATACCGTGAGCAGCCTGCAACATTTTGTGGCCATTGGTTACGAACGGCCGTATCGTATTTTACCCGGCGTTACCCTGACTTTTTATGATGCCGGCCACATTCTAGGTTCAGCCATTGTGGTGCTGGACATCGAGGATGAGCAGACCGGTCTAACACGGCGGCTTGTTTTTAGTGGCGACCTGGGTCGTTCCAATCGTCCCATCATTCGCAACCCAACCCCCATCACAAAGGCCGACATTCTCCTGATTGAAGGCACGTATGGTAATCGGCTACATGCAACTGAAGAAAACATTGACGCAGCCCTCACCGAGATCGTTAATCAGACCTACCGCCGCGCCGGCAAAGTGATTGTGCCCGCTTTTGCCATCGGCCGTACCCAGGAGTTGGTCTACCGGCTGCATCAGCTAATGGTGACTGGGGCCATTCCGGCCGATCTCCATGTATACGTGGACAGTCCGCTGGCGATTGAGGCCACCGCAATTTACCGGTTGCATCCTGATGCCTATGACCAGGAAGTGGCCAGGTTTTTGCTTGAAAGCGGACAGCGCGATCCCTTTGGTTTTGAATCGATGCGCTATACACGGGCTGTGTCTGAATCAAAGGCCTTGAACAATTTGCGGGAACCGGCCGTCATTATTAGCGCCAGTGGGATGGCTGAGGCTGGCCGCATTTTGCATCACCTTAAGAATGGCATTGAAGATGCACGTAACACGATTCTGATTGTGGGCTGGCAGGCTCCCAATACCCTGGGCCGTCGTCTGGTGGAAAGGCAAAAGCGGGTCAACATCTTCGGCCAGCCGTACACGCTTAGAGCGCGGGTAGAAACAATAAACGGGCTGAGCGCCCATGCCGACCAACAAGAATTGTTAAACTGGGCTGACCATTTCCAGAAACGGCCGTCCCACACCTTTATCGTCCACGCCGAAGATGGTCCGGCCCAGGCCCTGGCGCAGACGATGCTGCAACGAGGTTTTCACCAGGTTAATGTGCCTGCGCCGGGCCAATCGTTTGCGCTCGATTTCACCCAGATTGCTGGTCCGGGTTAGCCACCTAATTCCTGATTAGCGGCAGGTGGTTTTGGCAATAAGCCGGCACAAAGCGGGCCGAGTCAATACCGCCAACAGCCAGCCCACCATTGTCGCGGAAGTAGGCGCGGGCTTCAAAAGTACGGCTGCCGGTACAGTCGTCGGCCGAGCCGTTATAGCGTATAAACCAGCGCACCACGCGCGGGTAATCGGCTATCGCTTCGCCCACGGCCGCCCGCCAGAAAAGACCGCCGACATCGTTATGAAGCTGAGCGGCCGTATAGTAATGGGAACGGCCGTCTGCCAGATAAATACGCGCCCCCTCTACCGTAAACAAGGTTGTTGAAGGCAACTGTAGGCGAGCAAAGCTGCCCGGCGCGGCAAAGCCGCTGTTTTCTATCGTGGTGTACAGGTAAAAGTTGTTGCTGAGGATGGTCCCTACCACCGGATCAATCGTGGCCGTCATGGAGAGGTCGGCCGGTTCCATGATCGTCACCGCCGCCAGGCCGTAGGGCTGCGCTGAGGAGATGGAAAAAGCCCGTACCTCAATCCGCCACTCGCCGGGTTCGCCGCTGGTCACTTTGACATACTCCACCGTATCATCCAGCGTCAGGGATGAGCCGCGCAGGATGTTGTTGGCGTCATAGACACGCACGTCCAGGTCGTTGATGACGGAGTCATTGTTAGCCCCCGCCACCGGATCGGCCCAGGTCAGGACCACGCGCACTTCGCTAAATCCGGCCGGCACGGTAAAGGTATGATTGTTGTTCTGGCCGCTGGCCGAGACCGAACTGCTCCAGCGATGGGTGCTGCTGATACCCGGCTGATTGTAGATAGCGTGGAACGTATTGACCATGCCCCGACCATAGCGGGCAATGTCTGACCCGCCCACGTTGGTGGCCGAAGCGATCAGCGTCGCTTTAATCACTTCCGGCCACTGGCGATAGCCAGGGAAGGCCTCGATGAATTGGGCCACGCCGCCCGTCACCTGCGGGGCGGCCATACTGGTGCCGTTAAAGTGGGCATAATTTTGATTAGGCGTGTACTGATACCAGGCGACAGGGGAGTTGGTACGTACCCCGGCGGCCATCAGGTCGGGCTTGACCCGCGAATGGCCGTTGCCGTTAATATCAATAGGACCGAAGTTACTAAAACAGACGCGCTCGCCGGGCGGCCAGTTGTTGTATGTGCCGCCGCCGGGACAGGGGACGGCATAGTTGGCGGGCCAGTTGCCATCTTTCACCGCGCCCACGGTGATGGCGTTTTTGGCCGTGCCGGGGCTGCGCGACAGGTTGTTGTCGTTGTGGGTAATGGTGACAACGCTGACCCAGCGGTTGCCAAATTCGCCGCGCACGGCCCGGTCAGCCAGTTGGGAACTGACGGCGTAGGTGTTGTTGCCACCGCCCCAACTGTTGTTGGAAACGTCGCCCTGGTTGTTAGCTCCGCGCGTCAATGAGTTCTGGAAATCGGTGTTGAAGTAGCCAAAGCCGTTGGGCACGTTGCAGCAGAGGCGGTAAATGAGAAAGTTAACGCCGGGGGCGACGCCTTGCCACGCCTGCCCGCTGGAGCCAACGCCGCTGCCGCCGATAGTCCCGGCCACGTGGGTGCCGTGGCTGTCTACGGCCGATGCAATGGGGCCGACCGTGGGGTAATAGCTGTACTGATCGGGAATGCGGCTCTGGAGCAGGTCCGGGTGGTAGATACCGCCGGCGGTTTGGGCAATGCCGGAGTCCATGACCATGACGCGGACGCCGCTGCCGTCGCGCCCAAGCTGCTTGACCACATCACCGCCGGTGGCCAGGTTGCCTTCCAGATTGGCCTGACTTTCGGACGGTGGCGGGGGGGCATCGGGCATCTCAAAAGCGCCGGATTCGTTGATGATATGATCGTGGACCATCTGCACGGCCGTATGTGCAGCCAGCGCGTAGATATTACCGACCGGAATCAACCCCTCAAGCAAGAACATAGCCCCGTCAGAGCGGCGCTCAATGCTCATCAGCTCGCGGAATTGGGCCAACTGGCGCTCGGTGGGCGGCTCAAAAAGCTGGACGGTGACGGGCACGGCCGTTTCCATATCATTCAGCAACTCAATCTGCGCTTGCAGCCGTTCGCTGATTTGGAAGGTGGGCGGGACCTGACCCACGAAGTTGATTTTGCCTTGATCGATGGCCTGGATAACGGCCGTTGCCGCCCGCGCCGGTATTTTGGCATAAAAAGAAAGGCTGTTGAGCGGATCGCCAAAGACAACCCCTACATCTTCTAACTGTTTTTTCAAGGCCAGATCGACCGGGAAGATGAATTGCAGCACCAGATACTCGGCGGGCTGGTCGGTGGTTGACAACTGCTGCCGGAGATCGGCCGTTATGCCCGGCGTCACCGTCAGCAAATTGGCTGAGCCAAAACGAATCACGTTAGATTCAGGCGCACTTTTTTCCGCGTCGATCCAGGGCTGCTCTGGCACAATATAGGTGATGGTCGGATTCTCGATGACTTGACCCGTTTCCTTGTCGTAGTCTATGTGGGCTTCACCCAGTATGCCGCTGAGTTCGCCTCCTTGAGCGGCCAGCAGCGCGGCCACGTTGGGGTCTTCCAGGCTGCCCCAATAGCGCAGGGCCGCCTGCTGATCGGGGTCCAAACTATCCATATTGCCAAAAACGGGGGTTGGCTGCGCCAGACCAATGCGGGAAACTACCAGGACAATCAAGCCGAGGCTAACGCTCAGCAACAAAACACGTAATATTGTCTTCATACCAGTACCTTTCCTCTGGACTACCATTACAATCAGCAAGAGATAAACAGGCCACCCATTTTTTGAGGGCGGCGGTGCAGACGAGGCAACAACTATTAGTCTGCTATAACTGCTGACGAACAAAGTATAAAACATTGCCATATCCATTACAATGGTCGCAGCGACAAATTTCGCCTAGATTAGCCAGTTTGACAGAACAACTGTTTTCCGATATACATAAGCCCAGTGAAATCATTCAGGCAGTGGACCCCCATTTTTTGACACAATCTCAATGTAGGGTAGCCCTCAGCATGAGCGGGTGAATGAGCAAACGGGTATTTGATACCCACTTTTTTGCTGTGCGTTTGCCACTATTTAGACGGACGACGAAAGACGGATGACGGAAGATACCCGTCTGTCATCGGTCCTTCGTCCTCCGTCCTATTATGAAGGAGTTCGATTTACAACGAAACAGAATTATGAGTAAAAATTTGAAGATTATTCCCCTGGGCGGCCTGGGGGAGATTGGTAAGAATATGACCATTTTAGAATACGGCCGTAACCAAATTATTATTGACTGCGGGGTGATGTTCCCCGAAAACGACATGTACGGTATTGACCTGGTGCTGCCCCAATTTGACTACGTGGCCGAGAATCAGGATATTTTGCGCGGTATTGTGCTGACGCACGGCCACATGGACCATATTGGTGGCCTGCCCTATTTGCTGAAACGAGTCAACGCCCCCATTTACGGCACGGCTCTGACGCTGGGCCTGGTTAAACGCCAGCTAGAAGAAGCGGGTATTTACGATGCCCAACTGCACACCATCACCGTGGCCGACCGGCTCCATTTAGGTCCGTTTCGCGTCAGCCCTTTCCCCGTTGCCCACTCTATCCCTGACGCCATGGGGTTGGTGATTGATTCACCGGTAGGCGCAGTGGTCCACACGGGCGACTACAAGCTGGACGAGACACCGGCCGGTGGGCGCACCACCGATTTGCAGCGGCTCAAGAAGTTGACGCCCAACGGCGTGTTGGCTCTGCTGGCCGACAGCACCGGCGCCGACAAGCCGGGCCGCACCCCCACCGAGCAGGTTGTAACCGACACGCTGGACGAGCTGTTTGCCAACGCGCAGGGGCAGCGCATCATCATTGCCACCTTCTCCTCGCTGTTGGCCCGGCTGCAAGCGATTATGGACCTGGCCCAGAAACACGGCCGTAAAATCGCACTCACCGGTCGCAGCCTGGTCGAAAATGTGACCCTGGCCCGCGAGTTGGGCTACATGCGCCTGCCTGACAAGCTGCTGGTGGACGTCAACGACAAAACGCCCGATGGTGAATTGATCATCCTCTCCACCGGCGCGCAGGGCGAGCCGCGCTCGGCGCTGAACCGGATGGCTACCGGCCAGCACCGCCAGATTCAGGTGCGGTCAGGTGATCTGATCATCGTTTCCGGCGGCACCATTCCCGGTAACGAGGAAGACGTGGGGCGGATGCTCAACAAGCTGTTTGAGCGCGGCGCGGAGGTGGTTTACGGTTCGCTGGCCCCGATTCATGTGTCGGGCCACGGCAGCCGAGACGAGATGCAGCAGATGATCGAAACGGTCCAACCCCGCTTTCTGATTCCGGCTCACGGCGAGGCACGTCACTTGCACCTGCACGCCGGGCTGGGCAAAGCGGCAGGCCTGGATGCGGAGAACATTTTTGTGCTGCGGAATGGGCTGGTTTGGGCCAGTGATGGTCAGGCAGCCTGGCTGGAGGCGTCGATTCCGGCCAATGATGTGCTGGTAGACGGCCGTCTCATTGGTGAGATCGGCGACCTGGTGATGCGCGACCGGCAGCGGTTGTCGCAGGATGGTTTTATTGTGGTGATGGTGCCGGTCAACGGCCGTAACAAGCTGGCGGGCGAACCCCAAATCGTCAGCCGGGGCTTTGTCAACGTGGGCCAATCGGGTGAACTGCTGGATGCGGCCCGGCGCGAGGTGAGCAAAAAGTTACGGCAGAAAAACGGCCGTGCTAACAACCCTCAGGACACCATCCGCCACACGCTGGAAAACTTCTTCTACCGGGAAACCCAATCCCGGCCGGTGATTTTGTCTAACCTGGTACAAGTGTAGCCGAGACGTGAAACGTGATGCGTGATGAAAGAGTCACGCATCACATCATCCCCCTTTATACCTGAGAATTGTCTATGGCTCTCCGGCACTACGGAGGACTTGGTCATAAAGTGTGTCGCTCATGTGGAATCCGGTGTCACGCAGCCGCTCAAGTTGGCCGATCTGAGCCAGGGCGATAATGGGACCGGTATCAGATACGACGTCAGGCATTAGCAGCGTTCCAGGCGTTGACTACTTCAACTTCTTCATCCCACTCTTCTGCGGTATGCTGAAAATAGTTGATGCCTTTGCGAGCCAGAAGTGAGACAAAACCAGCTTTTGTTAAACCAAGTAACTCAGCCGCTTTACCACCTGAAATACGGCCTTCCTGGTACATGCCCAAAATAATGAACTCTTTAGCCATTTCTGCTGCCTGCGGCTTCGTCCCTAGCAGGCCCATTACATCCTTCGAAAACGTGATTTGCAAAGTAGCCGTTTCATTCATTGTGTTGCCTTTCTCCAATCGTAACTACTAAGCCCCAGAGTGGTGCGAGGCACTGGCCGGACGTTCTTGGTGATCGTAACTCCTGTGGCCAGTGCCTTGCACCTGAGTAGTCTGTTGTTAGTATAGATGATCAGGCTGAAAAGACCAACCGCTCTATTTTTCCATTTGCTGCTTTGCCGTTACAATTTGGGCGATGTTAAGTCAAACAATCGAGACCCTAAAAGACAAACGTGTGCTGGTGACGGGGGCCACCGGCTTTATTGGCGGCCGGCTGGCGCAGCGGCTGGCGTTGGAAACAGAAACGGCCGTTACCGGCACCGGTCGTAGTCTGCACAAAGTCCCCTTTTTGCACCAGGCTGGCGTGACGCTGCAAAAGGCCGACCTGCTCGACAAAGAGGCCATGTCTCAGGCCATCACCGGGCAGGATGTTATCTTCCACATAGCGGCCCAAAAGGGAAATCAGATCGACCCCGAAATCTCGCTGCGGAGCAACGTGGAAGCGACCGACCTTCTGCTGCGTCTGGCGGCCCAATCGGGCGTGCAGCGGGTGATTTATACCAGTTCCGTCAACGTTTACGGACCGCCCAAGCCGGGCCAGACGCTGGTCAAGGAATCGGACCCGGTAGAGACCGATCTGCGTGATGTCTACGGCCGTACCAAAGCCATCGCTGAGTTACGTGCCCGCGAGCTGGCCGCCGAATTAGGCGTAGACCTGGTGATTGTACGTCCCGGCATGGTCTATGGTCCCCGCGCCCAGACCTGGATTCTCAATTTGTGCCATTACGTCAAGAAGGGTGTCCCCGTCATCTTTGGCAAAGGCAACGGGCTGGCCTGCCCCGTTTACGTTGATAACTTGATTGACGGCATGTTGTTAACGGCCGTTTCACCCCAGGCTCGTAACGAAACTTACAACTTTTGCGACCACCCCATCACCTGGCGTGACTATTTTCGCTACCTGGGCCAGATCGCCGGCCGGCGACCACGCACCGTGCCTTATTGGATTGCCTGGCCGGTGGCCGTGCTGAATGAGCGCTTTCAGCTAGGGCTGCCGCTGACGCCGGAACGGCTGCGCTTCTACGACACCCAGGCTGTGTACGACATGAGCAAAGCCCGCACTCAACTGGGTTGGGAGCAGCGCATTGCTATCGAAGAGGGTATGCGCCGCTCAGCGGAATGGCTGCATGAAGAGGGGTTGCTGGCCGAATGAGCTATGTGGAAGGTGCCTTAGCGGGCAAACGGGTGCTGGTGACCGGGGCGACCGGCTTCATTGGTGGTCGGGTGGCAGAAAGGCTGGCAACGGAGGAAACAGCCGTTGTTACCGGCATCGGCCGCAATCTGGACAAAGCGGCTGGTTTAGCTCAACAAGGCGTCCGTCTGGCGCAGGTCGACATACAAGACGGCGAGCGCATGGCCCAACTAATGGCCGAGCAGGATGTGGTCATTCACGCAGCGGCCTGGATGGGGGGTGGCTCCAAAGAAAAGGCCCACGACCTGAACGTAATGGCCACTGGCAATCTGGTCAAACTGGCGGGCGCAGCAGGTGTCGGCCGTTTTGTATTGGTCAGCAGCATGGTTGTCTATGGTGATCCGCCGCGCACCGGCCAGATTGACGAGTGCTATCCCCTGGACACGACCCAACCCGATCCCTACAGCTATACCAAGGCGCTGGGTGAGCAGGTGGCGCAGGCAGCGGCCCAGGCGACGGGGCTGGCGCTGGCCATTGTCCGGCCCACGATGGTCTATGGCCCACGCTCGGACATCTGGACGCTGCGGATGCTAAACCGGATTCGCAGCGGTATTCCGATGGTGTTGGGCGACGGCAGCGGTCATGCTCATCCGGTTTATATTGATAATCTGGTGGATGGGCTGCTGTTAACGGCCGTTTACCCCCAGGCCGTTGGTGAAACATTCAATATGAGCGATCCGCCCCTTACCTGGCGGCGCTTCTTTCAATATTACGCCGATATGGCCGGCTGCACACTGCGCCACACCCCCCTCTGGTTGGGCCGCATCGTTGCCAAAACGGCCGATTTGCTGCGCCTCAATTTGCCCCTGAACGGCCGTCGCGTCCAATATTACCTCAACCAGGTTACCTACCCCGTCCACAAAGCCGAACAGCGCCTCGGCTACCGCCAGCGCGTCACCATCGACGACGGCATGGCCCAAACCAAAGCCTGGCTGCGGCAGTCAGGCTATCTATAACGCAGAGGCGCAGAGACGCAGAGAGTTACGCACCACGCAATACGAACTACGTGCCCATGACACTAACCACCATCCTCCTCACTATCTTACTGCTGCTTCTGCTGGTTGGGCTGTTGTATTGGCTGCTGATCATAACCGAGGGCGTATTTTTGGGGCGGCGGGCGGTGGTGGCTATGTATGACTGGACGGCCCATAAGTATGACGACATCAAGCAGTATGAGGATTTCACCGAGCAGTTTTTTGTGGCTCGACCCATTCTGCACCGGCTGA
>SLGK01000131.1 GCA_007123775.1 Anaerolineae bacterium | reverse complement strand
ATTTCTGACAAACTGGGCCAGGCCGGGTTGGACCGGCTGGATGAGATGCCCGACGTAACGTATGAGATGAAGACGGGGCTGAGCCAGGAAGAATTGTACGCCATTCTGCCCGGCTATGATGCTCTGATTATTCGTAGCGGCACGAAGGCTACCGCCGAAGTTCTGGCCGCCGGGACTAATCTGGTGGTCGTGGGCCGGGCCGGCATTGGCGTGGACAACGTGGATATTGCCGCTGCCACCCGTCACGGCATCATCGTCATGAATACACCGACAGCCAACAGTATCGCTACCGCTGAGCAGACAATGGCCCTCATGCTGGCCGTTAGCCGCCACACGGCCGTTGGCCATGAGTCACTCAAAAAGAAAGAGTGGCGTCGTTCCGAGTTTGTGGGGACACAGCTTCACGGTAAAACATTGGGTATTGTCGGCTTTGGCAAAATCGGCCGTTTGGTCGCCGAGCGAGCCAAAGCGTTCGGTATGGCGGTTCTGGCCTACGACCCCTACATTTCTGAAGAGGTGGGGCGTCAGGCCGGCGTTCTGCTGGTCGATCTGGATGATCTGCTGGCCGAATCGGATTACGTCACGCTCCACACCGCCCTGCTGCCGGAAACCAACCAGATGATCAACGCCAGCACGCTGAACGCGATGAAGGATGGTGCGGTACTGATCAACTGTGCCCGCGGCAAGCTGATTGACGAAGAAGCCCTGGCGGCGGCCCTGACAAGCGGCAAACTCAAAGCGGCCGCGCTGGACGTATACAGCAGTGAACCGCCGCCGCAAGACAACCCGCTCATCGGGTTACCCAACGTGCTGCACACCCCTCATTTGGGCGCCAGCAGCGTTGAGGCACAGCGGGAAGTGGCCACCCAGATTGTGGAGCAGGTGGTTGATGCCCTACGCGGCACCGATTTCCGCAATACGGTCAATATGCCCTTTCAGGTGAGCAATTTCAATGAGATACGGCCGTATCTCGACCTATCCGAAAAACTGGGTGCATTACAGGCTGGCCTGGCTGATGGCCCTATCGAGCAGGTAGAAATCGAAGTACACGGCCAAGCAGTCAGCGAGTTAATCCGTGCCATTGCGGCCGCTATGCTCAAGGGCGTTCTGGGCAAAAGGCAGGCAGGGCCGCTCAATTACATCAACGCCCCTCTCCTGGCCGAAGAGGCCGGGATCAAAGTAACGCAAACGTTGGGACAGACGCCGGTTGATTATCCCAACCTGATTTCTTGTCGCGTCTATTGGTCAGGTGGTGACCGGCTGCTGGCTGGCGTTCTCTTCGGCGGGGGTGAACCACGCCTGGTGCGGGTAGATCGTTACACACTGGAAGCCCGGCCCGAAGGCGTACTGCTCATTATGCAAAACCGGGACGTACCCGGCGTCATCGGCCAGATTGGTACGATTTTGGCGGCTTATGATGTGAATATTGGGGAATGGCGCATGGGTCGGGACACGCCAGGCGGCGAGGCCCTGTCGGTTATTAACCTGGATAGTGAACCGCAACCGGCCGCTTTGAATGCACTGGAAAAGATAACGGCCGTTACCCAGGTTAAGCTGGTAATACTGTAAAAGAGACAGAGGACGGAGGAACGGCAACGAAGCAATCGGTTCCGTCTTCCGTCCTCTGTTCTCCGTCAAGAATCAATCTTCCAGATAAATCCGTACCCGTCGCTGGCTGCCCTCGCCAACCGAGTTGGTATACACACCCTCATAATCACGCAAGGCCATATGGATAATGCGCCGCTCGTTGGGTGGCATTGGTTCTAAACTGACGGATTGGCCCCGGTTCAGGGCTTTTTCAGCCATGCGCTGTGCCAAACGGGCGAGCGCTTGCTCACGCCGCTCCCGGTAACCCTGGACATCAATCGTGATATTGGTGCGACGCAGCAGTTTGTTGCCGGCAATGAGGCGCGTGACGTATTGCAGATCACCCAACGTTTCGCCGCGCGGCCCAATCAAGATGGACAAATCATCATCGCTGACGATCTGTAAGACGACCATCTGACGACCCGTCTTGTCATCCGGCTCATTGAGGGTGGCAACCACGTCAGCCTTGATACCCATCCCATCTAAAATAGCCGTCAGCACTTCAGCCGCAACCTCGGCATCCTGGCTTAGTTCCTCGTCATCAATAGTGGCGGGTTCGGGTTTGGCCACGGCCGTTAACGCCGGTGCGGGCGAAATTGATTCAGGTTTAGCTGTCGAGACTGGTGGTGGCGCAGGCTTTGCTACCGGTGCGGGCTTGGGTCTGGCCGGCGGCGGTGGGGTGACTGCAACCATTGCCGTGAGGCGTACAACCGCGTCCCTGGCGCCAATACCCAGCAGACCACGACTACCCTCATCTAACACTTCAACAATAACATCATCACGCGCTAAGCCCAATTTAGACAATCCATTCGCCACGGCCGTTTCTACATCTGGCCCTTTTACTTCGATTTCTCGTTTGTTTGCCATTACTCTTCTCTCCCAATAGCACGACCACAAGGAATTAGTCTTCCTGTTATGGTCTTCGCAAATAGCACGTTAGCGACGTCGCTTCTTACGCTTCGATTTCTTAGATTTGCCGCTGCTCTCACTCTTTTCGCTTTTACGCTGGCTGCTTTCTTTCTCTTGCGGCTGGCTATCCTGCTCATCATCAGACGTCGTTTCATCTGATTCACCTCTGGCAGCTTTCATTTCAGCACGTCGCGCCTTCTCGGCGGCCATCTGCTGCTTCATGTAAAAGCCCTGCCCAATCCCGATAATATTGACCAGCACAAAATAAATCGACAAACCGGCCGGAAACTGCAACGAGAAAAAGCCGAACATGATAGGCATGGTGTATAGCATTGTCTGCGTCATGGAGGCCATGGGATTCTCGCTGTTATCTTGGTTGGCCGCAGGCGTGGGCATCAACAGCTTTTGCTGCAAGAACATGGTCGCAAAAACCAGCACCGGCAGCACATACAGCGGATCGGGCTGGGCCAGGTTTAGCCAGACAAAGGTATTGTCAATTGGCAGCAGACCAGTCAGGTCAACACCCTCATAGGTACGCTGAGTCAGTTCAAACAGCGATTGGGGCGTCGAGCCAAGCATCACCAGAATCGCCTGGTAAAGCCCAATCAAAATGGGGAATTGAATAAGAAGCGGCAAACAACCGGCCAGTGTTTCGGCCGGATTGTAGCCAATCTTCACAAACTCTTCCTGCATTTTCTGCGGGTTATCTTTGTACTTTTTCTGGATAGCCTGAATTTGGGGCTGCATCTCCTGCATTTTCAGGCTAGAGCGCTGCTGGCGCAAATTGAGGGGCAGGGTCAACAGTCGGATAATAACTGTAAAAATTGTGATCGCGACAATGAAGTTGCCGCCTACCAGCTCGTAGAGCAGCAACAATGCGTTGATCATGGGATTGAGGATGAGTGTGTCCCACATAAGCTAATAATTTCCGTTATTGCGTAGTGCGTCGTGCGTAACCGGCTATTACGTACCACGTACTACGAACCAACTACAATTCGGGCGGGGGTAGAATCCACTGCTGTACGCCCGTTTCCTGATTAAAGCCGATCAAAAGGGCTGAATCACTCTGCAACGCAACGACAACGGAATCGCCCACAACTGCCGGGGTTGTGTAGAGAGGTTCAGGTGTGTTGTTTTGCCATACCTGACGGCCGTTTTCGGACAATGACAGTGCGGTTAACAGACCACCACCATTTTCACCCCGTCGCTCAGACGCAATGTAAAGCATATCACCATGTACAACAGGCGTCGTCTGGATAGCACCTAAAATTTCCTGCCGCCAAAGCTCAGCACCTGTCTCAGCATCCACGGCATGAACGTCACCCTGGGCACTGGCAAAGTACAGCACCCCGTTATCCAGCGCGGGCGCACCCCAGACCCAGTCATCGGCCGGGGCCAGCCATTGCTCTTCACCTGTTTCTACGGAGAGGGCATGTACACCGCGAGCAAAGCTGCTAACGTAAACCAGACCCTCGTTGACAACGGCCTGACTGGCAATGGCGCCACCTAACGTCCGCTGCCACAGCAAGTCGCCCGTTTCCGCTTCTAGCGCGTATACAGAGCGATCTAGTGACGTAACAAAGAGAACGCCATCAACCTGACGCTCAAGACTTGTAGAAAAAAAGCTCACGTCCTTGTAAGTCGGGCTGCCCCACACGCTGTGACCGGTGCGGAACTGCCAGATCAAATCGCCCGTTTCCGCGTTGAGAGCCAGCAGTTGGTTATCGGCCGTACCGATGTAAACCTGATTACCTACCTGCAGGGCTGGGGCCACAATGCGGTCTGTCGCCAGGTCTTGCTCGGTCCACAACAGGGTTGGTTCTGGCTGGCTGCCATTGCTCAGGGCATAAATGGTGACGGTCACGCTGGGATTGATGAAACCACCAGGCGCACCATAGTCACCAACGATTAAACGGCCGTTGGCCACCGAAGGCGCAGCAAAAAAGTTAATCGCACCCGGCTGTGGGGCATAAACCCAACTCGTCTGACGGGTCTCAACGTCATAGGCCACAATACCTGGTCCGTATGAAACGTAAGCATACTGCCCATCCGTTACCAGGCCAGGCCAGCTAACGTTGTCTACCATAGTACAACCAACCAGCAACCAGCTTAATAGAATAATTGCTAAAAATGAAGGCCGATTAACCGACCGTCGTACTGCTTTCAAAGAGTAACCTCCATATGGTTCAGGAGCAGTTCGTAGTGCATAGCCAGACCTGTACCGTCCAGGCTGCACGCCCATGCCTCACGGAACGGGATCATAGCCACCAGGATTAAAGGGATGACAACGGCCAATCCGCTTAATGGCTAACCACCCTCCCCTGAAAAAACCATGGTTTTGTATGGCTTCGTAGCTGTAGTGGGAACAGGTGGGCGTAAAGCGACAGCTTGGGGGCAGTAGGGGCGAAATCAGCTTTTGGTAAAAGCGAATGATAGCCAGGGCAATCGTTTTCATACAGTCGTGTGCGGAGAACCTGATTATTACACCATGTTAACCCGGTTTCCTAAAAGGCTACGGTCGTACCCCCGCTTGTTGTAACAGGTGGGTAACGGCCGTTTCTACCGCTTTATACTCTGCCTGAGCAATCGACTCACGAGCAATAAACAGGCAATCCCAACCAGGGATTAGATGATTAACCTGCTGGCGGACTACCTCACGCAACCGTCTCTTAACGCGGTTACGTATCACCGCCTTACCGATGCGTCGGCTAACCACAAACCCGAAGCGGCTGCAGGAACGGCCGTTGGGACAGGCCAGTAGCACCAACAGCGGATGACGCCAGGCCCGCCCATGTTGACGCACATGGGCAATATCGACGGCCCGGCGTAGACGCTGCTCCACCGGCAGCAATTACTTCTTGCTGCCTTTCAAACCGCCGCTGGCCTTGTGAGACCGGTAGGCAGTTGCCGATGAACCGTTCCAGTTAATCCGCTTGGTATGTTCATTCATCTTGACCGAAAGGCGCTTGCGTCCCTTGCTACGACGCGCTTTCAAAACCTTGCGGCCACCTTTTGTTTTCATCCGTGCCCGGAAGCCATGAACCCGCATCCGGCGGCGCTTCTTGGGCTGGTATGTACGCTTTGGCATTTCTCAATCACTCCTATAGCATATTCTGAATTATGAAGGACGAATCAAAAAAATCTCATCCTGCCGATTGGTTCACAAAAAAATATGATGGCTCTCGGCAATAAGGCTGAGGCCATCACATTAGCACCCTCTTGTTTGAAAATTAGCAAATTGCGGTAAAAAACCCGTCTGCTATGTAGGTTCGTTCGTGTGCTTGTGAAGCGACCTCGAATTATACAAGACGCTCCCCACAGGGTCAAATAGGATAAGCAGCAGTTAAGCGGAGTCCATCTCCTGTAAGTGCCTCAGAACCGATGATTCACAACCATTTAGCCGGGTAAATCCCGCTTCACGCTAGGCAACACGCTGGATCTCAGCGCCTAATTGTTGCAGCTTACGCTCAATCCGCTCATAACCGCGATCAATCTGCTGGATATTGTGGATCGTGCTTTCACCGTCGGCACAGAGCGCGGCCAACAGCATAGCCATACCGGCGCGAATGTCCGGGCTGGGAACGCCGTGCGGGTTGGCGTACAGGTCACAGGGACCTTGCACAATCACACGATGGGGATCACACAAGACAATTCGTGCCCCCATAAAGGTCAGGTTGTCCACAAAAAAGAAACGGCTTTCGTACATCCAGTCGTGCAGCAAGACGGTGCCTGACGCCTGCGTCGCAATCACGACGGCGATGCTCATCAAATCGGGTGGGAAGCCGGGCCAGGGCATAGGCTTGATCTGAGGGACACGCCCACCTAAAGCCGCCTCAACCGTTAGAGACTGGTTGGCCGGTACAATGACATCATTGCCGTCTACCTCCCAACGAATGCCCAGCCGCTCATAGACAAGGCGCACCATGCCCAGGTCATGGGGATCGGCGTTTTGGATGCGAATCTCGCCGCCGGTAATGGCTGCCGCGCCGATAAAGCTGCCTACTTCCATGAAATCGGCCCCGATAGTGTATTCGCCCCCGTGCAATCGCTCTACCCCTTGAATCCTTAACTGATTGGACCCAATGCCGCTTATTTGGGCACCGAGGCCGTTGAGAAAGTGGCAAAGGTCACGCACGTGGGGTTCGCAGGCAGCGTTGTCAATGACTGTTTCGCCTTGAGCAAGAACGGCCGTCATAATCGTATTCTCAGTCGCCGTTACGCTGGCTTCGGCCAGTAGCAAATACCCGCCACCCTGCACCGGGTCGGCATCCATTTGAAAGACGCCCCGATCTACCATCGTCACTTTCACGCCCATCTCTTTGAGACTGCGAATATGGGTATCGAGCGGCCGGCCGCCGATAACATCACCACCAGGCAAAGGCAGCGTTGCCTGACCGAACCGTCCGAGCAAGGGTCCTGAAAAAACAAACGAGGCGCGAATACGGCCGGCCAACTCTTCATCCAGCTTTGTCTTGTTGACGGTGTGGGCGTGAATGCGCCAGCTACCCGGTGCGAGTGATTCCACTGCTACGCCCAGGTCTTGAAGGATTAGGAGCGTATTGCGTACGTCCAGAATGTCGGGGATATTGTGCAGAATGACCGGCTCGTCGGTCAAGATACAGGCAGGCAGCAGCTTGAGCGCTGCATTTTTGTTGCCGTTGGCCGTAATGGTTCCGTTGAGGGGCTGGCCCCCTCTGATTATGAATTTGCTCATCGTAAAGTTCCTGTGTTGTTTTTAAGTCGATGTTCACGTCTGACAGGTTTGGCACCGTCAGGGGCAAACCCTAAGCAGCCCCAGGCACCTGCCCGGTTACGTTTCCAGTGCGCCCGATGATACCTGAGAGAGTCAGGATGGGCGAGGGTAAGCAGTGATTGTTAATCGTTAGTCTGGTGGTCGACTAGCTGCCGTAGCAGCGGTTCGATTTTTCGCAATGCCTGGCCACGATGGCTGACCTGGTTTTTATCGGCCGCGGCCAGCTCGGCCAGCGTTTGCCCCCGTTCGGGCAGATAGAAGACAGGATCGTAACCAAAACCGCCATTACCGGCCGGCGCCTCGGCGATAATCCCTTCGCAAATACCCTCTGTTGAGCCTAGCAGTGCCCCGTCGGGTCGCGCAACGACGATGACACAACGAAAGCGGGCCGTGCGTTCGGCCCACGGGACGCCCAGCAACTCGCTAAGCAGCCTTTGGTAGCGCTGGGCATGGGTCAATCCCTCGCCACCGTAGCGTCCAGTGTGAATTCCGGGACGGCCGTTCAAGGCATCCACCTCCAACCCCGAATCATCCGCCAGCGTAATCAGGCGTGATGCGGCTGCATAGCCTCGCGCCTTTAGAATCGCGTTTTCATAGAAGGTCGTGCCTGTTTCCGGCACATCCAACGTAATGCCCACGTCACCCAGCCCCAGCCAGGTCAACCGTAAATCAGCCAGCATGGTAGCAAATTCCGCTACTTTGCCCGGATTATGGGTAGCCACTAAGAATTGCTGTGTCATTCATGCCTCCGTAGTGTGGTGTGGCAGAGTAGCAGCGTGGCAGTGTAAACTCGCCACTTCGCCACACCGCCACCTCGCCACTTCGCTCTCGCTACACGTTTGTTCTTGCCTATGTTATACTCACTTGCTTGATAGAACAAAACGGCACGGTAGCAAAATGCGTACGAACCAGCTAATTGACTATGTTACGCTGCCACGATACAGGTAATGAAAATGAGTAGCTCAGAAGAAACAATGAAAAAACGGCCGTCGCGCCTGCGCTTTAACGTGGGGTTCCTACTCGAATCGATCCGGGGGACCACCCGCACTGTCGAGCTAGATTATCCGGCAATTGACGTAACGCCCGATGTGCTGCTAGAACCGCTGCAAGGACAGATCGTTTTTACGCGCACATCAGAAGGCATTTATGTGTCAGGCGAACTGCATAGCACTATGCCCGCCGACTGCGTGCGCTGCCTGGAAGCAACCCGAGTAGCCATCACGTTTACGTTTGACGACATTTTTTACTATCCCTTTTACACCGCGCCCGAAGGCGAACCGGCCGTTAAGGAAAGCGGCATTATCGACCTGGCGCCACTGGTGCGCGAGTTAAGTCTGATTGCCGCACCCATGCAGCCGCTCTGCCGGCCGGATTGTCAGGGATTGTGTATGGAATGCGGCCAAAATCTAAACGAAGCCGACTGCGGCTGTGAAGCAGACGATATTGATCCGCGGCTGGCGAAATTGAAGGAACTATTATAAGCGAGTAGCGGGTCAATTACTCACCACCCGCCACTCGCCACTTATAACAAGCATATGTTTTACGACCAGGCAAAAATCTACGTAAAAAGCGGCAACGGCGGCGATGGCATGATCAGCTTCCGGCGTGAAGCCCACGTCCCCCTCGGCGGTCCTGATGGCGGCGATGGTGGACACGGTGGTGATGTGGTTTTCTATACCGACCGGCATCTGAACAGTCTGGTGCGCTACCGGCGCAATGTCCATTTGAAAGCAGAAGATGGCGTACACGGCCGTCCCAAGAACCAGACCGGGGCCAGTGGTGAAACGCTGCGCCTGCCCGTTCCCATCGGCACCGTCATTCGCAACGCCGACACGGGTGAACTGCTGGCCGATCTGACCGAAGAGGGGCAAGAAGCGCTCATTCTGAGCGGCGGACGCGGCGGACGCGGCAATGCCCGCTTTGCCAACAGCGTCAACCAGGCTCCGCGCATTGCTGACCGGGGAGAGCCAGGCGAAGACCTGTGGCTCAACCTGGAACTTAAGCTGATTGCCGATGTGGGCATCGTGGGTGTACCCAACGCGGGCAAATCGACCCTGCTCTCAGTGGTCAGCAACGCTGATCCCAAAGTGGCCAGCTACCCCTTCACCACCCTACAACCCAACCTGGGCGTGGTCGCTCTCGATGATTATGAAACGATGGTACTGGCTGACATTCCCGGCCTGATCGAAGGTGCGGCTGAGGGCGTGGGGCTGGGCCATGATTTCTTGCGCCACATAGAGCGCACCCGTGTTCTAATTCACCTGTTGGACGGGGCCGCCGCCGAACCGCTGGAAGACTGGGCCATGATCAACCAGGAATTGGCCCTTTATGACGTTTCACTAGAGAAAAAGCCGCAGCTTGTGGTGCTGAATAAGCTGGACCTGCCCGACGCGGTTGCCTGGGAACCCATTCTAGCGGAGGAGATTGAAAAACGGGGCTACCCTTTCTGCGCTATTTCGGCCGTAACAGGTGAGGGCGTGCGCGATATGCTGTATCGCGTCAAACAAATGCTGGATGAGGTGCCCGCAGCGGAAGCACTTGAGCGCGATCTGGTCGTCATTACGGCCCAGGCGGATCCCGACGCCTTTACCATTGAGCGTGAATCTGACGGCTGGCGTGTACACGGCCGTAAAATCGAACGCATTGCCGCCACCACCTACTTTGAGTTTGAGCCAACCCTGAACCGCTTCCAACGCATTCTGGAGAACATGGGCATTACCGAGGCCCTGCGCGAAGCAGGCATTGAGGAGGGGGATATGGTGTATATTGGGGATGAAGAGCTGGAGTGGGCGGAGTAGTTGGGTAGTTGAGTGGTCGCGTGGTCGAGTAGTCGAGTGGTCTGAGGTCTATGGTCTGTAGTGAGCGTGCCAATGGGTAAACAACGAATCGGGCTGTTAGGAGGGACATTTGACCCGCCGCATGTGGGGCATTTTTGGCTGGCAGAGACGGCGCAAGCGCAGTTGAAGCTGGATAGGGTGCTGTTTTTGCCGGTTGGTGAGCCAGTGCATAAACCGGGAAAAATTACGGCCGTTTCTCATCGCCTGGCTATGACCCAATTAGCCCTGGGTAGTTATCCCACTTTTGAACTAGACACGACGGACATCAAACGGCCGTATCCGCACACAACCAGCAGCCTCCTGCCTCTCCTACGGCAGAATTATGCGCCAGCCGACTTCTGGCTGTTGCTGGGCGGCGATTCTTTGCGTGATTTTGCCACCTGGCACCAGCCACAGCAAATTATCCAGGGATGTCGCCTGGCCGTGCTGGCCCGACCCGGTGCCGAGGTCGGCTGGCCAACATTGGTGCAAGCCGTGCCCGGTATTCAAACGGCGGTTGATTGTCTGGTTGGGCCTTGCCTGTCACTCTCGTCTACCGAAATACGTGCCTGGCTGCGGGCTGGCTATCCAGTGCGAGCCCTGGTCGGAACGGCCGTCTATGACTATATCGAGCACCACCGGCTCTATAAATGACAAGCCAGTGGCCGGGCAGCTGCTATAGGAACCAACTACGCCTCTTCCTCCTCCTCCTCTACCGGGAGGGCGCTTTTCATTTTGGCTACATCCACCTTGACCGTCTTGCGACAGCGCGGACACTCCACCTGATAAAACTTGTGGTTTCGCTTTTCCGACTGAGCCACGGCTTCCACCATAAAATCGACCGACAGGTTGAAAGTAGCGGGGCATAATGGGCAGTTAACTTGCATCGTTGTTTCTCCTGCAGGGACAGACTTCACTGACTGCCCCCATTAAGGGTGAACAGATAAGGTTTATAGTTGATGGTATTCTTACCGCTATTACTCATTCATTGAGCAAGCGCTGCGCTGCGGCAATCCAATCTTGCGGGTCATGCGCTTGCCAGGCTTGGAGCTTTGTGATTTCCCGAATATGCTCAGGATCGGCATGGGCCAGGTCAGGCAGGGCCACGATACCGGCCTCGCGTAGACGGCGGGCATAAGTGGGGCCGATGCCGTTTATATGCTCCCAATCAAACGGAGGCTGATCGGCCGGTGGGGTCGCCAGCGAGGACGGAATAAACTCGGCCGTTTCAGCAAACTGGCGCAGCTTCGCCTGCATCTCTGCCAACCGGTCCAACAAATCCAACGCATCTTCATCGGCCGTACTCTTATACCAATACCAGATGACAATACAAGCCAATGTGCCAAAAGCTGCACCAAGAAAGAAGTTACTTCTGTGTTTTGATTTCATTGTCCCTCCAAGATAGTGTGTAGTGGGTGATAGGTTTCCTAATCTACTATGCGTTACGCTCTACGCAGATATTGGTTGATCGCTTCCCGTGCTGCCGGCAAGTGCTGCATGGCGCTCCAATTATCCAGGATTCCCTCCGGTTGGTCAAAGTCGAGTAAGAGTTGGAACGGGTCTGATTGAGTGGGCTGGCCGGCGGCTTTTGTTTGCTGCCAAAACGGCCGTAGTTCCGCTTCCCAGGCTGGGTAATGTTGACGCAGCCAGGGCCAGACCCGCTCGAATGTGGACCGGGCCTCATCAGGCGTCATCTTTTGGCGGTAGACGCGCACGACCACCGCTTCCAACTCGTCCCAATAGGCTACAAACTCGGTAAACGGCCGATCTTGCGACCACTGTCCCAAGAAACGACTAAATGGATTGAATGACACGTAACAAAACCTCCACTACCAGCTTAACGACAAATCAACATCGGCTGTGAAAACTCGCGCAACAACCGGTCCAGGGTGCTACCCAAGACCACCTGCATCACCGGGCTATCCTGGTAGCCACCCAACAATAACAAATTACTGTTCTCTTCAGCGGCCACCTCCAAAATGGCCTGAGAAGTGCCGCTTTCAGGGCGCGGGCGTTCGTGGTAAACGGCCGTTACCCCCTGATCTGCCAAATATGCCTGCGCCTCAGCCAACGCTTGCTGATGCAACTCATCCTTCAACACCGTCACCACAGCCAGTTGCACGCCCCAGCGCTGGGCAATATAAGCCGCCACAAAAAGCGCTTCCTGGGCCTTGTCACTACCGTCATAGGCCAGCAGCGCTCTGTCCATCGGCGACTGCACGCCAGTAGGCACGGCCAAAATCGGTCGCGGCGACCGGTGAATAATCTTGCGAAAACCGGAACTCAATCGCCCCAGCAGCTTTTCGCCGGGCGGATGGTTCAGATGCAGCACCACCAGATCGGCATAAACAGCCCGTGCGATTATTTCCCGTGAGGTGCTGGTAGACGCCTGCGTTGCGGCCGCTACGTTGACCCCGGCCGCCCGGCAGCGATCCTCAAACCGCTGCCGTACTGGTTCAGCCTCCTCTTCCGTTTCGTTTGGTTTACGGACGTGAAAGGCCAGCAGCCGCGCCCCTTCGCGCTGGGCCAGCAGAATAGCGTGGTCCAACATGGCCATATCTTCCTCAGCACCGCGGGCAGCCACCAGAATGTCGGCAAAGAGCCGCTCATCCTGGCGCGTGGCCAGCCGATCCTGCCGCCAACTGCCGGTGGGTGGACCGGAGATCAGTTCTTCAGGCGTGAGCATAGTGCGTAAACGATGGCCAAACCGAGCCATAACACGGGACGGCCGTTGGCTTTTGCTGTCAGCCAACTGATTGGCTACCGACTCTGCCCCCACCGTCCAGCCCAATGACGTCTCCAGCTCGGCCCGATATTCAGCCAGTATGACATATAAATCCGTTTCCGTTCGGCCCGGAAACTCGTGAAGCAAGCCACGCTCATGAATCAGGGCCACAATGGGCGTGTAGATGTTGTCATACCAGTTAACTACTGCCTCTTCCCAGCCCACATCCCGCTGCCAGTCCAACCCCAAAAAGTAGCGATGGACGTCAATATGTTCCTCCAGCAGACGATAGCTGCCGCAAAAGGTCATGAGTAAATCGGCTTCCGGGCGCAGTTTGTCCAGATCAGTTGTTTCCAAAAACTCAGCATAGCGAGCTTTGCAGATAATTTCTTCCGGGTCATCGGTCGGTGAAAGGGGTACGCGCGTGTCCACTTCGGTAACCTGGGCCGCGATGGTCTTCAAATTCATCTGTCGGGCTACAGAAACGCGATGGTTGCCGTCGATCACGAAGTAAGCATCTCCCACTTTGTAAACCTCGATGGGCGGCACGCCGGCCGCATCGTTGATAGCCTCTTTGACCCGCGCCCAGCGCTGCTCATAGCTGTCGTTACGGGGCAAAAAGCTGCGCGTAAAATCTTTGGCCCGTCCCACGCTACCCACAATAGCATCCAAAGGGATGTCGTGCAGACCTGCGCTACGTAGATTGGTGGCCTGTAATTGCCGACGGATGTCGTCATAAGCCAGCAGTTCGTTGGTCTGGCCAGACAGGCGACCAATTAGATCCTGTACGGCCGCCTGCCGCCGCGCCCGTCGAAAATCCTCAATCGCAATGTGGTAATTACCCATGCTGTTCCCCGAATTGTCAACGACAGATGAGTATCGGCTGCTTAAAGTGGGTCAACACGTGATCCACGGTGCTGCCCAGCATCAGGTGCAGGACGGGACGAAAGCCGAAGCCGCCCATGATGAGCAGGTTGCTCTGGTGGGATACGGCCGTTTCCATGACTGCCTCGGCAATTGGTTTCTGGCGCAGGACGTATTCGGCCGTTACGTCGTAGCGGGTCAGGTAATCCCGCGCCTTGTCCAGCGCCTCGCTGCTGGTGTAGTCAGTCTCTACGGTGACGACCGTCAGCGCGGCCTGCCAGCGAGCGGCGATATAGGTGGCTACAAAGAGGGCCTCGTCGGCTTTGGCGCTGCCGTCGTAGGCCAGCAACGCCCGGTCCAGGGGGGAAACAGAGCCAGGGACGGCCAGAATGGGTCGGGAACAATGCTGCACAAATTGTTTGAAGCGCTCGGTCAGGTGGGCATCATCCTGGCTGCGCTTGACCACCACCAGATCGTTCCAGGCGGCCCGCCGCACAAACGTATCTACCAGTTCACCGGCCACCAGGGCCAGTTCGCCGGGCACATCAGCCTCGGCCCGCCGCTTTTGGAACATGGCGCAAATACGCTGGCCCGTGGGCGTTTGCTCCAGCGTGGCCATGTCGGTACCGGGCAGGCCGCTGGTATCCTCAACGACGTGCAGACCATGTAAACGGCCGTCCTCTTTTTGGGCCACAATGAGAGCCTGCTCCAGGGCACGCCAGTCGTCGTTTTCGCCGGGAATGCCCACCAGGATGTTGGCAAAAAGCTGGTCGTGGCGGCGCAGGGACAACCGTTGTTTGCGCCACCAACCGGGCTGGGGACCGTCGCGCAGTTCGGCGGGCACGAGTGCTTTTCGCAGCCGCCGCCCGATGCGCCGCACCAGCGAGGGGGCTTCCGTTTCGTCTACCAGGTCAGACACGGCCGTTTCCGTATCTATGTGCCAGCCCAACGCCTGCTCTAACTCTTCGCGCCGTTCCCAGAGCAAAAAGTACATGTCGGCCTCGGTTCGCTGCGGAAAGTGGCGCAGAATGCCCTGTTCCTGCACCAGTTCGATGGTGGGCAGGTAAACCTGGTCATACCAGCCGGCGACCGCCTCGGCCCAGGTCAATGCCGCTTGATGCTCCTGGCCGGCCCGCTGCCGGTAAGCCTCAATCTGATCCAGCAGGACGCGGTAATGGCCGCAGAAGGTCATGAGCAAATCGGCATCGGGCCTTAGCTGGTCCAGGCCGGTCTCTTCCAGGAACTCGGCGTAGCGTACCTTGCAGATAATTTCGTCGGGATCGTCGTCGGCTTGCAGGGTGATATTGGCGTCCAGGCGGGTGACGTAAGCGGTGATGGTGTCTACTCCCAACTGACGGGCCACCGAAACGCGGTGGTTGCCGTCCTTGACAAAGTAGACCTCGCCAATCTGGTAGACCTCAATGGGCGGCCAGCCGCGCATCTCGCTGACCGAGGCTCGCACCCGCGCCCAGCGCTCTTCGTTGCTGTCTTTTTTGGGCAGAAATTCGCGGGTGAAATCTTTGTAACGGCCGACACTGCCCACAATCGCCTTGAGCGGAATCTCCTGCACGCCCGCTTCGACAATGGGGGCTGACTTGATGTGGTTGCTGACCTCGTGGTAGGCCAACAGCTCATCGGAGCGGCCGGTAAAGCGGGCCACCAACTGGGCCATAGCCGCCTGCTTACGGGCGCGGCGGAAATCTTGAACGGCCGTTTCATACGTCAAACGCTCTGCTTCGCTCATGGGGGTAATTATACATGACATGGTGGCGAGGTGGCGAGGTGGCGGAGAAGCGGGGTGGCGGGGTGGCGGAGAAGCGAAGTGGCGAGGTGGCGGAGTGGCAAGGCTATGTTGCCACTTCGCTACCTCGCCACCTCGCAACATTGCCCTTGTGTGCCATTCCCACTATAATTAGACTAACATCTAACAGCGTGAAGGATGGGTACAGCTTCACAATTCATAATTCATCCTTCATAATTCATAATTCGGAGACCCCACTATGTCTGAAAAACTGCGTGACCGCAACGAAATTCCTGAGCAGTATACCTGGAACCCCTACAGCATTTTCCCCAACAACGAAGCCTGGGCGGCCGGCCTGGAAGAGGTCAAAGAGTTGCTGCCTCAGATCACCGCCTGGCGCGGCCGGCTCAATGAAGGACCAGAAGCCGTGGCCGCCTGTATGGCCCAGCTAGAAGAACTCTACAGGAAGGCCGGTAAGGTATTTGTCTATCCCAGCATGTTTTACGCGGTGAATACGGCCGATCAGGAAGCAGCCGCCCGCAACGACCAGGCGCAGGGCATGTTTGGCCAGGCCATGGCCACCATCGCCTTTGTCGAGCCAGAACTGCTGGCCATCGGCCACGATACGCTTAAAGATTGGCAGGCCAGCCACGAAGAGTTGGCCCACTTTGGCCACTACTTTGAGACCTTGTTCAAGCGGCAGGAGCATGTGCGCTCGGCCGAGGTAGAGCAGGTGTTGGGCCTGGTCAGCGACGCCTTCCGTACCGCGTCAGCTACCCACGGGGTGCTGGCCAACACCGACCTTCCCTTTGAGCCAGCCCAGCCTAGCGAGGGTGATCCCATCGAAATCGGGCAGGGCAATATTGGCGCTCTCATCTCTAGCCCAGACAGGGAGACGCGCCGCACCGCCTATGAGCATTACACCGACGCCCACCTGACTTTCAAAAACACGATGGCTAACAATTTATCGGGCGGCGTCAAGCAAGACGTATTCAATATGCGTGTGCGCGGCTACAACTCCTCTCTCGAAGCCTCCCTCAAGCCCAAACACATTCCCGTTGAGGTCTTTCATAACACGCTCGAAACCTTCCAGAAGAATATCGGCACCTGGCACCGCTATTGGCGCGTTCGTCGCCAGGCGTTGGGTTATGACACACTCTACCCCTACGACATCAAAGCACCGCTGACCAAAGAGAAGCCCAACATCAGCTACGAACAGGCCATCGACTGGATTTGCGAAGGGATGAAGCCGCTGGGAGAGGATTATGTCAACGTGCTACGGCGCGGGGCCACCACGGAACGCTGGGTGGACGTCTACCCCAGCCAGGGCAAGCGGGCTGGGGCCTTCTCGACCGGCTTCCCCGGCACCCATCCCTTTATCATGATGAACCACAATGACGACATCTACGGCATGAGTACGCTGGCTCATGAGCTGGGTCATTCGCTCCATTCTTACTACTCCTGGGGCAACCAGCCCATGATTTACGCCAGTTACGGCATCTTCCTGGCCGAAGTGGCCTCTAATTTTAACCAAGCCTTAACACGGGATTATTTGCTCAAAACGAATGATGATCCCCAATTCCAGATTGCCGTTATTGAAGAAGCGATGTCTAACTTCCACCGCTACTTCTTCATTATGCCCACGCTGGCCCGCTTTGAACTGGCCATCCATGAACGGGTGGAAAAAGGGCAGGCGTTAACGGCCGATTACCTCATCGATCTCATGGCCGACCTGTTTGGCGAGGGGTATGGCCAGGAAATCACCTTTGACCATAATCGGGAAGGCATCACCTGGGCGGCCTTCCACACCCATCTTTACTACAACTTCTACGTCTACCAGTACACCACCGGCATTTCAGCCGCCCACGCCCTGGCCGAAAAGGTGCTGCGCGGCGAAAACGGGGCCGCCGACCGCTACCTGGGTTTCCTCAAGGCGGGTGGCTCGGACTATCCGCTCAACATCTTGCAGGCGGCCGGCGTGGACATGAACTCGCCCGAACCGGTCGAGACCACCTTTGCCGTTATGAGCAGCTACGTGGACCGGTTGGAGCAGTTGGTAAACAATTAGGCTTTCAAGGTGTGTTCAGCGTAAAACGTAATAGCGTAATGCGTAATCTCTTTTGGGTTACGCATTACGTTTTACGCATTACGCCCTCCCATCGTCTGAAGCCGACATGCACTCTCCATGTTCAACCTCTCTGAACCCTGGCGGCGCACGCTGCTGATTATGTTCGTGGCCCAGTTGATGACGGCCATCGGCTTCTCCAACATCTTCCCCTTTTTACCCCTCTATGTGGATTTTCTAGGCAGCCGGACGTCGCTGAGCGTCGAGTTCTTAGCGGGCGCGGTCTTTTCGGCACAGGCGCTGACGATGATGATCGCCTCGCCACTGTGGGGAGCGGTGGCGGACCGCTACGGCCGTAAACTGATGGTGCAGCGAGCCATGTTCGGCGGCGCGATAATCTTGCTGCTGATGGGCTTTGTGCGTACGGCCGAGGAGCTGGTACTGCTGCGGGCGCTGCAAGGGATGGTGACTGGTACGGTGGCGGCAGCCAACGCGCTGGTCGCCTCGGTCGCACCGCGCAACCAGATGGGCTACGCCATGGGTATGTTGCAAATGGGGCTGCTGGCCGGGATTGCCATCGGTCCCCTGATTGGGGGCGTTATGGCCGATACGGTGGGCTACCAGATGACGTTTGTGTTAACGGCCGTTCTCCTCTTCGCTTCCGGTTTGCTCGTTCATTTCGGTGTGACCGAAAAGTTTACGCCGCGCGTTACCGAAAGCGAGCAAAAGCGCACGCTGTTGAGCGATTGGCAGCATGTGGTCCTGGCTCCCGGCGTTTCTGTGACCTATCTGCTCAGCTTTTTGTCCCACCTGGCTCGCGTGATTATCATCCCCATTGCCCCCCTCTTTATTGTGACGATTATGCCCGCCGACGGCCGCATCAACACCATGACCGGCCTGATTGTGGGATTGGCAGCCGGAGCCAGCACGATGACGGCCGTTGTCCTGGGACGTTTGGGCGACCGCTGGGGCCACCGGCGCATTTTGCGCTACAGTGCGCTGGCGGCGGCCCTCTTCTATCTGCCGCAAGCCTTTGTGACCGACATCTGGCAGTTGCTTCTGCTGCAACTGCTGACCGGCGCAGCGGCCGGCGGCATGACGCCGGCCCTGGGCGCGCTGCTGGCGGGCTATACCGAGCCTGGAGAAGAAGGCAACGCTTTTGGCATCGACAACTC
Source organism: Anaerolineae bacterium (assembly GCA_007123775.1). Classification (GTDB taxonomy): domain Bacteria; phylum Chloroflexota; class Anaerolineae; order Promineifilales; family Promineifilaceae; genus SLGK01. The sequence goes on along the minus strand of SLGK01000131.1, from coordinate 8,743 downwards.
GATTGTGGCCGCTTCTCGCGCCGTGGCCCCGCTGCTGGGGGCAGCCGCTGCCACCTGGTTTGGCCTGCGCTCCACCTTCTTGCTAACGGGTATGGTATTCCTGCTGGTGGCTTTGGTCGCTATCTGGTATTTGCCGGAGAAACGGCCGTTGGTGGTGGAGTCTGACAAGCCTTGCTCTTCCAGTGTATAGTAATAACTTTGCAGTTATATAACCTTTAGGTTATAATTCATCTCATCATGAATTGGAATGTCGAATATACTGATGAATTTGGGCAATGGTGGTCAACACTCAATGAAGATCAACAAGATTCTGTAGCAGTGGTTGTAACCTTATTAGAGCATAAAGGTCCTTCTCGACCTTACCCATACAGTTCCAGCGTCACAGGCTCAAGGCATACCCACATGAGAGAACTTCGTATTCAGCATAAAGGAGACCCATTCCGTATTTTGTATGCGTTCGATCCGCGACGGACAGCAATTCTACTCATCGGAGGTAACAAAACAGGCAATAATAGATGGTATGACGAACACATTCCTATAGCCGATAAGTTATATGATGATCATCTCAGGCTATTGGCAGATGAAGGATTACTATAATGACAAAATCATTTAAGCAGCTCAAAGAAGAGATGTCGCCCCAACGGCGCGAAAAGATTGAAGAACAAGCACAAGCATTGCTGCTTGGCATGGCCTTACAAGAGCTACGTCAGGCGCGTCACTTTACACAGCAAGATTTGGCAACTACTTTGCAGATAAATCAAGCAGCTCTATCAAAAATGGAAAACCAAGAAGATATGCGTATTAGTACGCTGCGTAAATTACTTGCTGCTATGGGTGGTAATTTGAAGATTGTTGCCGAGTTCCCAGAAGGGGAAGTAATTATTGATCAGTTTGATCCGGTTTGACAACTACTTCCAAAAAGTAACCACAGACACTAATGACTATTGACCAGGCCCCCAACCTATGCTAGACTTCCCATCGTTATGAACAATTGTCAACCCAACAACACCAGCCACCATCATAGCCACCACGCGCATACAACAGCGCGGCGCTTTGCCCTGGAATGAGGTGGTTGGCGGCTGATTAGCAGCCGGTTGACACAAGTTAAAAGAGTTTTCTGACCCTCCTCGATTTCCGGGGAGGGTTTTTTTTATTTATAGTACGTAGTGCGTAGTTCGTAGCAAATCCTTACGCACTACGAACTACGCACTACGGAGACATTATGACCCGCACAGACATTCGCCTGGCGCTGCCCAGCAAGGGGGCTTTGTACCAGGACACCTTTGATTTTCTGGCCAACTGTGGTCTGGCCGTTTTTCGGCCCAATCCGCGCCAGTATGAGGCGACGATTCCCGGATTGCCGGGGGTGTCGGTTTTGTTTCAACGGCCGTCTGACATTGTGGTCGGCGTGCGGCAGGGCACGATGGATTTTGGCATTACGGGGCTGGACATCGTGGCCGAAAAGGCGTTTGGCGACGATAACGTCCTGGCCCTGCACGATGCGCTCGGTTTTGGCCCCTGCCGCCTGCACCTGGCTGCGCCGGAAGCCAGCCCTGTGACCGATATGGCGGGCGTGGTTGAATGGGCGGAGAGGTTAAGGGCAAACGGCCGTTCCCTCCGCATCGCCACCAAATTCCCCAACCTGACCGGCCAGTTCCTCGACCAGCATGGGGTAGACAATTACAGCCTTGTCACCGTCGAAGGCACGCTGGAAATCGCCCCGGCCATTGGCTACGCCGACCTGATCAGCGACCTGGTCTCCTCCGGTATTACGCTGCGCGACAACCATTTGCGCCCTCTGGACGACGGCCAGATTTTAGCCTCGCAGGCCACCCTGATTGCCAACAAACAGGCCCTCCAGCAGCGGCCCGACGTGCTGGCAACGGCCCGCCAACTGCTGGAATATATCGAAGCCCATCTGCGGGCCAAAGAGTCCCACATCGTCACGGCCAACATCCGGGGCGAATCGCCGGAAGCGATTGCCGCCGCCATGTTTGAGCAGCCCCACATCGGCGGCCTACAAGGCCCCACCATCGCCCGCGTCGTGGGCCGCGAGGGGCTGGACAATGGGCTGGATTGGTACGCCATCAATATCGTCGTCCACAAGCGCGACCTGTTCGCCGCCATCCGCGAACTGAGGGCCATCGGCGGCAGTGGCGTGATTGTGTCCCCCTGTACTTATATTTTTGAAGAGGAGCCGGTGAGGTATAAGGCGATGTTAGAGAACGTATTGCGTAGTGCGTAGTGCGTAGTGCGTAGTCGGCTCGGCGAACAAGCATTACGGCGTTACTCCGCAAAGTTTGCGCCATCCGCGTTAATTTTAACGCAGAAGCGCAGAGACACGGAGAAATCACCTCTCTGCGCCTCTGCGTCTCTGCGTCAAATCTTTTGGTTGTGGCTGCGCCGCGTTATGTTTTACGAGGAGAAAACAATGATACAGATTTACACAGTCAACGAAGCAAACAAGCGTATTTTGCGGCGGGAGATGGCGTTACGGCCGAATGTGCCGCCTTCTTTACAGGCCAGTTTGGATGGGATGTTTGGGGAGGAGAGTACGCCAGACACGGCCGTTTCTCAAATCATCGACGACGTGGCCCGGCGCGGTGATGAGGCGCTGCGTGAATGGACCAGTCGGTTGGACGGGGCGGATCTGGACAATTTTGTGGTGGGTAGGGGGGCGATTGAAACGGCCGTTTCCCGCATCCCCACCAGGTTGGCCGACGCCCTGCGGCTGGCGGCGGATCGGATTCGCCAGTTCCATAGCTACCAACCCCTGCCTAATTGGGAAACGGCCGAAATGGGCGGCCGTTTGGGGCAGCGCGTCACCCCCATCAACCGGGTCGGCGTTTACGTCCCCGGCGGCACCGCCCCCTTGCCCTCCTCCCTGCTCATGTCGGTCATTCCGGCACAGGTGGCCGGGGTGCCACACATTGTCGTGGCCACCCCGCCCGGTCGAGATGGTGGCGCAGTGCCCGACGTGATTTTGGCCGCGGCCCACATTACCGGCATTGATACCATCTATACGCTGGGCGGGGCGCAGGCGGTCGCGGCCCTGGCTTTGGGTACAGATAGCGTGGCTCGCGTGGACAAAATTGTGGGCGCGGGCAACCTGTTTGTGACGCTGGCTAAAAAGCAGTTGTACGGCATCGTGGGCATTGACGGGCTGTATGGGCCGACGGAAACGGTGGTGGTGGCTGACGAAACGGCCGATCCCGCCTGGGTTGCGGCCGATATGCTGGCTCAGGCCGAGCATGACGTACTGGCTACCGCCATTCTATTTACCCCCTCTCGCACTCTGGCCGAGCAGGTGCAGGCCGAGATTGGACAGCAGATGACACAGTTGAGCCGGTCGGAGATAACGGCCGTTTCCTTAGCCAATCAAGGGGGTATTGTAATAACGGCCGATCTGGACGAAGCCTGCCAACTGGCCAGCGATTTTGCCGCCGAGCATACCTGCATTGCCACGGCCGATCCCGACGCGCTCATCGCCAAAATCCCCGACGCCGGCGGCCTCTTTGTGGGCGAGCGCAGCTTTGAGGTTCTGGGCGACTACGTGGCCGGACCGAGCCACGTCATGCCCACCGGCGGCACGGCCCGCTTTGCCTCGCCGCTCAACCTGGCCGATTTCGTCAAAATCAGCAGCATCATCCGGCTGGACGACGACACGTCACGTGAACTGAGCCAGGCCGCCGCCATCATTGCCGAAGCCGAGCAGCTCACCGCCCACGCCAACGCAGCTTATAGACGGTTGGAGTAAAGATGTTACGCGGAGATGCACGGAGGACACGCGGAGTTTCACGGAGAAAAACAGAAGAAAATGCTTCTCAGCTTTTCTCTGTGCAACTACTTCGGCTGCGCTCAGCACAAGTCTGCGGTCCTCCTTCGGCGTTGCTCAGGACAGGTCTGCGTAACTCCGCGTAACCGTTTTTGGAGAATCATGGACAAATTAGACTGGATTAGACCGGATATTGTAGAGATGGAGCCGTATGTGCCGATTGTGCCCTTTGAGGTGCTGTCAAAGCGGCTGGGGCGGGCTGCGGCCGATATAGTCAAGCTGGATGCCAATGAAAACCCGTATGGCCCCTCTCCACGCGTGTTAGAGGCGTTGGCCAACGGCCGTTTCTACCACATCTACCCCGACCCCGAAGCCAACGCCCTGCGCGACGCCCTCAGCGACTTTGTGGGCGTACCCAAGGCGCGGCTGATGGCTGGCATGGGGGCCGATGAACTAATCGACCTGGTGCTGCGCGTCGTTTTGCAGCCGGGCGATGTGGTGGTCGATTGCCCGCCCACGTTTGGCATGTATCCCTTTAGTACGGCCGTTAACGCCGGTCGCTACGCGGCCGTGCCCCGCCACGAAGATTTTAGCCTGAATGTGGCCGCCATAGAAAAAGCGGTCCAGACGCACCAGGCCAAAGTGTTGTTCCTCTGCACCCCCAACAACCCCGACGGTAGCCTGATTGACGACGACACCTTGCGCCGCCTGCTGCGCCTGCCTACCCTCGTCATTCTGGACGAAGCCTACGTCGAATTTGCCCAGGTCAGCGGCTACCCTAGTCGCATCCAGTGGGTCGAGCAGTTTGACAACCTGGCCGTCCTGCGTACCTTTAGCAAGCTGGCTGGATTGGCCGGTTTACGAGTCGGCTATGGCGCGTTCCCCGACTGGCTGCTGCCCCACATGTGGAAAATCAAGCAGCCCTACAACGTCAACGTGGCCGCCTCCAATGCGGCCCTGGCGGCCCTGGCCGACCTCGGTTGGCTACACGAAAAGGTCGATCTAATTGTGCAGGAGCGGGAACAATTGGCCGCTGCCCTGGCCAAGATTCCCTATCTCCAACCCTACCCCAGCCAGAGCAACTTCATCCTCTGCCGCGTCATCGGCCGTGACGCCAAAGCGTTAAAATTGGCGTTAGAACAGGTCAGTATCCTGGTCCGCTACTTCAACAAACCGGGCCTGGACAACTGCATCCGCGTCAGCATCGGCCGGCCAGAGGATACGGAGCGGTTGCTGGAAGAACTGATTAACCAGATGTGACCGAGGACGGAAGACGGAGGACGGAGAATCATACACCTCGGTCCTCCGTCTTCGGTCCTCCGTCAAAGGATACGCCATGAAACGACAAGCCACCATTCACCGCCAGACCAGCGAAACGGACATTACCATCAGCCTCAACCTGGACGGGACGGGGCAGCATGAGATCAGCACGGGGGTTGGCTTTTTGGACCATATGCTAACGGCCGTTGCCGTCCACGGCCTCTTTGATCTGCAGGTCAAGGCGGTAGGGGATTTACACATCGACAGCCATCATACCATTGAGGATTGCGCCATTGTGCTGGGGCAGGTGTTGGATCAGGCCGCCGGCGACCGGCAGGGCATCCAGCGGGTGGGCCATGCCTATGTGCCGATGGATGAAGCCCTGGCTTTTGTAGTCGTGGACTTTAGCGGACGGCCGTATACCGTCTTCAACGCAGAATGGGCCACGCCCACTATCGGCCAGTTCCCCACCGACCTGGTACAGCACTTTTTTGAGAGCCTGGCGGTTCAGGCTCGGTTGACCCTACACGCGCAGGTCAACGGCCGTAATGACCACCATCAGGCCGAAGCCCTCTTCAAAGCACTCACCCGCGCCCTGCGCCAGGCGTTGACCATCGACCCGCGCCGGGTGGGGGTAGCCTCGACGAAGGGGACGGTGACAAAGTAAGAAGGGAGAAGGAAGAAATGAGTAGACAAACCATCACCATGATTGACTACGGCGGTAGCAATTTGCGGTCGGCGCAGAAGGCGTTTGAGTATGTGGGGGCGGATGTGGTCGTAACGGCCGATCCCGATACGGTACGCCGGGCCGAGAAGCTGGTGCTGCCGGGCGTAGGCGCGTTTGGGGCCGGCATGGCCGCCATTCGCCAGCGCGGGCTGGAACCGGCCATCAAAGAAGCGACTATAAAGGGTATACCCCTCCTCGGCATCTGCCTGGGGATGCAATACCTGTTCGACAGCAGTGAGGAGATGGGCCACTATAACGGGTTGGGGCTGGTTGGGGGGCGGGTACGGCGCTTTGATTTTGACGGAGGACCGAAGACCGAAGACGAAGATAGCAGCCTCCGTCCGCCGTCCGCCGTCCGCCGTCTAAAAATCCCCCATATGGGCTGGAATCAGATTGAGGCCACGCGGCGGAGCCGGCTGCTGGCGGGGATTGCGGCGGGGAGTTATGCGTATTTTGTCCACTCCTATTACTGTGATCCGGATGCGGAAACGGCCGTACTGGCCCGCACCGATTATGGCCACCCCTTCGCCGCCATTGTGGCCCAAGACAACATCTACGGCATCCAGTTCCACCCCGAAAAAAGCCAGGCGGTGGGGCTGAGAATTTTGCAAAACTATGTGGAGTTATGAGTTACGAATTACGACCAGCTACCTACGCAATACGCAACACGCAATACGGAGAACTCCCATGACCTTTACCATCTACCCCGCCATTGATTTACGCGACGGCCAGGTTGTCCGGCTGCAATATGGCGATCCCGACAAACAAACAACCTTTAGCAGCGACCCGGTAGCCACGGCCCAACAATGGCTGGCCGAGGGCGCTACTTGGCTGCACGTGGTCAACTTGGACGGGGCGTTCGATGAGCGGGGAACGGCCAACTGGTCCATCTTACCCCACCTGACCGCGCTACCGGTCCACGTTCAGTTTGGCGGCGGCATTCGCACATTGGCCGACGTGGAGCGGGTGCTGCACGCCGGCGTGGCCCGCGTCATTCTAGGCACGGCCGCTATCGAAAATCCCGACCTGGTCAGTGAGGCCATTACCCGCTTTGGCCCCGACCATATCGCCGTGGGGATTGATGCCCGCAACGGCCGTGTCAAAACACGCGGCTGGTTGATGGATACGGCCGTTACCCCCACCCAACTCGGTCAGCAAATGAAAGCGCTTGGCGTGCGGACCATCATCTACACCGACATCAGCCGCGACGGCGTACTGACCGGCGTCAACGCCGAGGCCACAGCCCAACTGGCCCAGGCCACCGGCCTGTACGTCATCGCCTCCGGCGGCGTGGCCGGCCTGGAGGATGTGCAGCGCTGCCGGGCGCACTCTGCTCAGGGGATTGCGGGGGTGATAATCGGCCGTGCCTTATACGACGGCAAAATCAAGCTGCGTGACGCCTTGCGGCAGCAACCAGGGCTTTCAGATTTCGCGGGGTAGGGGCAGACCCGCGGGTCTGCCCTCTTTGGGCGAACACCTGGGCCGCCCCAGCGTTGGACCATACCACTCCACTAGGCACAACGAGAGATGAGAATGGCCCCCTGGCCATTGCGACCAGCCGCCGAATGACCTATACTCCGCCTCAACCCATATTCACACATAAAGGAGATTCACATGACCCAACAATGGAACAATCCGCCAGCTATGGCCATCAACCCCAACAAGCAATATACTGCTACCATCAGTACCACCAAAGGGGATATTTCGCTGGACCTACACGCCGAGGCAGCCCCCAAAACAGTTAACAATTTCGTCTTTTTGGCGCGAGAGGGCTTTTACGATGGCGTGACCTTCCACCGCGTGATCAGCAATTTCATGATTCAGGGCGGCGACCCTACCGGCACCGGCCGCGGCGGCCCCGGTTATCGCTTTGAGGATGAGTTCAAAAACAATCCCCACAAACACGAGACCGGCACGCTCTCGATGGCCAACGCCGGCCCCAATACCAACGGCAGCCAGTTTTTCATTACCCATGCGCCACAGCCTCATTTAGACGGCCGTCATACCGTTTTTGGTCAGGTCACTAGCGGCATGGACGTGGTCAACGCCATCCGTCAGGGCGACCAGATGGTAGCGGTGACTATTAGCGAGGGTTAATCACAAGTGGGACCAGTCTCGGCGACTGGTCCCATTTGCACCAAAGATGGTCAGCCTACTTGAATTGTCCTGGCCGTCTTTGGCGTAATCCCTCAATCCCCGCCATCATATCCTCAGAGAAGAAGCCCAGCATTTCCAGAGCCAAAGAATGGTCGAAGATTGGTCCCGCCTGGAGCAACCATTGGTTCAGGGCACGCTTGGTAAAGCGAATGGCGTGCTGAGGACCGGTAGCCAGGTTGGTCGCCACTTCGGTCGCTTTGTCCAGCAGGGCTTCATCCGGCACGCAGAGGCTGACCAGACCCATCCGCTCGGCCTCTTTACCGCTCACGAAATCACTGGTCATCAGATAATATTTTGACTTGGCCATGCCGCACAGCAGCGGCCAGATGATGGCAGCATGATCGCCCGCCGCCACGCCCATGCGTACGTGGCCATCGGCCAGCCGTGCGTTCTCGGCAGCAATAGAGATGTCGGCCAACAGCGCTACCACCAGCCCCGCGCCCACGGCCGGGCCGTTGATGGCAGCTACGACGGCGGTGTTACAGTTGATCATGTTGTAAACCAGATCGCGGGCTTCATCCAGAATGCGAATTATTTCATCGTAGTTGCGGTAGGCGTCCTCGACCATTTGTAGATCACCACCGGCTGAAAAGCCTCGGCCGGCACCGGTAACAACGGCCACACGGACCTCGGGATCGCGGTCGATGGTTTGCCATACTTCAACCAGTTCGGTATGCAGCCGTTGGTTGGCAGCATTAAGAACCTCTGGCCGGTTGAGCGTTAGCCACAGGATGCCGTGATCTCGTTTTTCAAAAAGGATATGTTGAAAGTCAGCGTAGTCCATGTAGGAAATCTCCTCATTCAAATGTAGGTCAAGCATCTCT
>SLGK01000041.1 GCA_007123775.1 Anaerolineae bacterium | reverse complement strand
CGCTGCGCCGCCGGGCTGGGGCTGGATGCCTGGCTGCTGCCCGTTGACCGGCGCGTGCTGGACGCGCCGCCCGCACAGCCCTTCCTTTTCATCAGTACCCCCACCTGGCTGGGCCGTGAAAACCAGACACGCGGCCGCGCTCTGCTGCAAGTATTAGAAACGGGCTATGAGTTGATCCTGGACGGTACGGGTCATTTCGACTACAGCGACATCGTGCTGATTTCGCCGCTGACCGGCCAACTGGGTATTTCGGGCGAGATTGATAGCCTATACAGTTTGCAGATTCAGCATGAGGTGGTGCTGGCCTTTTTTGACCGCTATCTAAAGCTGATGGACGAGGATTTTCTGGAACGGCCGTCGCCCTACCCGGAGTTGACGATTATTGGCCCGGCGGCACGCTAATGGGTACCATGCCTACAACCGAATGGTTTTGGGGCCTGGCCCTTGCCTTACGTTCTCCCCCGGTACGCCTCGGCTGCGATGGATTCTGCCTCGCCGGCGTCAGTCTGCCATTAGCCGACCCGCACACAAACGGCCGTTCCCTCCCCAATCTGGCTTTCAATGTGCAGGTCTGCGCCAATCTTGGCCGCCCGGTCGCGCATAATGCCCAGCCCCAACGAGTGGGCACTGACGGTTGACGGGTCAAAGCCGCGCCCGTTATCTTGCACCCGCAGTTCGGTGGCGGCCTCGTCAAAGCGCAGCGTAATCGTTACCTGGCTGGCCCCGGCATGTTTGACCACGTTGTTGAGCGACTCCTGGGCCATACGGTAAAGGGCGACCTGGGTGTCGGGGGATAACGGCCGTTCGGGTTCCCCGGCCACCTCAACCGTCACCTGCAAGCGGGAGCGGCCAATAACGGCCGTGGCCAACTGGCGCAGCAGCTCCTCCAAACTGCTTTCGGTCAGCGTGGCCGGGCGCAACTCCAACAACAGCGTTCGCATTTCGGCCAGCGCGCCGCGCGTTAACTCGCGCAGTTCTTCCAATTTGGCCTGGCCCATCTCCGGGCTGCGCTGCCAGAGGCGGGGCAGCACGTCGGCAATCAGGCTGGCCGAAAAGAGAGTTTGGGTGACGGCGTCGTGCAGTTCACGGGCCAGACGGTTGCGCTCGGCTACGGCCGCTATCTGCTCTGTTTGCTCCCGAAGCCGGGCGTTTTCAATGGCTACGGCAATCTGGCTGGCAAAGGCCAGGGCTAGCTCGCTATGGAACGGCGTGTAAAAGTCAGGTTCTGCCTGATCCAGGCACAACATGCCCAACACCCGATCCTTAACCAGCAAGGGCACGCCCAGCCAGGAGCGGATGTAGGTGAACAGGTCGCTGCCGTGATTGCCGGCCACCTGACGAAAAGAAGCGGCCGCGGCCGTTTCTTCCGTATGGACGTCACCAATGACAACCGGCGCTCGACTCTCGATCACCATCTGGTTGACGCCGACTTCGGCCAGCGGAAAACGCAGCGCCAGGGCCGTCTCCTGCTCAATGGGGCCGCGATAGGCTACCAGTTGCAGATAATCCTCTTTGTACACAAAAACGGCCGCACCGTCATAGTCGATGACCGACTGCAACTGCTCCAAAATTGTGCCCAGCAGCGGTTTGATCTCTACCGTCGAAACCAGATTTTGGGCCATGCGCAACATCGTGTTCAACGTTTCGTGCAGCCGCTGTTCGGCCAGGACGCGCTCAGTGACGTCGGTACTGACGTGGACCAGCCCCACGATCTCTTCGCCATCCCGTAAAGGCGTTGTCACTGAATCCCAGTAGGAAGGACGGCCGTCTATTTCTAAAAAGAAGGCTTCCTGACGCATCGTCTCGCCCGCTAACGCCTTTTCCAAAACAGCTCTGGCCGCCGCTTCGCTGCCCGGCATGAGATCAACAAAAGAGACTCCCGGCACTACTTGCTCAGCTGAACGGGGACTATAGCGGCGTACAAAGTCAATCAGGGTCGGGTTAAAGCGACGCAACCGCAGCTCCCGGTCCAGGATATAAATACCCATCGGCATCTGGTCAAAGAGGATGTCGAGCATGTTGATCTGCTGGCTGAGGAAAGGATCGGGGTCAAAAGCGACCACGGCTGTTGAATTGGCTTCAGCAGCGGGCAATAGTTCAAAGGTGCAATGATCAGCTCCCTGCGCCTGACAGCTTTTTTTGACGCAAACAATATCCTGACGACCGGTGAGGGCGTTAATGAAGCCGACCAGCACGCCAGCGGTGTAGGCACAACTGGGATGGTTTGGTGTCTGTGCCTGCTGCTGCATCATCCAGGCTTCAAAGGTGTTGTAGCCACGCACAGAGATACAGCCAATGGGCCAGCGCAGCGTCTCGATGTCGAACTGGCCAAAGCCGGCCGCCTCATAGGCGGCCAGACAGTCACGGAATGCGGAAACGGCCGTTTCCGCCGTCACATCGGGGGCAAAACTGCGGGCAAATGATGCCCCGCCGTTGGCCCCCGCCTGCTGCAAGACGGCATCAGCCAGCCGGGGACCGGCCAGCGCTTCTAACTGGCGGCGCAGGCTCCAAAAACCATTGCCAATATCCAGCAGCGCCATGCGCGTCCCGCCAAACAGCAGTTGGCCGCGCTCATCGTTTTGTAGGAGGGTGTGCAGATTGGTATTCATGGACCGGTGACGAGTGGCAGGTAGCCAGTGGCGGGTAGCCAGTACGCGCCACCCGCCGCTCGCTACCCGCTCACTAATTTTTGCTGAATCGCCAGAGCCACCGCCTCGGTGCGGCTGTTGACGCCCAGCTTAGACAGAACGCTGCTGACGTGAAACTTGACCGTAGATTGGCTGACAACCAGCTTTTCAGCAATTTGAGGATTGCTCAGACCTTGACTCATGAGCGCCAACACATCTTTTTCGCGTGGGGTCAGGTCGTAGTCCGGGCGGCCGGGATTGGTGGCGGCGTGAATAAGCACTTCGGTGGCTTCAGGAGCCAGCGTGCCCCGGCCCAGGTAAGCGGCACGTATGGCCTCGGCCAGCTTGTCGGCCGAGACGTTTTTGAGCAGGTAGCTGATAGCGCCGGCCTTTAGCACCCCCTGTACCAGGTCTTCCTCGCGAAAGCTGGTCAGGGCAATGACCTGGATGTGGGGAAAGGCTTCTTTAATTGCCTGCGTGGTGCTGGCCCCATCCATTTCAGGCATGACCAGGTCCATCAGCACCACGTCCACCTCTCTTTCCTGGCAAACGCGCAAGGCTTCCCGGCCGCTGCCGACGTCGGCCACCAGTTCCAGGTCGTCGTGGACCATGAGAAAGGTAGCCAGGCCGCTGCGCACCACGGCGTGGTCGTCAACAATCATGACGCGAATAGGCATATCGTTTTCCTTTTTCAACCGGGGACGAAGGAGCGAAGACGGAAATGGGGTGGCAGAGCCGCTGTCATTCGGTGCCGGTCATGGGTATTTTCCTGATAATCAAACCAACCTTCATTGTAACGGGCTGGCCCAATCCATCAAGTAATGATTGCGGTTCTCTGGCGTGACAAATGTCATTGGTGATGGGTTTGCCGAGGGAGCAGGTCGATAACGGCCGTTAACACCTGTTCGGGTAACGCCCCTTTGCTGATAAAGGCATTGACGCCGGCCGCCAAAGCAGCCGCTTCGGCTTCGGGGCGACTGCTGAGGGCCGCGACCAGCAGGCAGGGCTGTTCGTAGCGTAGCAAATGGAGCAGATGCTCTGCTTCCAGGCCGGGCAGTTCCCAATCTAGCAGGAGTAAATCGGGGGTGTGTTTATGAACGGCCTGTAGCAGGCCCAGGGCATCGGCTGCTTCACCCACAATCTCGAATGGGGGTTCTTGTTCCAGCAGCAGGGCCAGGGCGGACCGGACATTGGCCTGATCGTCAGCGATGAGTGTGCGCATAGTTCTCCTCGTTGGCCGCAAAAAATGGGAAACGGCCGTTGTTACCTAAAGCATACATCACCCTTGACCACAGCACATCAGACAATCGGACAGATTAGCGGCTAACCGATTGGCCAGTTGTTTACCTGGTCAATCGGCCAGGTCAACAACGTCCACTGCCGTAGATTGGTTAGACTTCTCCGTGGGCCGGGCAAATGAGGATGTTTGTCATATTTGCCAGGTGACATATGTCGCTGCCTTATGGATATGATTGTTCTATAGTTTCCCTATATTCGGATAAACGAATGGACGGAATTTCGCCCACGAATCAGGGCGTTAATGAAATCTCGTCAACGGATGAAACTATGAACAAACCTACCTCTGAAGAACTCGACCTGCTCCATGCCAATGTTTGTCTGGCCCTGAGTGAGCCGGTTCGTATTCATATTTTGTACGCGCTGCACGAACGGCCGTTACACGTATCGGCCCTGGCTGAAACACTCGACCTGCCCCAACCGACCATATCACGCCACCTGCGCGTGCTGCGCCAGCGTTCCCTCGTTCTCACCGAGCGGGACGGAACCACCATTACTTATCGTCTGGCCGACCCGCGTCTGGTTGAAGCGCTGGAAATTATGCGCCACATTTTGCGTGATGCGCTGGCGCGGCAGACGAGTGTGTTAGCGTAACAGAATAGTGCGTAGTGCGTAGTACGTAAGAAACTGTTTACTACGCTCTACGCACTACGCACTACGCATTACGTTTCACGCATCGGGAGCTAACCCATGACCTCCTTCAAATACATCTGGGCCGTCGGTTTGGCGGCCACGGCGCTGATTATCATTCTGCCGATTGCCCTACTGGCCCAGCGTGATCCGGGCCAACCCAACCCGGCCGATCCGTGGACGGCCGTTTCTCCCACACCACCCCCCACCAACCACATCGGCTTCATGACCGGCCCCTTCGAGAGCGGCACCGATGTCACCGCCGCCTGCCTCGACTGCCACGAAAACGCCGCCCACGAGCTAATGCAAACCGCCCACTGGACCTGGGAAAGCAAGCCCCTGGCCCTGCCTGACCGTGACGAATTGGTCACTATCGGCAAAGCCAATCAGATGAACAATTATTGCATCGGCATTGCCGGCAACTGGCAAAAATGCACCGCCTGCCACGCCGGTTACGGCTGGGAAGACAACAGCTTCGACTTTGAAGACGAAACCAAAGTAGACTGCCTGGTCTGCCATGCCGATACCGGCATCTACCGCAAAGGGGATTACGGCCTGCCGCTAGAAGGGGTTGATTTGCTGGCTGCGGCCGAAAGCGTCGGCCGGCCGACCCGTCAAAACTGTGGCAGCTGCCACTTTAGCGGCGGTGGTGGTGATGCCGTCAAGCATGGCGACCTGGACCCCACCCTCAGCTTTCCCAGCGAGAATCTGGATGTCCACATGGGGCGGCTCAACTTCCAATGCGTAGACTGCCACCAGGCCACTGCCCACCAAATTCCCGGCCATGCCATTTCGGTCAACCCGCTGCCCCAGGATGACCTCTCGTGCAGCGGCTGCCATACCGACGTACCCCACCAGGACCAGCGCATCAACCTCCACCTGGACGCGGTCGCCTGCCAGACCTGCCACGTGCCGGTCGGCGCGCCCCGCCTCGCCACTAAAATGGATTGGGATTGGTCCACCGCCGGTCAGGACTTAATCGAAGAAGACCCCTACATCTACATGAAGATGAAGGGTAACTTTATCTACGAACAGCGCTTCATTCCCACCTACGCCTGGTACAACGGCTACGCCGACCGCTACCTCATGGGGGACAAGATTGACCCCAGCCAGGTTACGCTGCTGAATCGGCCGTTGGGCGACATCAACGATCCCAGTGCCAAAATCTGGCCCTTTAAGGTCCATACCGGCCGGCAGCCCTATGACGCCATCAACAACTACTTCCTGATTCCGGTGACGGCTGGGGAGGGTGGCTACTGGCATGAGTATGATTGGGATCAGGCCCTGGCCCTCAACGTAGCCAATACCGGCCTGGCCTACAGTGGCGAATATGGCTTTGCCCCCACCGCCATGTACTGGACCATGACCCACATGGTCACGCCCAAAGAGCAGGCCCTGCAATGCACCGTCTGTCATGGCGACAACAGCCGCATGGACTGGACCGCACTTGGTTATTATGGCGACCCGATTTATTGGGGAGGCCGGAAGTAATGGTTAATTTTTGAATTGTGGAATTGTTGAATGGTTAATGGGGTTGGGCAACCCAACCAGCCCATTAACCATTCAACAATTAAGCCATTCAGCAATTAATTATTCAAAACGAACCAACATGATAAGCAAACATTCTACCCGGTACATCACAGCAGTTATTGTCCTACTAGGTGGCCTGATTCTAATCAGCCAAACAGCACGCGCCCAATCGGTCGAGCCGCCCCCTTTTGTCTCGCCTATGCACCCCACTTTCCCTTTGCTGGATGGGGCTGGGCAGAATGTGCTGGATTCGGGGCAGGCCGTTTCGCCCATGCAGACGTGTGGCACCTGCCACGACACAGACTTTATTGCCCGGCACAGCTATCACGCTGACGTAGGGCTGTCCCATTTTGGGCAGCCTGATCTAGGCCGCCCCTGGGATTTGAGCGATGGCCTCTTTGGTCGCTGGAACCCGCTGGTGTACCGCACTCTCTCCCCGGCCGATGCCGAGCGGGTAGATTTGACGACCCCGGAATGGCTGATGCTGCTGGGGGCGCGTCATGTGGGGGGCGGACCGGCCGTTTATAGCAGAAACGGCCGTTTCCTCACCGACCTACCCCCCGACCCCCACAACGTCGAAAGCAGCTACCGCGACCCCGACACGGGCCAACTGGTCGGCTGGGATTGGCAGCAGTCGGGTGTGGCCGAAATGAACTGCTTTTTGTGCCATTTACCCAACCCCAACAACGAGGCCCGCATTGCCAGTCTGCAAGCGGGCGAATTTGGCTGGGCGGCCACCGCCACCCTGCTAGGCACCGGCCTGGTTGAGCAAAGCGCGGACGGCTGGCAGTGGAACGAAGCCGCCTTTGCCGCTGACGGCCAGCTTTTGCCCGACTACATAGGGCTGCGTGGCCCCACCAACGCCAACTGCGCCCAATGTCACGGCCAGGTCCATGACGACGTAGGCATTCCCCTGGTGCTAGAGCCGTACAGTCTGAACATTCTCCACAACTACAGCAGCCTGACCACCGGCCAGATCATCTCGCCGCAGCGTTTGTCGCAGGGGGGTCTAAATCTGGCCAACAAGGAGAGCCTGAACCGCACCTGGGATATTCACAGCGAGCGGCTGCTGACCTGTAGCGGCTGCCATTATTCGCTCAACAATCCGATCTATTTCCAGGGCACGGCCGAACGGCAGCCGGACCATTTACTGTTTGACCCGCGCCGTATTGAGTGGCATGAGTATCTACAACGGCCGTTACACCAGTTCGCCAAAGGTCAAAGCGCCCAAAGCCTGATCGCCCCAGAGCTGGATAACAGCCTGCGCCGCTGCGAATCTTGCCACAGTGTTGAGGCCACCCACGAATGGCTGCCCTACAAAGAGCGGCACACCAACGCCCTGAGCTGTGAATCTTGCCATGTGCCGGCGCTGCACGCCCCGGCCCTGCAATATGTAGACTGGACCATCCTCCAGCCGGATGGGGAGCCAATTGTGGCCTATCGCGGCCTGGAGGATGACCTGATTACCGGCTATGAACCGGTCTTGCTGCCGCGCCCGGAAACGGCCGTTCGCCGCGCCGCCGAACCGCCCACCTTAGCCCCCTTCAACCTGATCACGACCTGGTATTGGGTCTATGGCGATCCGCCGCAGCCGGTGCCGCTGGCGGAGTTAACGGCCGTTTGGCTGGATGGCGCTGATTATGCGGCTGAGGTACTGGCTTTGCTTGATGAGGATGGCAACGGCCGTTTAGACCCCCACGAACGCCACATCGACAGCGAAGCCAAAGCGCAGCTTATCGCCCAGCGGCTGGCCGCCCTGGGGCTGGACAACCCGCGCATCGTGGGCGAGATTCTCCCCTTTAGCATCAACCACACCGTCACGCATGGCGATTGGGCCACCAAAGCGTGCGCCGACTGCCACGGCAGCGACTCCCGCCTGACCCGCGACTTCCCCCTGGCCGACCGGCTGCCGGGTGGGATACTCCCAGACCTGTCAGGTTTTGAAAACCTGACAGGTCTCGAACTGGAAAACCTGACAGGTCTAATCAACACCCAAAACAACCAGCTCACCTTCCAACCCCAAACCAAACCGGCCGGCCTCTACATTTTAGGCCACGACTCCGAGCCGTTGGTCAACTGGCTGGGCGCCCTCCTCTTTCTGGGCGTGATGCTGGGCGTGGGGGCACACGGCGGTCTGCGCTATGCGGTGGCCCGTCGCCGCGCCGGGCAGGTCCACGAGCCGGCCCTGCGCCGCGTCTATATGTATGATGTGTATGAACGCTTTTGGCACTGGCTGCAAACGGCCGTTATTCTGCTCCTTATCTTCACCGGCCTCATCATCCACAAGCCCGACCTGTTCGGCATTTTCAGCTTCCGCTTCGCCGTCGAGGTCCACAACATCCTGGCCGCCATTCTGGTCATCAACGCCGCCCTCTCCCTTTTCTACCACCTGGTCAGCGGCGAGATTCGCCAATATCTGCCCCGGCCGCGTGGCTTCTTCGACCAGACCTTTGCCCAGGTGCGCTACTATCTTTGGGGCATCTTCCATGACGAACCCCACCCCTTTGCCAAAAGTCGTGAGCAAAAGCTCAACCCGATGCAGCAGATGACCTACATTGCTATTTTGAACGTTCTGCTGCCCCTGCAAATCATCAGCGGCATCCTGATGTGGGGCGTACAGCGCTGGCCCGACCTGGCCGCTCGCATGGGCGGGCTGCCCTTCCTCGGCCCCTTCCATACGCTGATCGCCTGGCTCTTTGCCGCCTTTATCCTGCTGCACGTTTATCTGACCACCACCGGCCACACCCCGCTGGGCAACATGCGGGCCATGATTATGGGCTGGGATGAAGTGGAAGAAACGTAATGCGTAGTGCGTAGAGATGTCATCATCTACGCACTACGCACTACGCACTACGCAAATAGGTATGACCATGACAACCTCATCTATACAAACCAGACAAGAATTCGCGCCGTCACGAATGCGGCGGCTGTGGCACAGCCTGACCCGGCGGGAGGCGAAGCCCTATATTCATCCCTATACGGCCGGCATTATGCTGGGCGTGGTCCTCTTTCTGGCCTTTTTCCTGACGGGGAATGGGCTGGGCGCGTCAGGCGGTTTGAACCGGCTGCTCGTTTTTGTCGAGGCGGGCCTGCTGCCCGACCACGTAAACCGAACCGCCTACCTGGCCGAGATGGCCGGGGGCAATCGCAACCCGTTAGATAGCTGGCTGGTCTTCGTGACCATCGGTGTGGTGCTGGGTGGTTTTGTGTCGGGGTGGGTGAACGGCCGTGTCAAAGTCGAAACAATGCGCGGTCCCCAGGTGCCAATCAAGCTGCGCTGGGTGCTGGCCTTTGTCGGCGGCGGCTTCATGGGCTTCGGCGCCCGCCTGGCGCGGGGCTGCACCTCTGGCCAGGCCCTCTCCGGCGGGGCAGTGCTATCCGTTGGTAGCTGGGCCTTCATGCTGGCCGTCTTTGCCGGGGCCTACGCCCTGGCCTATTTCGTGCGGAATTTGTGGAATTAAAACGTAGTGCGTAGTACGTAGTGCGTAGGCATTTACGCACTACGTACTACGCATTATCTGGAGCATCCCATGTCAACCTTTCCTCTACCTCTCAACGAACTGCTCGGCAGCGGCGGGGCCTATTTCATCTATTTGCTGATTGGCTTTGCCTTTGGCTACGTGCTAGAGCTGGCCGGATTTGGCAACGCCACCAAGCTGGCCCCCCAATTCTACTTCAAAGATATGACCGTCCTGAAGGTCATGTTTGGCGCCATTGTGACCGCTATGGTCCTCGTCTTTCTGGCCAGCGGCGTGGGACTCCTCGACTACAATCTGGTCTGGGTCAATCCCACCTATTTGTGGCCGGGCATTGTGGGCGGCCTGCTGATGGGCGTCGGCTTTATCATCGGCGGCTTCTGCCCCGGCACCTCGTTGGTATCGGCCGCCACGCTAAAGCTAGACGGCATCTTCTTTGTCCTGGGTGTTTTCTTTGGCATCTTCCTCTTTGGCGAGACGGTCGGCGCGTTTGACACCTTCTATCATAGCTCCTATATGGGTCGTTTTACGCTAATGGAATGGCTGAACATCCCTACCGGCGTGGTGGTGCTGCTGGTGGTGGCTATGGCCCTCTTCATGTTCTGGGGATCAGAGCAGTTGGAGCGGATTGTGGGCAAGCGTGACCTGACGCAAGAACCAAAGTGGCGCTACGGCGCGGCCGGGACGGTTCTGGCGGGCGCGCTGCTGGTCGTCTTTATCGGTCAGCCGACCACGGCCGACCGCTGGGCCAATATTGCTGCTGAGGAAGAAGCCCGCATCGCCAACCGGGACATCTACATCCATCCCGGCGAACTGCTCGACTATTTACATGATGCCTCGGTGCAGGTGGTTATGCTCGACGTGCGCTCAGAGCGGGATTTCAACCTGTTCCACATTCGGGATGCGCGTCGGGTGCCAGCGGCCACAATTGATGAGATTGTGCCAGAACTGCATCTGCAACCGGCCAATACGCTCTTTGTGGTGATGGGCAATGGGGAAACGGCCGCTACCGAAGCGTGGCGCACTTTACGCGCCGAGAGCATTCCCTCGCTCTACGTGCTAGAAGGGGGTATCAACAACTGGCTCACCGTCTTTGCCGATGAGGAATTTGTGGCGGGGCAGCAAGTCGTTGTTAGTGGTGATCAGCTTGCCTACACCTTTACGGCCGCTTTAGGGGCACGCTATCCCTGGGCCGAACCCAATCCCCGCGCCTTCAATCTGACCTACACCCCCAAAGTCGAGCTAGAAATCAAGCGGGCACCAGAAGGCGGTGGCTGTGGCTAGTAAAACGTGATGGGTTAAGACTAACCCATCACGTTTCACCCATCACATTGCTAGTTGCGGATAATCGGTAGCGACAGTTGGTGGGGGGCCAGCGAGCCGTCCAGAACGATCAGCGACACATCATCCACGTAAAGGGCGGTACGGCCGTTTATCCCATCATTGAACACGCCAAAGTGAAGCACAAACGACTGGCCCGCATAAGCCAACGGCAGGCTGAATGTATGCCGCTGCCAGGCCTGTGCATTGCTCAAATCCCAGTGCAGCACATCGATCACGGCGTTTGTGTTCGGGTCCAGCAGCAGCACATACTGGGCATCGCCGGGAGCGGTTGGCGATTCTTTGAGCCATTGCCCCTCCTCTAACAGAGCCGACGGCGCGGCCAGCACCGCCTCACCCGATGCCGGATAAAGATGGAAGGTCAGCGTGGCGTTGAGCATCACGTCCGGCAGTGTGAACGTTTGGCGGGCCGCCGAGTAGCTATAGACGTTGTTACTGTTATCAATGCCGAGCCGCAATGCGAATTGGCCATTGTAAGCAACTAAATCGCTATACGAAGCAGGTGCGGGCGTTACCGGCAGCGACCAGCCGCCCGTCCCTTCAAAACCACCGTTGATGAGCAGGTTTTGGTGCAGTGACCGGTAGCGCCACACCCCCGCCGAGCTGGAAACGTAGACACGGCCGTCACTCGTCACCAACAGATTGTGTAAGGCCACATCCGCTGGCGGTTGGCCGACCAGACTCCAATTCATCCCCCCATCACGCGAGCGGTAAAGGGCACGGTCGGTCAGGGCATAGGCAGTCTGGTTTGTGGCAAAGTGGGGCGAAAAAGCGACGTCCTGCGCCGATGCGTCGGCGGGTAGACCGGACATTGCCTGGCTCCAGTTGACGCCCCCATCGGTCGAGCGGAAGATTATCCGCTGGTAGGTGCCCGCCTCTGACCAGGAAGCCACAGCCAGCAGCGTGCTGTCCTGGGCGAAGTTGGGCGACAGTTGCAATGCGCGAACGGTACGGCCGTTGACCAATCCCGTCGCTGCCTGGGTCCAACTGGCCCCGTGGTCCTCACTCCACCAGAAGCCTCTACCGCCGCCCACGAATAAACGGCCGTCTGCCGGATACGTGGGCAGCAGCAGAATCTGTATGGCCGACCCCTGCAAATAGCTCCAGCCCGGCAGCAGTTGCCAGGTTGTTCCCCGATCGGTTGAGATTCCGATTTTGCCCCCGTAAGCGGCCAGAACGGTATCATCCTGAGCATAGTCGGGCGACAAAACAACGTCGCTGACGTACTGCTCGCTGACCAGATACTCCCAGGTCTGGCCGCCATCCTGGCTGCGGTGGATAGAGCCACCCATGCCTATCGTGTTGTTACTGCCCACAAACAGCGTGGCATCGTTGTCATAATCAGGCGAGATGGTCAAAGCGACAACCCGGGTGTTATGATTGCCCTGCATCCCGTGCGGCTGCCAGCTTTGCCCTTTGTCGCTGGTGCTAAAGATGCCGTGATTAATGCTGCCCACCAGCAGCAGCGACTCATCGACGCTGCGGGCAAAAACGCTGGCCACAATCGGGGCCAAGCCCTGGCTGGCTTCACTGATATAGTTGGGCCAGTCGGCCGTGTGCAGGCGAATGACACCATCCGGCCGGCTCAGCAGCAGCAGCGGATGGTTGGGCCACTGGGGCGAGATGACCAGGTTGTAAATCTGCTGGTAGTGAAATTCAGGAACGGCCGTCCAGTCCCAGCCCCCATTCTCCGACCAGAACAGCCCCTTGCTCGTCCCGGCAAAAAGGGTCTGATCCTGAGCATAGTTGGGCGAGATGGCAAAGTCATAGATGAAGGTGTAGTCCAGAAGCTGATTGTCAATCGAGCCGCTGAACCAGGTTTCGCCGCCATCCTCCGAGATA
The DNA here is from genome assembly GCA_007123775.1 of Anaerolineae bacterium. GTDB lineage: Bacteria > Chloroflexota > Anaerolineae > Promineifilales > Promineifilaceae > SLGK01. The sequence continues at coordinate 14,673 of SLGK01000041.1, read as the reverse complement.
AAGAGCAGTTCGGCCCCGCCCCAGAGCGTCTGGTCCTCGGCAAAGTCAGGCGAGATGGCCATGTTGGAAAAGTAGCCGATAGACAACTGTGTCCAATTGACCCCGGCGTCGGTCGAGCGCCAGATGCCGTTCTGGCTGGTGATAAAGATGGTCTGATCGTTGGCAAAGTCAGGCGAATAGACCATATCAAAAACGTTGTTAGCCGTGCTTGTCGTGGCCGTATCCGGCGGCCATATCTGCGGAATGGTCCAGGTTGCGCCTCCATCATGGCTGAGGTACAGCACAAAACCATAGACGACCCGCAGCATCATGTGGCCGCTCTCGTTGAAGTCGGGGGCCACCTTCACCTGAGACCCAAATTGAGGGGCACCAGGTAGCAGCGTCCAGGTGTCGCCCGCATCGTCAGAACGGAACAGGCCGCCCCAGGTAGCGGCAAAAACGGTCTGGTCGTCGGCAAAGGCATAGTCGAAGATGCCCGATACGTTGCTGTAACCGGCCATGCCGGTTGAACTTTCTTGCCAGGTCTGGGCGTAATCGGTTGATTTACGGACGCCCAGCCCCCAGGCCGCACCCTGGAAGTTGGTCCAGTTGGCCCCGGCCAGCACCAGTCCATCCTGGGCCAGGTTGGGCGAGACGGCCAGAGCGTTGGCCCTGCCGCCGCGCGGGCCGCTGCTGTGCCAATGGCCTGGCCCAACGGGACCGCCCTGGGGCAGGTAGAGGCTATACAGACCGGCGTCAGTGGCGGCGTACAGGCTGAAGGAGTGACTGGGCTGGCTGGTTAGATCGTATAGGGTCGTGGCGTCCACATCCGGCAGTAGATTCCAGGTTGAACCCCCGTCCTGGCTGCGGTAAACGGCCGTTTCCTCCCCATACTTTGCCCCCGCCACCACCGAGCCATCCACCGCAAACTCCAGGCTGGTGATGGTTAACGGCTGCCCATTCTGCTCAGGCGGTATGACGCCAGTGAGCGGCTGCCAGCTTGTGCCACCATTATGGCTGCGGTAGAGTGTGGTGGGGGCAGTGGCCTCCGGGCGGGCGGCGGCGTAAAGGGTGCGGCTGGCCCCGTAAACCGGCGAAACAGCCAGTGCCGTCACCTGCGGCCCAGCCAGCACCCAGTCCCAGATAAAGCCGCCATCAGTGGAACGCTGTAGGCCGTAATTGCTGGTGGCGGCAAAGAGGGTCTGGTCCAGCGCGTAGTTGGGTGAGACGACCAGTTCAACGGCCGTTACGCCTGAAATCTGCGACCAGCTTGCGCCGCCGTTGGTACTGCGGTAGAGACCATCGAGGCCGCTGGCCCAGACGGTCTGGCTGCTGGCGTAATTGGGGGCGATGGCCAGGGCGGTAAAGGCGGTTGGGGTAGGTGAAACGGCCGTCCAGTTCCGGCCGCCATCAGTCGAGCGATAAAGGCCACCCTCGACAAAGCCATGCTGCCCGACCATGCCGGCCGCGGCAAAGGCGGTCTGATCCTGGGCAAAGTTGGGCGAGAAAGCCACCGCGTTTAGTCGGGGCAGGCGGCCGCTGACCTGGCGCCAGGTGATACCGCCGTCAGCCGAGCGCATGATGGCCCCGGCGTCGGGCACGGCCGTGCCGCTGTCGAAGCGGGTTTGCTCAAAGTAGGCCCCGGCGGCCAGCCAGAGCTGGGGCTGACCGGGTGCATGGGCCAGGTCACGGACCGCCAGACGGGGCAGGCCGCGGCTGCTCTGTGTCCAACCATTACCCTGGTTGGCAGAAACGGCAACGCCGGTGCGGGTGGCCGCAAATAGCTTGCTGCTCCAATCTTGCACAGGCGTCAGGGCCAAAGCCTGCACACCGCCGCCCAGCAGCCCATCACGCCACGGGTCGGTTGGGTCATACCAGCCGGCCGCTTCCCAGGTAGCGCCACCGTCAACTGAACGATATGGGCCGGGATCGGCCGAACTGGCGATGAGAACGGTCTGGTCGGCCGTGCCAAAGGTGGGTGAGAAGGCGAGGGTAAAACGGCCGTTGCTGCCGAGCGTAACGCCAATTACCGGCTCCCAATTATCACCGCCATCGTGGGAGAGGTAAAGGTTGCCATCGGCGTCGATAACCAGCAGCATCTCGTCCTGGGCATAGTGGGGCGAGACGGCCAGAGCGTTGAAGCTGCCACTCAACCCGGCTGCCGTCCAGGTCGTGCCGCTATCCAAAGAACGGTACAGACCGTCCGACACGGCCAGGGCAAACATGGTTTGATCCTGAGCAAAGTCAGGCGAGAAGGAAAGAACGTTGACATTGTGACCAGCCCACCAGCCATCCAGCGGCGTAAAGCTGTCGCCGCCATCGGTGGAGCGGTAGGTCAGGTTATCGCTGCCGGTCAGCAGATAGAGGGTCTGGTCGTGGGCAAAGTCGGGGGAGATAACGAGGCTGAGGCCGTTGGTAAAGCTGCCCATTGCCAGCCAGCTTTGGCCGGCGTCTTGGGTGCGCCAGACGGTGTAGCCGGTCTGCCAGGTGCCGGTCAGGGCAAACAGGGTTTGGTCGGCGTTGAAGGCGGGCGACATGACCAGATCGACCATGATCCAGTCGCCGGAGCCGGTCGGTTGCCAGTCACGCGCCTCGTTGTGGCTAACGTAGACGCCGTGCCCCTGCACGGCGGCGAAAATAGGGCTGTCCCACTGGTAATCGGGAGCCAGCAGGATGTGGCTGACGCTGCCGCCGCTGGGGCCGGGCAGCGTTTGCCAATCTGACGGGTTTAGACCTGCGAGGTTGGCAATTGATAATTGCTCAAAACCTCGCAGGTCTGTTTGATCGTAGGTGGTAGTCGTGTGAGCAGGGTTGGCGGGTAAGAGAAGATTCAGCAGCAGGCTGAAGCCAAACAGGATAGTGGCTGTGAATAGAGGCTTGGTTCGCATGGGATTACCTCCATAGCGGGAAAGAGGAGGTGGCGTCCCCAGTTTCGACACTAAGCGGCCGAATTGCCCCAGTTACCGTCCACAGACAGTTGCGCCACGGCAGAAACGGCCGTTTTGCATATAGCTACAGTATACCATGACCACCAGAGTGAACTGGTGAAAAATTCATGCTTTCTTCATGGCTGGCAGGCCACTTTCAGCGACGGGTGCCGAGGCGCGGCCGCGCTCAGAAAATAGTGACAAAAATCAGGGTGATCAGGTTGCTTTACGACTGGCAAACAACCCTTTTTGGCGATACTGTTCTACCTATGACACAGCCTGAAAGAAAACCCGTAACCGGGCGCACCCGCACCATGGTTCTGGCCGTTAATCGCGCCGTCTACTGGTTCAGCAAACATTGGCTGGCTACGCTGAATGTGATCGCGGCCATCTATGTGGGGCTGCCCATTTTGGCCCCCGTGCTAATGGCCAATGGGGCGACCCGTGCCGGTGAGGTTATTTACACCATTTACCGGCCCATGTGCCACCAAAAAGCCTCCCGCTCCCTCTTCCTCTACGGCGAGCAGATCGCCTATCCCCGGGAGATAGCGGACACTGAACTGCGCTCTATTGATGATTACCTGGATGAACTGCCGGACTATGCCGATGTACCTGTGGAAAACTGGCTGGCTTTTAGCATGGCCGACAGCCGTTTTCTGGGCAACGCCGTGATGGGTTTCAAGATGGCCCTGTGTGCCCGTGACATTGGTATTTATGGTTTTGTCTTGCTGGGCGGCCTGCTGTTTGGCCTGATCCGCTGGTGGCGTGCGGATGTACCCCTGCTCCCCTTCTGGCTGTTTGTGCTAATTGGGATTGTACCGATTGGGCTGGATGGCTTTAGCCAGTTGTTTGGCTATCTGGTGCTGCCGCTCGACGGGTCTGCGCCGACCGGCCTGGCCGCCCAAATTGCGCGTATTTTCCCCCTGCGCGAAAGCACCCCGTTCCTGCGCTTTCTCACCGGCGGCTGGTTTGGCTTAACGGCCGTTTGGCTGCTCTACCCCCACATTCAATACGCCATGCGCGACATGGAACAACAATTAGGTCCCAAACTGGCCCGTGCCGCCCAACAGGATAATGTCAAGGGGGCCTGACAGGTTTGGTGCAAGCTTTGCTTGCCAACCTGTCAGGTCTGGGTAATGATTTAGCAAAAGTGGGAAACCTGCGGTAACTTGCTTATAATTAGGCCATCGTTTGCGTAGTCAAGCAGGGATGCTTGACCTACATTTTCGGAGGAAGGTCTATGACAACTGAGCCAGTAAAAACCAAGAAAAAACGGCGCATCAGCGACGAGCTAATCCATGAAACAATCATCCAGCACTGCCTGGCCGCCGGGCCAGAGGGCAAAGTCAAACCGGAAGATATTGCCCGCGAAATTTACCCGGAGGAGTGGCAGTCGCTGCTCAAGCGTATCCGCCTTTTTGCCAAGCAGCAGGCATTGGCAGGCCAGATTCTTATTCTACGCAAAGGCCAGCCGGCCGACCCGGAAGATTTTAAGGGGCTGATTACACTGCGGATTGCGCCCACGTACACACCGCCGGAGGAAGAGGAGGCGTAAAACGTAAAGCGTAAAACGTAATTCATGAAGCTTTACGCTTTACGTTTTACGTTTTACGATCTATCGTCAAATTCTCATGAACACAAAACAAAACTGGTTAAAGCGCATTGGTCTGGGCTTGCTGGCCCTGCTGGGTGGCCTGGTCCTGATTGTGGCCGGGCTGATTGCTTACGATACGCTGTTTGGGCGGGATGTAACGGCCGTTACCAACATCACTTATCCCGGACCCGACGGCCAAACGCTGCATGGTTACCTGGCCCAGCCTGACACCCCTGGCCCTCATCCTGGCGTGCTGCTCATCCACGAATGGTGGGGCCTCAATGAAGACATCACCGCCCTGGCCGATGAACTGGCCAGGGCAGGCTACGTGGTTCTGGCCCCCGATTCTTATCGCGGCCGCACTACCAGCCTGGTCCCTCGCGCCGTCTGGCTGGTGACAACCACGCCCCAACCCCAAATCGCGACCGACATCGACAGCGCCCTGTTCCACCTGCGCCAGCTTGACACGGTAGATGCAGACCGGGTTGGCTCGGTTGGCTTTTGCTTTGGCGGGCGACAGTCACTCTGGCTGGGGCTGCGCCAGCCGGACCTGTTGGCAGCCACCGTTATCTTCTACGGCGGCCCGGAGACAGAAGTCGAGGCGTTACGGCCGTTGGCCCAACCCGTTCTGGGCATATTCGGCCGTGATGACAGCAGCATTCCCCTCTCCAACGTGGCAGCGTTTGAGCAAGCCCTGGCGCAACTTGGCATTACCCACACCGTCACCATCTACGACGACGTCGGCCATGCCTTCCTCAACAGCGAGAATATTCACATTCCCGGTCAGGCCCGCACCGCTTGGGCGCAGATGATTGATTTTCTTAATACCCATCTCCAATAAAACCAAAGAATTCTACAAAAGGAGCTTTATATTCTACAATGAAACGTTTCTTATCCTTAATGAGCCTTGCGTTGATCACACTAATGGCATTGGCGGCCTGTGCCGGCGAGCCGCAAACAATGGAAGTAACCCGCATCGTGGAACAAGAAGTACCGGCTACGGTAGAAGTGGAAGTGACCCGCGTTATAACCGAAACGGCCGTTATTGAAGCCACACGCCTGGTCGAGGTTGAGGTTGTTGTTACCGCCACCCCTGCGCCCACAGAAACGGCCGTTACACCCTCTCCAACCGCCACGCCTATCAGCAGCAGTTACGTCATCGAGACGGGTGATACGCTGCCCCTGATTGCTGGCAGAACCGGCTCAACCGTAGCCGCCATCAGAGAGGCCAACGACCTCGGCCCTGATGACGCGCTGGTTGTGGGCGAAGAGCTGCTTATTCCCGGCTGGGATGGGGTGCTGGTGGAGGATACGGCCGTTGCTGTCAGGCCAACCGCAACCGCTACCCTCACATCCACCAACCCCATACCCAGAGATACGAGAAATTGGGTCGTTACCGGCCCCAACCTGCTGCCCAATCCTTCATTTGAAGGGGACTGGTATTTCTACCTATACAACGAATTACAAGTACCGGAAGGCTGGCGACTGGCCACTGATGAAGGTCCCAACACGCTGGAACCTGGTTCTGGCGGCAATTTTCTGCGCCCCGAAGTACGGGTTGTTCCCAGACCTGACCTGCCCGATCATGAACAAAACCTCTTTGTTTTTGACGGCTTTAAGACCGTCAAAGCCTTCAAAGGAGGCGCACCCACCAGTTTCAGTCTGTTTACCGACGTGGCCCTACCCCCCGGCACCTACCGAATGACCGTTCGCTTTTTCCCTGACACGGTGGCCGGCTACGAAGGGGGGCACAAGATATTCGCCACCGATCCCCTGGCAGCCGAAGTACGCATTATCTACAACGACGGTGGTACGATATGGCAAGGCACTCGTATTGGTGAGCGCAATACTGTCACCTACGACTTTACAATCACGCAGGCCCGCACCGTGCGCGTTGGCGCCTCTTTCCGTAATCGGTTCATCATGAACAACAACGGCTGGTTCATTGACGACTGGTCACTCAACGCGCTAACAGCACCCTAAACTCTGCTAGAGATTGGACCAATTTTCTCCAGTCAAATTGGTCCAATCTGGCTTGTTAGCGACAAATAATGAGAGTTTATATCCTTCTACTTTACAACTGGTAGCAACGAGGTAAAACTGAGACAAGCTAGATGTATATCTAACAACACGCTGTATCGGTAATCCCAAATTACTGTCCGCTAAAATCCGCAGGTCAGCGCATGGCAAACAAATTAGTCAACAAATTACGCGGCATGGACCGGCGTCTGTTTACGATCTTGATGATCGTCTTTGTGCAGATTCTCGGTGCGTCGCTGATTTTGCCGATATTGCCGCTATATGCCCAGCGCCGCTACGCCATGAGCGCGGAGACTATTGCCCTGCTGGTCTCTTCCTTTTTTGCTGCCCAGTTTATTGCCGGCCCCTATATCGGGCGTTTGTCAGACAACTACGGCCGTATCCCCGTATTGATTTGGAGCCAGGTGGGCACGGCCGTTAGTTTTGTCATGCTTGCCTTTGCCCCCAACGTGGAAACATTGTTCGCCGCCCGCATCCTGGACGGCATCACCGGCGGCAACATCATTGTGGCTCAGGCCTACGTCACCGACATCACCCCCCGCGACAGACGGACGGCCGCGCTGGGCTATATCTTTGCCGCTTTTGGCCTGGGCTTTATTTTCGGTCCGGCGCTGGGGGGCATCCTGTCGGCATTGGTCAACCCCCAGTTTCCCTTTCTGGTAGCGGCCGTAGCTGCCACCGCTACCATCTTTCTCACCTGGTACACCTTGACCGAAACGGTCACGCCCGAATGGCGGGCTGCCCAAGACCCCAACGAGCGCACCACGCTCAGTCCGCTGGAAGTGGTGCGGAACTACCCGCTCATGCTCATCCTGACCATCGCCTTTGTGGGGCAAGCCTCGCTGGGGTTGCTGCAAGCTACCTTTGCCCTATACGGTGAGGCGGTTCTGTTTAGCGACTACAGCGACCGGATGACCGATTTGGGGATTGGCCTGATGTTAACGGCCGTGGGCATCACCCAATTTGTGGTGCAAACAGCCCTATTACAACGACTGATTGATCGCTTTGGCGAAGTAAATCTTATTGCCATTGGCAACGCCCTACGCAGCATCGGTATGATACTCTTTGCTCTGATTACAACCCCCTGGTTGGGACCGCTGGCTATTGTCTTCTTTGCTATGGGCAGCGGTATCTCCATGCCGCCGCTGCAATCCCTCTCTACCAATACGGTGTCTGACCGGGTGCGGGGTAACGTATTGGGCTGGTATCAATCTGCGCTCAATCTGTCGATCATTTTGAGTACGGCCGTTGGTGGTGTACTATTTGCCATTGAACCGACCACCCCCTATTGGGTTGGCGGCGCCATTTCACTGATCGTTGTCATGCCAGCGCTAATGCTACGCGGTCAGGTCCAAGAGCCTAGCAGCGAGGAATCAGACGGCATCAAAAATGAAAGCAACCCAGCAGTTACCCAGCCATTATCAGGAACAAACCAGTCTGGACATATCCCGCGATAAGCGCACGATGGTGGCTCTCAATCTGGCCGGGCTGCTGCTGTTGCTGCCGTTTGGCTGGCTCTTCTTTCGTCTGTTTGCCGCCATTCGCCCGGACTTTACTGGCCTGGGCTTTACCATTACGGGGTTGGGCAGCCTGCTCCTTTTACTGGGGCTAACGCTGCTGGCGATTTTTGGGGTTATCCTGCTGCATGAACTGGTACACGGGGTCTTTATCTGGTGGTTTACGGGCAGCCGACCCCGTTTTGGCGTTGGGGCCGGCTATGCCTATGCCGCCGCGCCGGATTGGTACTTTCCCCGCTGGCAGCATCTTATCATTGCCATTGCTCCACTGCTGCTTATTTCAGGCGCGGGGCTGGCGCTGCTCCCCTTTTTACCGGCGTCGGCCTTTATTTACCTCTTTGTGGCACTGATGATGAATGCGGTTGGCTCCGTGGGCGATCTGGCGATGATGGGCTGGCTGCTGCTAAAGCCGCCCTACGCCCTGGTACGAGATACGGGGCCGGCCATCTATATTTATCACTAGATGAGACGAACCGAACCATGCGCTGGCGCAACAGGCAATTTCGCTTTTTGATTATTCTGCTGCTGCTTCCCCTGGGGTTTACGCTGCTGCTATGGCTGATTTCAGGCTGGGACCCGCTGCTAATCTGGCTGCCGCTGGTCAATCTGGTGACGTTTGCCGCTTACCGGTATGACAAACAGGTGGCCGAAATACGGCCGAAACGAATTCCCGAACTCAATCTGCTGCTGCCTATCTTGTTGGGTGGAGCCGTGGGCGCATGGGCCGGTATGTACACCAGACCCCGGCACAAGACCAACAAGCTGCTGTTTAAGCTGGCGGTCTGGCTGGGATTGGCTATATATCTGATGGTGGGCAGCTTCTATTTTGGGCTAATTTAGCTACGCAATACGCAATACGGCCAAATCCAAAAGACCCTTATTCTGGGGTCAAGTCAGATAGAAAAGCGGCGGCTTGTTGAGCAACGGCCGTTCTCTCCGCCTCATCCAGATAACGCAAACCCAACACATTCCGCCCCAGGCGCGGGTTGGCCCGCAGCTTCTCCTCATGGGTTAGTAGAAAATGCCAATAAAGGTAGTTGAACGGGCAGGCGTCGTCGCCATGCCGCTGCTTGTGGTTGAAGGTGCAGCCAGCGCAATGGTCGCCCATCTTGTTGATGTAATTGGCGCTGGCGATGTAGGGCTTGGTGGCCGTCAGCCCGCTGTCGGCATTCAGGCCCATACCGATAACGTTGGGGGCCATCACCCACTCATAAGCGTCAATGTAGGTAGCCAAAAACCAGTCGTTGACCAACGCCGGATCGATGCCGCTGAGCAGGCAGAAATTGGAAAGCAGCATCAGCCGCTCGATGTGGTGGTTGTAGCCGGTGGCGTGCGCCCGCGTCAGGGCGTGGTGCAAACAGGCCATTTCCGTCTCGCCGGTCCAAAAAAAGTGGGGAATCGGCCGTTTCGCCCCCCACTCATTTTTCGCCGTCATCCCCGGCATTTGCCGCCAATATTGCCAATACATAAACTCCCGCCAGCCAAGCAACTGCCGCACAAAACCTTCGACCGAGTTGAGCGGAGCGCGTCCTTCATGGTAGGCTCGCTCCGCCGCCCGAATGAGCGGCATTGGCTGCAGCAGGCCAATGTTGAGATAGGGCGACAGCAGCGAATGGTAGAGGGCATGGCTGCGCCGGCTCATGGCATCCTCGTAAGGGCCAAAGTCGGTCAGGCGATGGGCCATAAAGTTGCCCCAGGCGGCGTTGGCCTGCGCCCGCGTCACGGCATAGCCAAAGCCATCGACCGTGCCTATACCCTCTAGCTGCGCCACCTCAGCCATGACCGATTGGGTGATTTCGTCCGGCTCAAAATGGGGATCGGCGGGAGGATTGTTGTCGGCCGGCAGCGGTCTGCGATTCTCTTTGTCGTAGTTCCACTGGCCGCCGACCGGCTCGTCCCCGACCGTTAACACGTCGAAATGGCGGCGCATGTCGCGGTAGAAATACTCCATTACATACTGCCGCTCTGGGTCGGGCTGGGGGATGGGGTTATAACGGCCGATCAGAAACTGAGTGTTGGGCAGCACCTCAACCGGTAGACCCAGTTGGTCGGCGAGCTGGTTGGTTTGGAAGAAACGGCCGTTGTACTCACTGGCGGCCATCGTCCACAACCGGTCCGGTTGGTGCTGGGCGACGTGTGCCTTCAAGCCAGCCAAAAAGGTGGGCGCGGTCTGATAATCGACTTCATACCCTTTTTCTGCCAATTCCTGAGCATAATGGCGCATTGCGCTAAAAAGCAAAACCAGCTTCTTGCGCTGATAAGGCAGTCGCCCCGTGCGGGCCTGGCTCTGCACCAGGAGTACGCGCACGTTGGCCTGCCCCACCGACTCAGTCGCCGCCGCCAGCGCCGGATGGTCGGCCAGCAGTTGGTCACCTAAAATCCAGACGGAATGTTTCATAACACCAATTATACTGGCATAGGTCATATTCCACAGCATCAAAAGTATAGCCTACACGCGCATCGGTTTACGACTGACAATAATACGCTTTAGCGTCTTACATGTTTTTATTCCCATCCTGTGGCCATTGGCCTATAAACACGCTTACAGACCTAAACCCCCAGCGGCCATAGAATCGGCAAGAAAATCATCGTCACCACAAAAATGCAAACGTTCAGCGGCAGCCCCACCTTCGTAAAGTCGAAGAAGCGGTAATTACCAGGGCCAAAAACCAGCACATTGGCCTGGTGGCCCACCGGCGTCAAAAAGCTGGTAGAGCAGGCGATCACCGTGGCCAGCACAAAGGGGCGTGGGTCAGCGCCCAACCCGATGGCAATATCAATGGCAATGGGCACAATCAGCACCGTCGCTGCCGCGTTGGACATCGGCTCAGTGATGAGCGAGGCCAGGATATAAATACCGGCCAGCACCGCCAACGGTCCAAACGTCCCCAGGTTATTGACCATCCCTTCAGCCAGAAAGCGAGCCGTACCCGTGTTTTCCATGGCAATGCCTAGAGGTAGCATCCCGGCAATGAGAAAAATACTGCGCCATTCGATGCTCTGGTACGCTTCATCCATTGTCAGGCAGCGGGACACTACGACCAGTACGGAGCCAATGACCATCGCTACAGAAATGTGCAGCCCGACGACCGTGGTCAATACCAGCACCAGCCCCATGATGGCTATCGACAGCCACGCTTTGTGCTGTCGCCGTGTTTCCCGATCGACCGGCTCCAGCAGCAGAAACTCGTTGCCCTGGCGTAGATTGACCAGCCGGTGGGCCGGCCCCTTGAGCAGCAGCGTGTCGCCAAACTCAATGCGAACGTCGCGCAGCCGCTGCGTGATGACTTCGCCGTGCCGCCGCAGGGCCACCACAGTGAAGCCATATCTGTCCCGAAACTGCATGCCACGCAGGGTACGGCCGGCAATCGGCGAACGGGGGGCAACGGTAGCCTCAACGATGGCTAAATCGGTATCGCTGTCTTCAAATGTCTCTAAGGCCACGCCTTTTTCTTCTTCAACATCTACCTTTAGCTTTTCACGGGCTTTGAGCAGGTTATCCAACTGACCCTCAACGATGAGCAAATCGCCCGCGTCGATGCGCGTGTTGCGGTGGGGGGCCGTCTGCATCTGGCCATCCTTGATCACAAACAAAACGGTCAAGTCGTAGTCGGCACCCAGGCGAATCTCTTGCAATGTTTTGCCGCGTACTTCACTATCTTCGTGAACAGTGATTTCGCTCACGTAATCCTGGTAGCGATAGGCGTCTGTCCCCTCATCGGCTGTTTTGTGCTGCGGTAGCAAATGCCGGCCGAAAAAGGTCATGTAGAGAATCCCAGTTAGAAAGACGATGATGCCCATTGGGGCAAAATCGAAGAAGCTAAACGTCTCAAAGCCGCGCTCGGCCAGCAGGCTGGTGGCCAAGACGTTGGGCGGTGTGCCGATGAGGGTCATATTGCCCCCCATGAGCGAGGAGAAGGAAAGAGGAATCAGCAGGCGGGAGAGGGGAATTTTGGCCTGACGGGAAATACCGGCAACGGCCGGCAGCAGAACGGCCGCAGCCCCGATATTGTTCATAAACGCCGACATGGTGCCACAGGTGAGCATGATGACGGCCACCAGACGGGGTTCGCTGTTCCCCGCCAGTTTGATGATCTGTTCCCCCAAAAAGTCGGCCACGCCGGTACGAAACAGGGCACCGGAGACGATATAGACGGCCCATACCGTAATCACGGCCGGATTGGAAAAGCCGCTAAACATCTCCTCGGCGGAGACCAGGCCGGTCAGCCCTACCGTGATCAAAACCAGCATAGCGATAACGTCCACGCGCAGTTTCTCGGTGGCAAAAAGGATAACAGCGACAGCAATGATGGTCAGTGTCAGGCCAATTTCAAAAGTCAAATGACAACCTCCTTCGAAAATAGGACGCAGATTAACGCGGATAAACGCAGATAATTTTCATTTATCGTGGTGCGCTGCGCCCATGGGGAACTCCTATGAAAATGTAGGTCAAGCATCTCTGCTTGACCACGCAAACAGGGATGTTTGCGCTACGGATTTGCATTCATTTGCTGGTGTCAATGTAGGTCAAGCATCCCTGCTTGACCGCGCAAACAGGGATGTTTGCGCTACGGATTTTCATTCGTTTGCTGGTGTGCCGCTCATCTATGGCATGGGCACAACCAGCACGGCGCAGGGGGCGTTGGCCACGAGCTGGCCCGTCAATTCCGGCCAGACCAACTGTTGTGGCGCCGGTGGATTGGGCGCACCAATGACCAACAGATCGTAGTCAACGGCCGTTGCCAACATCTGCTCTACTGGATTGCCTTCTTGCAGGTCAACCTGGCTGCGAACACCCAAAGCGGTCAGCGAAGCCTGCGCCTCATCCAGATGACGTCGGGCACGATCTCGTTGAGCCGGATCTGTTAGGACGTGCAGCACGGTGGCTTCGGCCCCGGTGCGGCGGGCCACGCGACCCCCAAAACTAACGTCCCGCTTGCCCGGCTCACCGGCGGCGGTACAGATGAGAATCCGTTTTACCCTAAACTGACTCTCCTGCTGGCGAGAAGCAGTGGCAAAGAGGATAGAAACCCCCAAATCGTGTAGAAGCTGGCGCGTGATGGTGGCCAGTTCCTCACCGTGCTGTCTGTGCCCCACCACGACAATCTCATAATCGCCTTCTTGTGCCTCCCGCCAGATTTCGACCAGGCCACCCTGTCGTACCCGCGTCTCCAGTTGGGGCAGTCGGGGCAGCCAGGATAGCGCCGCCTGATTCAGTCGTTGCCCGACGGCCGCTGCCTCAGACCCGCTCTCTGCCAGAGCCAACAGCGTTACGGGACCCCCGGCTGCCTGGGCCAGCAGACAGCCCAAAGCGGCCGCCGTAGCCCCGGCCACCGACGCATCGGCATAAATCAGCAGCTTTAGCCCGGCCGGGTTAAGCACGTGGAAATGGCGTACCCCTAACCAGACCGGCTGCTCGTGGACCAGACGGCCGTCCGCAAGACGATGACCATTGTTTTGCAGATAGCTGGGCAGGCTGACCTCAATGCGTGTCAGCCGCTGCCCATAAACGGGTTCGGGCACTAACTGGCGCGAGCCACGCAGCGCGGCTACGGCCAGCACCAACCGCTGCATGGGTCCGGTAAATAACCGCTCGCGTACCACACCCTGTCCCAGCGGGAACACGTTATGCTGGTCGGGTGCAAATGGCTCTGGTTGGACAACGGCCGTTTCCGGGCGAAACAAGATACGTACCGGAGCGCCTTCGTCATGGGCCGGGGCATCGTCCGGCAGCGGCAGCGTCGCCTCTCCTAACCGGATTTGACCCCCTTCACGCCGGCCGACCAGGACATTGCCGCCGCCCACAAACGTGGCCGTAAACTCAGTCCGGGGCCGGTGGTATAACTGGCCCGGCGGGCCAACTTCCACCAGCCGCCCCCGGTGAATCAGCCCAATCCGGTTGGCCAGTTCAAATGCCTCCTCCTGGTCATGGGTCACCAAAATGGTAGTCACTTTGAGCCGCTCCTGAATGTCACGCAGGCTGCGGCGCAGTTGGGCGCGAATCTTCACGTCCAGCGCACCAAACGGCTCATCCAGCAGCAGAACGGCCGGATTGTAGGCTAAGGCCCGCGCCAGGGCCACCCGCTGCTGCTGGCCGCCGGACAACTGGTCGGCGTAGCGGCTGCCCAGACCGGCCAGGCCGACCAGGTCCAGCAGTTCGGCGCTGCGCTGCCGCTTTTCAGCGGTGGGTATACCCCGGATACGTAAGCCAAACTCCACGTTTTCGCTGACGGTCATGTGGCGGAAGATGGAGTAGTTCTGAAAAACAAAGCCGGTGTCGCGGGCCTGCACGGGTAGATGGGTAACGTCACGGCCGTTTAGTTCGATACGGCCGTTGTCCGGTTCAATCAGACCGGCAATCAGGCGCAGAATCGTACTCTTGCCGCTGCCGCTGCCCCCCAACAGCACAAACAACTCCCCGTCTGCCACCTCCAGCGAGACGTTGTTGACCACCAGGTTAGGGCCGAAGTATTTGGTGAGATTGGTGAGGATGATGGACAATGTGTACTCCCGTAGTGCGTAGTGCGTAGTGCGTAGTGCGTAGTGCGTAGTGCGTAGTGCGTAGTGCGTAGTGCGTAGTGCGTAGTGCGTAGTGCGTAGTGCGTAGTGCGTAGTG
>SLGK01000306.1 GCA_007123775.1 Anaerolineae bacterium | reverse complement strand
TCCCGGTGGGTAGCTGGTAGGCTCCGGGGATTTTACCAGCACGAAAGTGGTTCCAGGCAGTACGGTATGTGATGCCAATGGACTTGGCGTAGTCGGACAATTTCATGCTTAAAGTATACAACAAAAAACAATGTATTACAATGCTATACTATGAAATCAATTTGCTTTTATTATACTTCTCTGTTATCGTAGCCTATTACTACCACGACATGGAAAGTTTCTTCTGGCCAATAGGTTAACATACCCGTCCAAACACGAGCAATCAGGGGAAGTCCCCGTGACAAGTAATGCTTCAGCTCAGCTTCAGAAAAAGAACGAAACTCGACCAGTCGCTGATTATTTTGTAGCTCTGTTACGCGGGATATTGGAGTTCCAAACGGTTGTGTTCCCAAACTTTCAACCAATTCTTGTTCGCTTAATTGCTGACCCTGATACGCCAAAACCATACGCACACAGGCTGGCAGGCAGTAACCATCATCGCTTTGTTCAAAGTGTGGTACGGGCAACAAGACGATGGGCATTGGTTTTAATCCCCTCGATCAAATGCTCTCTGGTGTCTAACTCCCCCGTTTCCACGTCTACATCCAGTGCCCCAACCTGCCCCAGGCGACCGCTCTTGCCAGTCGCTAATACGACAGGCACACGCCAGACAGCTCGTTTGGTTTGCAAAACGAGGGTCGGCTTTTCTGCATACAACAAATCACCAATGTAATCGCCTACGTAGCGCGTGACACGTCGGCGGGCTATGTCAGCACTTATCTTGAGGTCCACGATTTGATTCACATTTAACTCAAAAAGACCGCTTTCAGGCAGGTCTACAGCTTCAAGTGTGATGGACATGTCATAAATCTCCTTAACGGCCATACGCAACCTACGTGCCTAGCCAACCTCACTGTCTTCTATTTTACCACTTTTCCGATATGATTGTAACAAGATTTGACAAAAATGGCAGATAGAATTATATTATTGTCGTAATGTTATGACATTTAATGGACGCAAGACGGAAGACCGAAGACGGAAAAATCGTTCCGTCTGTCGTCATCCGTCCTTCGTCCACAAAAGGATTTACCATGACAACTCTGGATAGAAGCTCCCCTATCCCGCTCTACTTTCAGCTCAAACAGGTCTTGCTGGACAAAATTCAGCAGGCTGAATGGCAAACGGGCGACCTGATCCCCAGCGAACAAGAGCTGCAAGAGGCTTACGGCCTCAGCCGCACCACGGTGCGCCAGACGCTGGCCGACATGGTCAACGAAGGCTGGCTGCACCGGCAGCGTGGTCGCGGCACCTTTGTCACCCGACCCAAATTTGCCCATGATCCGGTCAACCGGCTCAGCACCACCGAATATTTGCGGCAGCAGGGCATCACCCCCGGCTGGCAGGTCCTGGAAAAAGGCTGGCAGCTTCCCCTGGAAGAAGTCGCCGAAAAGTTAAAGATTTCCCCGGATGAAGAGGTGTACCGCATTCACCGGCTGCGCCTAGCCAACGAAGAGCCGATTGGTTTTCATTACGCTTACGTGACCCCGGCCGTCGTGTCCCACATCAATGAAGCGGCTCTGACTGAAGGCGGCTCGCTGCGCTATCTACGCAATGCCCCCCACATGCTCAACTGCCGCGTCACCCGCACCCTGGAAGCCAGCGCCGCCGAAGAAGCGGAGGTCAATTTGCTCCATGTACCGGCCGGCGCACCCGTTCTGCAAATCGAGCGGCTGATCACGGCCGAGGACGGCAGCCCCATCGAGCTGATGTGGGCCTCGTACCGGGGGGATCGGTTTAAGTACCAGTTTAGTCTATGAGGACCGAAGACAAAGGACGGATGACGGAAAAAGCTCTATCCGTCTTTCGTCTTCGGTCTTCCGTCAAAAAAGGAGTTTGTATGAAGGATTATGGACCGCCCGGCCAACGGCCGTATCAATGTTTCATGGGCCGCTGGCAAGGGTTGTGCAAGACCTTTGACGCCCAGGGGAATTTTTTGGAGGCGTCGGCCGTGCATATGGACGTTTACTGGGTAGACGAGAACCGCTGGCATCTGCACGAACATTTTGAAAATCTGTACGGCGTGGGCGAAACGGTCTTCCGGACCGACATTGAGGTCGAAGGTAAAACCTGCTTCGCCGCCAACGAGATGCTGCGCCTGGAAGGGACGGAATTAACCCCCTACAACTACGTCTTCACCATCCACAGCGACGTTTCTAAGACAACCGTCTACAACAACCATTACTTTCTCGACCCCAACACCCGCCGCATTATCACCCACAAGGTCCGCGATGGGCAGACGCATGTTTTTCAGATACAGGACTTTGTGAAGGTGGCTTGATACGTAGTGCGTAGTGCGTATTCCGTAAAGGTTCTACGCACTACGCACTACGCACTACGCAATGATTATCCAAACCGCTCCCCCCCACCAGCCCCACCGGGTTATTTACCAGACCGACCACGCCGCCATGTCGGGCCAGTTTGCGGCCGCCTTTGGCAATGCGGAATTTGCCGGGCTGTCGTTGGCCGAGCCGCTGGTGTACGTGGCCGCCCATCACGACGATGGCTGGACGGCCGTTGATACCCGCGCCGAACAAGACCCCAACACCGGCCTGCCCTACCACCTGACGCAAACGCCGCTGCCCTACCTGATCGAAACCAGTGCCGCCTCGCCCGCCGCCAATGAAGCCTACCATCCCTACAGCGGCCTGCTTTCCAGTATGCACAGCTATGGCCTCTTCCACGGCCGTTACGGGCTGAGCGACAAAATTTTCATTGACCTGGTGCCGGCCGCACACAAAACGGCCGTGCAAACGATGCTGGATGGCGAACTGGCGCGGCAGGCACGTTTGAAGGCGATTCTGGCAGGGCACAGCAGTGCTGACGAAGGACGGAAGACGGATGACGGAAGACGATGGACCGAGGACGAAGGACGGAAGACGGACGCTCCGTCCTCGGTCCTCCGTCCTCCGTCTCCCATGGCCGTTCTCATTCAAGACGACGTTCTCTTCCACAACTACAAGCTGCTGCAATTTTTCGACACGCTGGCCCTTTACTTTCACATGACCCACGCTGCCGCCCGCGCCGAAAGCCAATTTGCCAACGTGCCCCGCGCCGTAGGCGACGACGTGGTCATAACCATCACCCCGGTTGGCGACAACGTCTACCAGTTGGCGCCCTATCCTTTTGTCGAGAAGGAAATGGCATTTAGCTATAACGGCCGTTTCCTCACCCCCCAACCGCCCGGCACCGACCTGGCCGCGCTCCTGGCCCAAACGCCGGTGGTGGTGGAGAGGGTAACGTTGATTAAATAGTTCGTATTGCGTATTGCGTAAAGGCTCTACGGAATACGCAATACGCAACACGCCATGACCCAAAACACCTCACGATTCACCCAAAACCTCGGCCATTGGCAAGGCACGGCCGAAGTGTATGACGGCCACGGCCGTTTCCTGGGCAATGGCAGCGACAGCCGCCAGGTGCAACAGCTAGACAACGGCCGGGTACGGATTGACGTTAGCTTTGTAGGGCCGTTCAAACATGCCGGCCATTACACCATCGCCGAGGCGGCCGGCAGCCGCCTGTACCAGGGACCGGCCAACGTCGGTTATGCCGAAACGTTGAGCAGCGGCCTGGTGGACGCCAACGCTTACTGGCCCGCCCTGGGGCTGAGCCAGCGATTCTTCCTGATGGTCCTGCCCGACGGCGACACGCAGCTTTCCCTGGCCCTGATGACGCGGGGGGAGAAGCTGTTGTATGTGGTTGTGGGGCAGAATGAGCGGATCAGGACCGAAGACGAAGGACGGGAGACCGACGCTCCGTCCTCGGTCCTCCGTCCTCCGTCCTTCCTGAGTGGCACCAGCTACGACCTGGCCCACGACCCGGCAGCGGGGCGGGGCGAGATTTTGTTGCACTGACCTGGGGTCTGGTCGGGGGAATTGGCGGCGCTGGATGGGGCGTTACGGCCGTTGCCCGCCAGCCAATACAGCGAAGAGATAACGGCCGATTTACAACTCCAATTAGCGGGCATGGCTTTTGTAGACGGGACGGCAACGGCCGTTTTGCACACCAACCAATGGGAAGCCTGGTCTGCAGCGGGCCAACTGGTGGGCAGCTACAGCCTCAGCGGCGGTCGCGCCCTCAGCGGCCACTTTCACTTTGTGCCCGGCCACCTGCGCCTCTGGCGGCGCGAAGTGGTCAGCCACGACGGTCGTCACAAAGCGGTCCTCCACACCTGGTACCGCGGCGGCGAGCGAGTGGGGGTGCAGTTTGGGGTCTTGGCGTTTGAGAGATGACAGATGAAATGATGACGGAAGACGGAGGACGGAAGACGGAGCCTCGGTCCTCGGTCCTCGGTCCTCCGTCCTTCCTCGGAAGCTGGCTGGTGCGCGAGTACGTTTACAACCCGGACGGCAGCCTGGCGGGGACGGTGCGACAGCGGCGGGAGTTGGTGCAGTTGGCCAACGGCCGTATCCGCGTCACGCAGCACTGCCAGCCCGACCCGGAACTGGACGGCCATCCTATGGGTCGCTTTACCGGCTCGCCCGTCTTTGAGTTGAGCGTCGAGCCGCCCTATCGCTATTATCACGGCCCGGCGGTGGTGGGCACGGCCGTTTCCTGGGCCGATGGCGTCATGACCGGGCGCGGACTCTGGCCTCAATTTGGGCACAACTTTCGCTCCTTTGCTATCCTGGCCGCGCCGGAGCAGCAGTTGACTGGCGGCAAATTCTTTAACGCCAGCCAGATGATAGCCAACATCGCCGGCCTGGCCCTGCCGGAAGCGACGGCCGCCGACTGGCCCACGCTCAGCGGCCCCCACTGGCCCGGCGAACTGGCTAAAGAATGGGCGGGTACGGTGGAAATGGTGGCAGCGGGGTCAATGGTGAGTGAGAAACGGCCGTTGCATCGTCGTTACGGCCCAGACCAGAGCTGGCAGGATGAAGCGAAAGATGGCAGCACCGCCCGCTGGCAGCTTAAGCCCGATGAACAGCGTTACCGGCTAACGGGCCAACAAGCAGACATCCCGCTTCTGGGTATAGGTAAACAGTTTGGCTGGTTACTGGAAATCGAAGCCGTCGCCGGTTTTAACACGATCATCGAACTAATGGAACTGCTCGATCCCGCCAGCGGCCACCTCGTCGGCCTGCGCCGCTGGTTCATTGACAACGAATTAACAGAGGTAGAAATTATCCGGCTAAGACCGATAGACGGAAGACGGAGGACGGATGACAGATGACGGAAGACGAAGGACCGAGGACGGAAGATACCCCTCCGTCTTCGGTCCTCCGTCCTCCGTCAAAAAGTCCTCCGTCAAAACAGGAGATAACTATGACCACACCCACCCCCATCACCCAATCCCTGCTGGAACTGGTAGACGAACGGCCGCAGGTGGACAACCAGGAAGTTTTTGACGCCCTGTGGCAAATTTTGACGGAACTGCGGGCGAAAGTAGACGGCCGTTTTGAACTTCACCCCCACCCCTCCACGGCCGATCTACAGCCTTACCACTCCCTCGACGGCCGGGCCAAAGGCTTTCTCAGCGGTTTTACCGGCCCCGAAATAGATTGGCTGGTTCATAGCTGGATCGGTACGCCGCAGACCAGCTTCACCAACATGCACCTGACCATCTGGCTGGGGCCGCAGACCCGCGTGCCCCATTTCGGGATGGCGCTGGGGACTATGCCCGACATTTTTGTCTATATGGACTACGTGCCGCGCGCGGACCTGATGACCGACCTGGATTACCTGGATCGCTACTACGAACCGGTGAATGACTCCTTCTTGCGTTTGCAGCGAGACGGCCGTTTCTCCCCCTTCGTCAGCAAAGCCCTCTACATGCGCCAAAGCCAGAGCCAAAGCAGCCATTGTTACCTGGTCGCCCCCACCGACGACACCATCGCTACCATCCGTGAGCTGGCCCACGAGATGATGGACCGCTGGCTGGGCTGGCTGGACGATCCCGAACCAACCCCGGCTGCCGACCAGCCCGCCCTGGCCCAGCGCGACCAATTCATCCGCCGCGCCATCGCCGAGCGCGACCCGGCCAACGCCATGGGCGTTCGTCTCTTTGGTAAGGAACTGACCGACCGGTTGGTGCGGGCGCTCTGGGGGGCCGATAAAGATTTATAAGAGACGGAGGACCAAGGACCGAAGACGGAGGGGTCTCTTCCGTCATCCGTCCTTCGTCTTCCGTCAGGAAAGTCATGATTCGAGCAATTTTTCGTTCCCTAAAGGTTTCCGACGCCACGTCGCCATACGACGCTATGATGTTGAAGGTATATTATCCGGCTGCGCCCACGGGCAGTGAGGAGGAGCGGATGAGCGGCGTTATTGCGGCCGATGCGGCGCAGGCCCCTTTTCCGGTGGTTGTCTTTATGCCCGGCGTCAATGTGGAGATGGCCTGTTACCAATGGCTCGCCGTCCGCCTGGCGCAGACGGGGCTGGTCGTGGTGACCTACAACTGGGTGGCCGAAGATTTGCCCGGCTACGTCAGCCTGACCCCCGGCGTCAACCTGGCCGCCTTCACCCCCGACACCTACGGCCAACAACCCACCACCACCGCCCTCCCCGCCATCCTGAACGAACTAACCACCATCAACAACCCCACGCAACACGCAATACGCAATACGGACCACGCAACACGCAACACGCCTTTAACCGGCCTCCTCAACCTCAACACCATCATCCTCGGCGGCCATTCGGCGGGGGGCACGATGGCCCTACAAAACGGCCGTTCCGACCACTTTCCGCAGGTAACGGCCGTATTCAGCTACGGCGGCCACACCATGGCCAGCACCATGCTCGGCTACCCACCGGAAACGATTCTGTCCCTGCCGCCCGACTGTCCCTGCCTCATTATTGGCGGCACCAACGATGGCGTCATTGCCGCCAGCAGCGGTCGGTATGATAGCAAAGCTGGCAGCCCCACCGCCGCCGTCGAGCGCACCTTCCGCGAGGGCGTCACGCGCCAGGAAGGGGATTCTTACCTGGCCCTGCTGGACGGGGCCAACCATTTCACCATTGCCCACCCGCTGGGTGAGACGACGGGACGGCCGTTTCTCGACCAACCCACCAGCCAGCCCGACGACCAACTACGCCACCAACTGGCCGATTTAATCATCCAATTCATCGAAGCCCACGCCCGCCACCGGCCCGATGTCCGGCTCGATGGCGCGTCATTGGCCTTATTTGAACGAAAATGACGGAAGACGGAGGACGAAGGACCGAAGCGATTTCCGTCCTCGGTCTTCCGTCCTCCGTCCTCAAGGAGAAACCCATGCTCAAAAATTTCTGGTACGCCATTGAATTTAGCAGCGCCGTAACGCGCCAGCCCAAGCGGTTAACCGTTCTGGGCCAGGAATTAGTCATCTACCGGGATACCAAAGGGCAGCCGGTCGTCATGAGCGACCTCTGCATCCATCGCGGCGGGGCACTGTCTGACGGAGAATTAGAGGGGGACTGTATTCGCTGCCCCTATCACGGCTGGAAGTTTGAGCCGGGTGGGGCCTGCGTGGAGATCCCGGCCAACCCGCCTGACCGTGCCATCCCGCTCAAGGCCCGTGTGGACGCCTATCCGGCCGAGGAGCGCTATGGTTACATCTGGGCCTTTTTGGGGGATTTACCGGCTGCGGAACGGCCGTCTATCCCTGAACTGCCCTTCTTCGACGACCCCAGCCTGCGCCTTCTGGAGGGAGAGTTCAAATGGAACGCCCATTACGCCCGCGTCCTGGAAAACGGCATTGACTTCGCCCACGCCCCCTGGGTTCACGGCAGCTCCTTCGGCAACCGGGAAGAGCCGGAGGTGGAGGATTACGAAGTTCACTTCATTAACGAACTGTCCGCCTCAGCCACCGTGACCCTCAAGCCACCGCCCGCCAAAGGGTTATGGAGCTTTCTATATAAGAAGGATCGGCCGGCCGTGGTGACGACCAACACCTGGTGGATGCCCAACGTCTCGCTGCTGGAAGTACGCCTGCCGATGGGCAACATGCGTCTCTACAACGCCCACGTCCCCGTAGATGACTACACCACCATCAGCAAATGGATACAACTGCGTGATTTCTTCACCGGTGGTTGGGCTGACCGGGATGCCCGGCGGCGCGTTCTCAAAATCTTCCTGCAAGACCAGCCCACCGTCGAGGCGCAGCGGCCGGAACTGCTACCCTACGACCTGGCGGCCGAACTGCACATCAAATCAGACGCCATCCAGGTGGCCTACCGCAAGACGCGCAACAAATACCTGGACATGGGCTACGGTATTGATATGCACCGCATCGAGTCGGAATATTCGCGCCACCAGGCCACCGTCATCCCTTCGCCCGCCCGCCGCGAAAACCCGGAATTGGCCAACGCCTGGGTCATGCGCGAAGCACCCGTCATTGGCCAGCCCATCCCCGAAGGCCACAAACTCCGCCGCGCCGGCGATCCGAAGAAGACGGAGTTACGTCAGGCGGAAAAAGATTAGACGTATTGCGTAGTGCGTATTCCGTAAAGGATCTACGCACTACGCACTACGCAATACGCAATACGCAATACGGAACAAACCATGTCACTCGCAAAATCACTCAGCCACAACACCCTGAACACTATTGTAGATCGCTTTGGCCTGGCCGAAGAAGGTTCGCCCTACCTGACGCTCCATTCGCCGATGTCGCCCGCGCCGGTGGGGGAACTGCGCCTCTTTAGCGGCGGGCCGGTGGACCGGATGGTCTACATTGGCCTGTCCGTGCCGCCCATTGGCCTTGATTCCCACATGATTTTCGCCTTTACCGCGCCGGACAGCCCGCTGCCCCACTTTACGCTGGATTCGGTTCTGGCCGGGCCGCACTTTGCTTTTCACCTGGACCTGATTCCGCGCGTGGACCTGGGGGCCAATCTGGCTTATATCAATGAACTGTTTGAGCCGTTAACGGCCGTATTCGACGCCACCAAACAGATCGAGGGCCTCACGCCCGCCCACCTCTCGCCGCGCCAATACGCCCTCATGTCCCCCTGGATGCTCGCCTACCGCGCCAACGAAGCCGCCTTCGCCCAGATTGACGAACAGGTCAGCCAGTTCCTCAACCATTGGTTTGCCATCGTGGACCGGGGCATTTCAGCCGAGACCCTGGCCTCCCTCGACAACACCAACTTCTCCACCCGCGACCAACGCAACCGCGCCGCCATCTTCAACCCGGAAGTCGATCCCGTCTGGAGTCAGGTTGAGCGGCTCATTGGAACTGAAATGGGCGAGCAACTTAGAGAGATACTGCGAGGATGATTTACCACAGAGAACACGGAGGGCACGGAGCAGAAAAGAGAAAAGCCCTGTGTTCTCGGTGCCCTCTGTGGTGGCAACTATACGGAGTTAAACGCAATTAGATGGCAACGGCCAATAGGGCTTCGGCTTCGTCGGGTACGGCGATCATGACAAAATAAGCTGCGGGGTAAAGGTAATCTTCACCCGTTTCATCAACGATGCGGACGTAATTACTTTTGGCGGCCGATTCATCAGGCAGAGCTTGATAGACCATTCTAACTTT
>SLGK01000147.1 GCA_007123775.1 Anaerolineae bacterium | reverse complement strand
GCCAGCATCTTGCCGCCCGGCGGCAGCTCGCCCATCAGGCGACCCCGCGCCAGGACAAAGGTGGCGGCGTCTTCCAGGTCGAGCATTCCGGCCACGCAGGCGGCCACGATTTCGCCCACGCTGTGGCCGATAAGGTAATCCGGCTCTACGCCCCAGTGGGCCAGCAGGTCGGCCAGGGCGTACTCAATGGCAAAGAGGGCCGGCTGTACGTAGCGGGTATTGTCCAGATAGTCGACGGCCGTTTCGCCAAACAAAATTTCGGTCAGGGGAGCGCCCAGTTCGTCGTCCATGAGGGCGGCGCAGCGATCAATGGCGGCGGCAAAACGCTCCTCTTTTTCGTATAGTTTTTTACCCATGCCCGCGTATTGGGCGCCCTGGCCGGTAAACATGAAGGCGATCTTCGGTTTACGCCGCCCGCTAACCTGGCCGGCAAATAAACCTTTGGGGCGACGGCCGTTACGCCACCCGTCTAGCTTCTTGTTAACTTCCTCCCGGCTGCTGCCCACGATAGCCAGCCGGTGGGGGAGGTGGGTGCGGCCGGTAGCGGCCGTAAAGGCGATGTCGGCCAGCGGGGGAGCGTCATCCTGAGCCAGAAAATCGCTCCATTGATCGGCTAACGCTTCCAGCCGACCGGCCGTTTTAGCCGACAGCAGCACCATTTCCGCCGGACGTCCGCTCTCGCTCCCGTCAGAAGCGTTGGGCAGGGGCGCTTCTTGCAGGATGGCGTGGGCGTTGGTGCCGCTGTAGCCAAAGGAGTTGACCCCGGCCAGGCGCGGCCGTTCATGGCGCGGCCAGGCAATGGCGCTGGTGGGAATCTCCACCGGGGCCTGGTTGAGGTCAATGTTAGGGTTCAAGCGGCTAAAATGGAGGCTGGGGAAAATCTGCTCCTCTTGGAGGGATAGGGCCGCTTTAGCCAGCCCCAGCAGACCGGCCCCGGCCTCAATGTGGCCAAAGTTGCTCTTGACCGAGCCAACGTAGAGCGTCTCGCCGCCCGCCCGATCCGGCCCGTACACGTTGACGATGGCGCTCATCTCGATGGGGTCGCCCACCGGCGTGCCGGTACCGTGAGCTTCCAGGTAGCCGATTTCCTGGGGCGCGATGCCGTTGCGGGCCAGGGCCATGCGGATCACCTTCTCCTGAGCGCGGCCGTTGGGAGCGGTCACGGCCGGCGTGCGCCCATCCTGGTTGATGGCTGTGCCCACGATGCTGGCCACGATGTTGTCGCCTCGGGCCTGGGCCAGCGATTGGCGGCGCAGCAGGACGGCCACGCAGCCTTCGCCGCGCACGTAGCCATCGGCCGTGGCGTCAAAAGCGGCGCAGCGGCCGGCGCGGGACATCAGGCCCACTTTGGAGAAGGCCATGTGGATGCCGGGATGCAAAATGGCGCTGACGCCGACCACGATAGCCGCGTCGCACTCGCCGGCCAGGATGCTCTGGCGGGCCAGGTGTAGGGCCACCAGCGAACTGGAGCAGGCGGTGTCCAGGGCAAAGCAGGGGCCTTCCAGCCCCAAGAAGTGGGCAATGCGGCCGGCGGTGATGCTCATGGCGTCGCCCATGGCGTCGTAGGCGGTCACGCCCGACAGCCCTTCGTACATTGCTTTCAGTTGGGAGTAACCGTTGGTGTTCATCATGGCCAGAAAGACGCCGGTATTGCTTTGGGCCAGTTCTGCGGCCGACTGGCCGGCATCTTCCAGGGCGTGCCAGACCGTTTCCAAAACCAATCGCTGTTGGGGGTCCATGCGGCTGGCTTCGGTATCGGAAATGCCGAAGAAGCCAGCGTCGAAGCGGTCGATCTCTGCCACAAAGCCGCCCTTACGCACGTAGGTTTTACCCGGTGTTACCGGGTCGGGGTCGTAAAAGGCGTCTACGTCCCAGCGGTCGGGCGGGACTTCGCTGATGCAGTCACGGCCGTTTTGTAAGGCGGCCAATAATTCTGCGGCCGAGCCGATATGGCCGGGCAGGCGACAGCCAATACCAACGATGGCAATGGATTCGGCTGTTTCTGGTGAAGTATAGGGGGAAGTAGGATGGGGCATAGGTCTGGTCTCCTTGAAAGAGGGACGCAAAACTTGCCCTAAGCGCGGTCTGGAGTAACGCTAATGAAAGCGGGGTTGTGGTGACCTTTGCTAAATTGGCTGCCGTAGCATAACAAGCCACTGATTACATCGTGATGCGCTGCGTCCCTATCTCTCCTCTGGTGGAAAATGGGCCGCAGTAGTGTTGCCATAATGTTTGACAGTCACTACCGCAGTTGGGATGCTGCAAGGGCCTATAATAACGGCAATTGGCCATTGCTGCAACCCATGTTGACTCAATTTTTCCTGGCAAGATTTAGAAGTTCATCATATTCCAGGTATAATAAAACGTTGATGGCTAACAT
Organism: Anaerolineae bacterium; assembly: GCA_007123775.1. Taxonomy (GTDB): domain Bacteria; phylum Chloroflexota; class Anaerolineae; order Promineifilales; family Promineifilaceae; genus SLGK01. The sequence goes on along the minus strand of SLGK01000147.1, from coordinate 7,131 downwards.
TTTTGCCCTTTTGGATTTCGTGGGTTTGCCCTACCAAAACATCGTGAAATACCAAAGCCCGGCACTTTTTTACCCAATGGAGCGACTAAAATGAGTGACTCTTGGATCGACCGTACGCTAGGTAGGTATCATATTGAAGAGTTACTGGGGCAGGGTGGTATGTCGGCCGTATATCGGGCCACTGATCCTAATTTACGCCGCGTGGTCGCCGTCAAGATCATCCATTCCCACCTCTCCAACAGCCCGGATTTTATGCGCCGCTTCAAAGAAGAAGCCGCAGCCGTGGCCCGGATGCGTCATAACAACATCATCCAGGTATACGATTTTGATCATGAGAACAATACCTACTTCATTGTTTTCGAGTATATCCCTGGCGAAACGCTGCAAGCCTGGCTAAGCCGTCTCAACGAGGAAGAACGCCTTTTGCCTATTGCCGATGCTGTTCGCATTGCCGCCTCCATTGCCGAAGCGCTTGAATATGCTCATCACCAAGAATTGATTCATCGGGATGTAAAACCGGCCAACGTTATAATCAACGTCAAAGGGGAGCCTGTCCTGATGGATTTTGGTATTGCCAAAATAGTGGGCGGTACGCAGCATACGGCAACTGGCGCGGTCATCGGCACGGCTCGCTATATGTCGCCAGAGCAAATTAAAGGGGAACGGGTAGACACCCGCACCGACTTGTATTCGTTAGGTATAACGCTGTTCGAGATGTTGAGCGGCCGTCCCCCCTATGAAGCTGATTCAGTGATGACCATGTTGATGATGCACGTTCAGGACCCGGTGCCAAATCTGCTGGAGCTTCGGCCTGAGGTGCCCGCGGCTGTCGTCGAGATAATCTACCGGGCGCTTGCCAAAGAACCGGCAGAACGGTATGCTACTGCGGCTGAGATGGCCTCGGCCTTGCGTAACGTTTTGGGCAAATTGGAAAATGACAAGCCTTCCATGCCGGTTGCAGCCGTGGCAGATACAACCCTGGAAACAGTGCCGGCCGCAGTTACCGCCGCACCACCGCCCCCGCCCGTTACCACGCCGCAGCCGGTGGCAGAAACGGCTACGCCACCACCGGCCTCTCCGGCAAACGGCAGTGATGGCTTAAAGAAGTGGGGGGTAATAGGTGGGGCTGTGATCGCGCTGCTTTTGCTTGTTTTACTGGGCTATAACCTGCTCATGGGTGCTGACAATGGGGATGAGCCGGACGTACTGGACCAGGCGGCTATTGCCGAGACGCTGGAAGCCGGTGTTATTCTTACTGTGGCGGCAGCTGAAACAGAAACGGCCGTTACCCTGGCCGACGCCGAAACACCCACAGCCACCCCGACGCCAGAGCCATCACCAACAGCAACTCCTTTGCCTGAAGTGACTATCACCAATATAACCCTTGTCAACGATGTTTACGTGGTGCAATACAACATCGTTGGTTTTGAGGAATCGCTGCCAGGAATACACACCCATTTCTTTTTCGACACAACCCCACCGCAAGAGGCAGGACGGCCGTTTAGCAACTTTTTTATGTATGGCGGTCCCAGCCCTTACACCGAATTGAGGTTAAGCGATAGGCCCCCAGAAGCCGTGCAACTATGCGCCCTGGTTGCCAATCCCGATCACACCGTCCAGGGTGAAAGTGGCAACTGTTTTGACCTGCCGCTGGCAGACGAAGAAACGGCCGCTGCCCGCACCACGCCGGCCGCGGCCATTACCGCAGAGGAAACCCCCTCACCGGCCGCGACACCTGCGCCGGAGCAAACGGCCACCCCAACCGCCACCCCTGGACCCTCCGTCCGCATCAGCGACATTCGTGAAGAAGGTGGCGTCTTTATTGTAAACTACACCACCACCGGCTTTACCGAACAGCTGCCTGGCCTCCACATTCATTTCTTCTTCGATACGGTGGCTCCCGAAAACGCCGGTTTGCCCGCCAGTGGTCCGTGGTTTGTGTGGGGTGGCCCACGGCCGTTTGATGGCTACCGGGTTAGCGACAGGCCATCTGCTGCTCAACAGATGTGTGCCCTGGTAGCCAACCCCGACCACACCGTCCAGCTTGGTACTGGCAACTGTGCCTATTTACCCTAGTGTCGAGCCGTTGACGGTGGAGTTGGTGGAAAAGGTCATCGCCCAGGAACGGCCGGACGCCCTGCTGCCCACGGTGGGCGGTCAAACGGGGCTGAATCTGGCGGTGGCCCTGAAAGAAGCTGACGTACTGGACCAGTATCTGCTCTTGTTTGCTGATAGCTCTCCAAGCATTGGACTTTTGACAAAAACGCATTAGCTGAGGGGTTAAGTATTCGAGCCACTGCCAGAGTCTTTGACCTGGACCCAACACGGTAGATAGTTGGTTGAGACAAGCAGCCGACCATGTGAGGGCTGTTACCAATTACCTGATGCAGAATTTGGGATGGTTCTTAGCCATTCAGAGATCACTGATGAGTGTCTGGCGCTGTTGGCGGGATATATCGAACCGGTCATGCGCTACGGCGTTATTGGTTATATGGGGCATTTGGGATGAAGCAAGGAACAGTATAATCGAGCCAGAAAAACACCTCCATTTTTACAAAGGACAAACAATATCGCTATGAAAAGAATGGTTCTTGGATTGAGTTTATCTCTAGTTGCTCCTGTAATATTCGTTTTGTTTATCATTCCAATTTTTATCAAGCCCAATGTCAATGAACCGTTTGCCACTTTGGCGAGTTTGGGTATATTTTGGGGGCTGGCTTTTGTAGTGCTGATTTTCACACGAGTCATTGAAAATCTGCCACTGACGACAATTGGCTGGAAACCCCTATCTTGGAAATCGGCTCTGCTGGCGATTGGGTTGGGCCTTTTGCTATCATTGTTGGTTCCTATGCTCACTTTGTTGTTTAGCGCAATTTTTCCACCGTCTGATTCAGGAACGATAACACAAGTTGCGTCAACTTATTCTTGGCAGGTATTGCTCTTGAGCGTATTCACAGCGGGCGTAACCGAAGAGGTTTTGTTTCGTGGCTATGCGCTGGAACGACTTCAAGAAGTAACAGACAGCAAGGGGATAAGCGGATTAATTAGCCTGGTATTTTTTGTAGTTGTACACGCTACAGGCTGGGACATTGCCCACATTATTGGCGTAGTTCTCCCACTAGGAATTGTCATGACTGGTTTGTACTTTTGGCAACGGAATTTATTATTTGTGATGATCGTTCATACTGTCATAAATTTACCTTTGGTTTTTATGGCTTTGCTCGCGTAGAAACTGCCCGACCTGAGCTTGCAGCGGACGATGGCGGTCCGCTGCGGCACAGAGTTTTAACGGTTTTTCCAAAGTAAGTTAGCACAGGCATTGACCAGGCGTTCCTCGTGGTGCCCGTGTCTGGGTAACGGGAATAGATAGACGGTCTTGTACACCAGATGCTGCGGCAGCGGCGTTGGCTGACGTAGATTGGACGGTCTGCGTTAGGCCTCAACCTCATCACTTGGGCCTGATTGCAATCGTTTGCGTTGCTCAAGATAGGATTGATCGCTTATCACCTGGCGACCATGTTCCTGTGGTCCCATTCCAGGTCGGGTCGCTGGGTCATAAACTTCTTCAAATAACCAGGGTAGCTGTCAGCATGAGCGCCATAACGTAGATCAGAACCACTGTAGCGAAAGATGGTCTGGACCTGGGGCAAGATCATCTTGATGCCCAGCCGGGCCACCTGTAACCCAATGGCTGCCACGGTCAAGCCGGCCGGGCCGTGATACCCTACCCAATCGGTGTCATGCTCCGTCACAACCGCGCCACAGGGCGGATTGCTGATCGCTTCATCAAATCGGGGCAGCGATTGCCATAGACTCAGGTCATAACAGTCGCCCAAAATCCATTCCACCTCAGGCAGCAGGCGACGGCCGACACGCACGAATTCGGGATTAAACTCCACGGCCGTTACCTGCACTGCTTGTGGCTGCCAGCCGTTAGCCGCCAAAACAGCATAAGCCAGGCGGCCAGTACCAGCACAAATGTCCACTACGTGGCGGCCGTTGCCACAATCCACTGCCCACACTCGCCCTGAGCCTGTTGAACGGGCTCGCCCTGAGCTTGTCCAAGTGGCGTGGTTGCTGATTGCAGCCTTAGCCATCTCGCACCGGGCCAGATAGTTGTCTACTGCGCCCACCAGCACCAGACGTGTTTTTTCACTGCCATAAGGCCGGTACTGCTGGCTGGCCCAGCTCACAAAGTCGGCTGCCACAAAGGGCGCAGCCGCAGCCGCCACTTCAATCCCCAACGCCAGGCTCAGGCGCAAAGCCATGCTTTCGGCTTTGTTCTGGCCTATCTCAGCCACGGAAAATCCCTGACGGCCAACGTTGCGATTTTCGACGACATCGGGGTCTACCAGGACCAGATTGACCGACTGGCCGGACTGCCCGGCATGGTAGACCAGCCGCGCCAGTGACATGGCCAGCCAGGAACCGGTACCACCCACGCCTACTTGAATAATGGTGGTTGTGGTTACTTCCGGCAGAATGACCCGGTAGCGGGGTTCAAGCGATAGAAGTTGGTTGTTCATCCTCTTTTCCTTTTAGTTCACAATCTGCCTATCTACGAGACCCGCCGACGCTTCATGAATGGACACCTCCTCATAGGCGTTGTCCAAAAATAAGCTCCGCCCAAACCTGCCAGGTCTGCGAGACCTCGCAGGTTTAAGACGGGAAGTGGTTCTTAGATGCCTACTTAGCTGCCTATGTCTCGCGTGAAAACCGCCTGGTTGAATTAGACATAGTCGAACGCTCAACTAGCGTGAATCTGAACAGTTGCAAGCTTAACAATACCGCTATAAACAAGTTATCATAGCGGGCCGCACGTTCACACTACAATTATCGTCGGGATGTTTTGCGACCAGGCAAGAGCCATCAACCCCTCCCTAATGGTACGACTTATCCGAGTCCAGCTTCATCTTCAATACAGGCTAACAGGAGCGCTTTTAACATGAAACACCAACCCATACCCTCACGTACAATTCCCGTTTTGCTCATTTTTTTGCTTAGTTTGACACTTATTATTTCTGCCATTGCCACCAATAACAGAGCCTACTCGGCCCCACCATCCGGGTTTCTCACCGGCAACGGCATCCTGCTCGAAGCCAACACCTTCTTACCCGTTTTTCAGTTCTTACCGCCTGAGGTAACGGCCGATAGTTCCATCAATCTCGCCCTTAACTTTGCCGCCATTGGCGAACAACCAGCCCAACAAGACCAATATCTGGACCACACGCGCTTTTCTATTCTCAATGAAGCCAGCAACGCCATGTTAGAACAATATGGGGCCACCGGTGGCTTTTATGCTTTTAATGCTAGCGAAGCCTTCTCCGAAGAGGTGCGTGGCCCTGTTGATCCCGTTATGGCGCAATATTGGACCTGTAACTTTTTATTTTTCAGGCAGCTTTTCCCAGACAGCAATCTAATCAGCACGCCTCCTACTAGCCAGTGTAGTATTGACTTCAATACCAATCCCTACGAAACCTCACTCATCTTTGCCGCTGCTGCAGATAGTGAAGGCAACGCAGCCGGACCAGAAGAGGTCATTGGGGTGGTCGTGCGGGTGCCCATGAATCTCAATACCGGGGCATTTTCGCAAGTGCCTACGGTGCCTTTAGGTGGGGCCGGTGGCCATCTTTCGCTCCTGTTTCGCATAACTGAGTTCAACGAGGCGGAGTACCATAGCACTGCTTTTTCTTTAGCCGAGGATGTACCCGGCTTAGGAGCGGTGGCCATGCCTTTTCACAGCCGCCAGCTTACTTATCTGGACAATTTCCCCATGCGTGATCCTGACGAGATCTTCAATGAGGTTGAACAAGGTCTGATCGACGCCTATCCGTCTGCCAGCAGTATCAATATACCCCCGCCGGCCTTGCTCTATATGGTCGGTGATGCTGCCCAACGACAGAAGGTATTAGAACCAATGTGGGAGTTTTCCAATATCGAAATCGAAGAAGGTGGCCAACGCATCGTGCTGCGTAGCCTCGTCAAACCGGCGCTGATACCGGGCGCGGGTGGTTTTGGGCCTGACGTAGCTATCATTGACCCGGCGAATGGCAGCCAGTTTATACCCAATACGGCCGTTACACTAATCGGCAGTATCAGCGGCGGCACAGCCCCCTACACCTACACCTGGTGGATCAACGATGGCACCCTGCTGGCCAGCGGCACCAGCGCCACAGGCGGTAACATCCAGGTTACAACCGACGCCTTGCCGGTTGTATCACATGCCGGCTATCCGGCCGACGTTGTTGTTCTGTTAGAAGCAGAAGATGATACCGGAGCCACACGCCAGGCCATACTCAACCTGTATCCCGCCGTTGCCCCTTCGGTTTACCTTCCCGTTCTCCTGAGCCAGGCCGCTCAGACTCCCCAGGCCGCGGCCAACCTTACCACCCCGACTGCGCCCCAAATCGCTTCTACCACCTTCCGCTTTGGGGTCCACGCCGGTTCAGACTATCCACCCTACGGCCCCAGTGACAACGACCTGGCTGGTGTTATTCCCGACGCTACCGGCTTCCGTACCGGCATGTTGAACTATGGTTGGGTTTCCACTTATAACTGGTGGAATGCCTCAGCCTGGGAGCGGGACTGGCGCGATTGCAGCCTGGGCGGTGGCGACTGCACCTTCGGCGTAGACCGGGTGGACTTTGCCTACTTTGCCGGGCACAGTGGTCCTGGCGGCCTTGCTATGCCATCCAGCGTTGACAGCTCCTGGTTTGCGGCGGAGAACGCCCGCTACAGCACGCTGCGCTGGGCCGGTTTTGCTTCGTGCCAGGCCCTCCGTGCCCAATGGACACCGGCCAGCGAGGCCCCCATTCGCCGCTGGTTTGGTGCCTTTCAGGGTGCCCATATGCTGTTGGGCTACAACAGCGATATGCGTGACGTGGCTTTTGGCCCACGCCTGGTAGACAACATGCGGATGCCAACATTTTTGGGTATTCCCTTTCCCTGGGCCCAGCGCTCTATTCGTGAAGCCTGGGTACAAACTGCTTTCCAGATGAATGCCGGTCAGCCCGCTTATCTCTATGCCAAGGGCACCAATGGGGTTAATCCGGTCAACGACAAGTTACCTCGGCCTGGTGATCCCCTCCCCCCACGTCCTTTCCCGGTTGCCTCCTATCACTGGGTATGGTG
>SLGK01000316.1 GCA_007123775.1 Anaerolineae bacterium | reverse complement strand
ACTTGATAATTGATTGGTGCAGGTGTTTTGAGATTTTGATTTTTGTTCATAGACTAATCTTCTCTCAAAACGCCTGTTTTTTCATCCCCAAATTACATTTGGGTTAGGGAAAACTAAAGGTTAATGTATCTTCATAGTTGCCTGCTGAGCCGGTCACACGAAGGAAAGCCAGATATTCGCTATTGGGCGACCAGGTTCGTGTAAAAATCACCAGACCACCGGGATCATCTAATACGGGCAATGTGATTTCATAAGACTTTTCGCCTTCACGGTTAAGAAATAAAAGTTGGTTCAAGAACTTACCACCAATCACCGTTACGAAACGACCATCCGGAGACCAGGAAGCAGAACTTCGATGAACGTGAGAAGGTTCTGGGCCCAAGTCTATAAACCACATTGTTTCGCCTGACACTATATTCTTTACGGCGTATTCACCCTCATCACAAAACTCACAAGGGTAAACAACCATTTCTAGAAATGGATCGAGAACAGGTGGGTTTCGAAAGCGTTCCATTTGATTGCCTATGCCGTCCAGTTCAACCGATAATATTTCTTCTTCGCCGCTAAAAGGGGACCACACTAACCAGCGAAACAACTCTCCCTCATTTTGCAAAGGAATAATTAATTGATCGTTATTGATCCATCGTAATGTGGCATCATAAGGAAGGAACTTAACACCTTCAAAAGTTGTCCTAATTTTCTCATTACTATCAGGGTTCCACACAACAATCTCTATGAACCAGGCATCCTCATTACTGTCGACCAACATTTCAGTGTAGGCCACCCATTCCTTATCAGGTGACTCATACGGCCAGACGATTTGCCTTTCTGGGTCTGGCACAAAAAGCAGTGGCTTGTCCAGCCCTTCTTTACCCAAAATAGCAGCCCCTTCTTTTCCTTCCCACGTACCATGCAACATAAGGCCCTCTGTGGTTTCTGTTTCATGCACCAGAATTGGGTCGGATGTTACACACTGTTGCTGGACAGTCGTCACCGGATCAGTAACCCACGTTGCTGTAGGTGTGACAGTTGGTGTTAGAGCTGTGGGCGTTGCGTTTGGTTCCGGTATCACATTGGCTGTTGGAATTACCTCCTGTGTGGCTGTGCTGGCAGGCACTTGAGAGGGAGTGGCTGTTGCACTCAAACCTGGTGTTGGTGACGTTATTGGCTGCGTTTCAAGCGCTTGTTCTTCAATACCAGGAGAACAAGCAATCAACAGAAACTTAAGGGACAGTATAGTTATGGTCAAGAGATACTTCTTGAAACTTTGCTGCAACTTTAAAGAACCATAATAATTCATGATTGATTCCTCTTTATTATTTACTCGCAGGGACCAGTACCTTTGATGCAGTAATGTTGGCCCATAGTTGCCATGAGATAACCGTTGCCATTCAGACCGTTTACATGTGGCTTGTGAGTAAGGTGCCCGCCATTATCAAGACCACAGATCGGCAAAATTAAGGTGGTTCATAGGGTCACAAAATCAGTGCATTAATAGCAAAGTGGAGAGCAGCGGTTGACGCTGGTTTGTCTCCAAAACCAGCTTCATTGTAGCCGCGTTGACCGGTGGGGTAAAGTATTGGCGCAGTGAGAACCACAACCATTGCCAACAAACAGGGAGAGACAGATAATAGGCCATATGAACCAACGACCCCAATTCTCCACGCAGCAGGCGGCCGAACTGGCCCAGACCCATTATGGCCTAACGGCCGTTTCCACCCAACCCCTCCCCAGCGACCGCGACCAGAATTTTCTGCTGCAAACCGGCACGGGCCAGCGCTACGTCCTCAAGCTGGCCCAGGCGGGTGAAGGCGAGGCGGTGCTGCGCTTGCAGCAGGCAGTGCTGGCCCATTTGCACGAACAGTGGCCGGTCCAGTGGCCGGACGAACCGGTACCGCTGCCCCGGATACGGCCGTCTACCAACAATGACTATCTGGTGCAGGTTGAAGGGACAAACGGCTTAACCCATTTCATGCACCTGCTCACCTACCTGCCCGGCACACCACTAGGCGAGCTAGACCACCAGCCCCCGCCCCTACTGCGCCAGATCGGGCGGCTAATGGCCCAGGTTGATACGCTGCTGCTCACCTTCGACCATCCCGCCGCCCGGCGTGAACTGGTCTGGGATTTGGCGCAGGCCCCGGCCGTTATTGCTCGCCACCAGCACCGCATTAGCGACCCGGCCCGGCGGGCGCTGCTGGCCGCCTGCCTGGCCGACTATGAAAAGCTGGTAGCCTCCCACCTGCCCCACCTGCGCCGCAGCATCATCCACGGCGATGCCAACGACTACAATCTGCTGGTCGATGAGACCGGACAAACAATTACCGGTCTCATCGACTTTGGTGATGTGGTTTACAGCGCGACCGTTTTTGAACTGGCTATTGCCGCCGCTTATGCCCTGCTGGATAAGGAGAACCCGCTAACGGCCGTTTCTACCATAGCAGCCGGTTATCATGAGATTTTGCCCCTGACCGAAACAGAAATCAGCCTGCTCTGGCCGCTTATCCGGCTGCGGCTGGGCCAGAGCGTGGCCATGTCGGCCTACCAGCAAACGCTGGAGCCGGACAACGATTACCTGACCATAAGCCAGCGGCCGGCCTGGGCAGCCCTGGCACGGCTGGCAGCGATTGACCCTTCGCTGGCTGAAGCAACATTGCTTGATGGCTTAAAAAACAGGAAGGCGGAGATACACGGAGATTACGCGGAGTTACGCAGAGAAAAGAAAAGAAGAGTAGAAGAAAAAAAAGCTTTTCTCCGTGAAACTCCGCGTGTCCTCGGCGAAACTCCGCGTAACCTTTTAGCTAAGCGGCAGGAATATTTAGCACCGATGCTCAGTTTGTCGTATGGGGAACCGCTGCATATTGTGCGGGGTGAGGGGCAATATTTGTATGACGCGGCAGAACGGCCGTATCTGGATATGGTCAATAACGTGGCCCACGTCGGCCACTGCCACCCCCGCGTCGTTGAGGCCCTGACGCAGCAGGCGGGGCGGCTCAACACCAACACCCGCTATCTACACGAAACAATTCTGGCCTATGCCGAACGGCTGACCGCCACCCTGCGCGATCCCTTGCGCGTCTGCTTCTTCGTCAACAGCGGCAGCGAAGCCAACGACCTGGCGCTGCGCCTGGCCCGCGCCCACACCGGCCAGCGGGATGTGTTGGTGGTCGATGGGGCCTATCACGGCCACCTGACCTCGCTCATCGAGATCAGCCCCTACAAATTCAACGGTCCCGGCGGCCAGGGTGCGCCCCACCACGTGCACGTCTGCCCCATGCCCGACCCCTATCGCGGCCAGTTTGGGGCGGATGGCGCGGCTTATGCCCAGGCCGCAGCGGAGATCATCGACACGATGGCGCGGCAAGGTCAGAAACCGGCCGCCTTCATCTGCGAATCGCTGCTGAGCTGCGGCGGTCAGATTGTGCTGCCGGATGGGTATTTAACGGCCGTTTACGCCGCCGTTGGCGCTGCCGGTGGGGTTACGATTGCCGATGAGGTCCAGGTTGGTTTTGGGCGCGTGGGCAGCCATTTCTGGGGCTTTGAACTCCAGGGCGTCGTGCCCGACATCGTGACGATGGGTAAACCGATGGGCAACGGCCACCCGCTGGCGGCCGTCGTCACCACGCCGGCAATTGCGGCTTCGTTTAACACGGGCATGGAGTATTTTAATACGTATGGGGGGAATCCGGTTTCGTGTGCGGTGGGCACGGCCGTTCTCGACGTCATTGAGTCAGAAGGATTACAGGCTCATGCGGCTGAAATCGGTCGTTATCTGCTGGACCAACTGGCCCTGCTGAAAGAGGAATTCCCGCTGATTGGCGACGTGCGCGGCCGGGGCCTTTTCCTGGGCATTGAACTGGTGCGCGACCGGCAGACCAAAGAGCCAGCCGCCAGCGAAGCCCGCGCCATCGTCGAGCGCATGAAGGAGGCGGGCATTCTGCTCAGCACCGACGGCCCACTGCACAACGTCATCAAAATCAAGCCGCCCCTGCCCTTCAATCGAGAGAATGCGGATTTTTTTGTGGGACGGTTGAAGCAAGTATTGGGTAGCGTAGTGCGTAGTGCGTAGTGCGTAATGGCTTTCTACGCACTACGCACTACGCAATACTTTCAATGCCCACAATCACACACCGGCTCATCGGCGCTTTCGGGCACGTAGGCGGGCCAGTGGAACCAGGCGTAGTAGGTCAAGCCATTTACAGCCGCGCCCAGATACTTTTCGGAAACGGCCGTATCCGGTTCCACCCCAAAGCTGGCGGCCACAAAGTCAGAGCAGTTAGACAAACCAATGCCGCTGCCGCCCCGCGTATAGCCGCCAGCGAACAGCGGTTCCAAATTCAGATCAAGCGTTTCTTTTAGCCACGCATATTGGTCCTGGTATAGCTCATTCTCCACCACCCAGCGCGTCACCGTACCGCCATTAACGGGCAGAATCGTCAACTGCACCTCCCCGCTGGCGGCAAAACGAGCCGCGTTGTTGATATAGTTGTAGAGAATGCGGTCCACGGCCGATGTCTCCAGGCAGCGATTGGTAATAAAACCTTCAAACGCGGAATCGGCCGTTACCGCCACGGCACGATCCGACAGTTGAAAAACAAAGCCACGCCATTTGGCCACGAATTCGTCAATATGGTGCAGCTTCATCCCCTCATCGGCTTCGCGGAAAATCGGATCCAGTTCGGGAATCGCATTACGCATCATTTTGGCATGATCACGCGCCAGAAAGACAGCCTGCCTGATAAACTGCTCATCGTCGATCCCCTGCATACGGGGAATGAGCTGAGCATAACCGGTCAGCGAAGTCAGACCCCCACCACGGATGTCATGAACCACTTTGGCAACCTGAGTCGAACGGGTGCGTGTGTGCGTGCCAATGCGCTGGGCCTCTCTTAGAAACGACTTTTGGGCAAACAGCGCCAGCTCCTCACGCAGCAGCCGGTAGTTAGGCGTGCCACTCATGTAGAGCCACAGATCATACATCCGCTTCACTGCGCCATAAACCTGCCGAATCAGGGCCACATCTTCGGCAGCCAGTTGGTCCAGCGTCATATCAAAACCACCGCCGGCGTAGCGATCAGGGCGGGTGCTGCGGATGTCAAGAGGCGCCAACGACAGGTAATTCTGCTCGTTCGATTTTGGTACTTGTACTGTCTGCGTCATAAAAAAGAGCCACTACAGGGCGAACTAATTTTGCAGCCTGGCGCTGTCTAATAAATCTCCACGAACGTTTGCTCACTGATGGGTGGCCGAATGTAGCCCGTGTTTTGCTGGCGTGGCGGCAGTTCAATGGGTGCCGGCGTCAAATCCTCATAATCAATCTGCTGCAAAATGTGGGCAATACAGTTGAGCCGCGCCCGTCGCTTATCGTCGGAGTTAATGACGTACCAGGGGGCCTGCTTGATGTCGGTGTAATCAAACATGCGGTCTTTGGCCTGCGAATATTCAACCCAGCGTTTGCGGGCCTCCAGGTCCATCGGGCTGAGCTTCCAGCGACGGCGGGGATCGTTGACCCGCGCCTGAAAGCGACGCTCCTGCTCTTCCCCGCTGACCGAGAACCAATACTTGAGCAAAATAGTCCCGGAACGAACCAACATCCGCTCAAATTGGGGGCAGGAACGGAGAAATTCACTGTACTGCTCTTCGGTGCAAAAGCCCATCACCCACTCTACCAGAGCGCGATTGTACCAACTGCGATCAAAGAGAACGATTTCACCCCCGGCCGGCAGATGGGCCACGTATTTCTGGAACCACCACTCCGTTTTCTCCCGGTCGGTAGGCGTGCCCAGGGCCACCACGCGCACAATACGCGGGCTGGTACGTTCGACAATACGTTTGATGGCCCCGCCTTTACCGGCGGCATCGCGCCCCTCAAAGAGAACCACCACGCGCAGATTTTTGTGCTTGACCCAGTATTGGAGCTTGACCAACTCTTCCTGAAGGCGGCGCAATTCATTGTTGTAAAACTTGTTGGCAATCTTGCCTTTTTTGGTCAGCGGCGGCCATTGTTCTACGGCCGTTTCCTGGCTATCTGTCTCTACGGGAATGCTTTGGGCAACAGCAACGGGACTCTCTTCGGTCAGTTCCTCAATATCCTGTCTGTTCATCATTTCCTCCTGTAACAATCTGCTTAACCTTCCGGGCATATAGTATAGCAAAATGGCGGGGCTGCAAAGTGAGCAGACGGGTTGAAAAAACGAGTTACTGGCCCCAAAACAAGGGGGTCAGCCCGCCAAACGGCCGTAATTGGCCTATACGCCCGACTTACGAGAGCCAAAAGTGAGTGCAGTAGTACCTTTGGCATGGGCAAAAAGGGCAAACCCGTTTGTCACGACGTGAAAAAATCGTGTATCATTTAGTAGGCCCACTACTTAGCGTTCGGTGCGCCTGTGTCACACCATCTATCTATGTTTACATCGATCTTGTCAATTATTATTTTATGGAGAAGGACATTATGAATATGTTACCCAAACGTGAGGAGGGCCAGGGGCTGGTAGAGTATGCCCTGATCCTGGTCCTGGTCGCGGTGGCTGTTATTGTCATCTTGCAGCTACTAGGACCAAATCTTGTTCTGGTTTACGCCCGCGTGATTGGCGGCCTAGACGGCCGTACCTTAAACACCAACGGGCCACACGGTCTGGTTGTGTCTTACACGACCAATGCCAGCAGTTCCAGCGGCGGGGAATGCACCGCCACCATCTCTGATATCACGCTGATAGCTACCAACGACGGCCGTATCATTACCAACGAATCGGTAGCGTTCCAAATATACGCCGAAGGCGGACCAACAGGCTCGTCAATGACCGCCAATGCGTCCGGTAGCGGCCTGATCAACGTGGCCGGGCCGATGACCAGGTCCGGCCCCTGCCCGCTAAAGCTTGTGGTTCAACGTTAGGCGCATACTTTGCAGACGTCCTATGGTCGCGTAGCTGACGGCTGTACGGGATTGGCTGAAAGGCTAATCCTGTGCAGCCTTTGTATAGAATGACCCCATATCTACTTCCACAGTCCAGTCAGATGGATAGAGGTAAAATCATGTCTCAATTTATTCCCAGTTCAATCAACACACTCGAAAACCAGCCGGCTCGTTGGCAGCGTACCGTCAGGGCAACGATAACGATTCTGGTCCTGGTCGGATTCACCCTGTACGGGCTGTTCTGGCTCATGCAGGCCCTGCCCTCGCAGGCCCAGTCATTGCCGGTGCTGAACACTATCTATTACGTCACCGAAGAGGGCACCGTAAACGATGACTGCTCTCAGACGAGTCCTTGTACGCTGCAACGGGCGGCTGATCTGGCCGCAGACGGAGACACGATCCATGTGGCTGGCGGCACCTACCAGTCTGATACGCTAACGCCTACACTCTATCTGGACAACAAGAGCGTCCTGGTGGCCGGTGGGTTTGACAGCAACGACTGGACGGCCGAACCCGACCCGGTGTTACGACCCACGGTGCTAGACGGCGGGGCCAACGGCCGTGTCGTTCGCATTGATGGCAGCGCCAATCCCATTATTGAAGGCTTCACTATCCGGAACGGTTTGCTTAATGGGCAAGGAGCCGGCGTTTTTGTGGGAGGCGGCAGCGCCACCCTGCGTAACAACGTCATTGCCAACAATACAAGCATCAATGCCATTGGTGCGGCCGTTTACGTATCTGCGGTCGCGCACGCTGACATCATTAGCAACACGATTCGCTTCAACAACGGCAACGCGATCATCGCCGTAGAGGGCACGGCCACCATTGCTTACAATATAATCCACAGCAACGTGGGCAGCTTCGGCGTCATTCGCAACTATTTTGACAGCAGCATGGCGGTGATTGGCAACCTCATTTTCGCCAACCAGGCTAATCAAGGCGGGGGCATTCACGTGCAAGAAGAGGCCCTGCTCGTCAACAACACCATCGTCGACAACAGCGCCAGTACCAACGGTGGTGGTATTTTCATTGCGCTTGGGACCAATGTTATCACCATCACCAATAATATTGTGGCTAACAATGCCGGTGCCGGCACGACCGGTATCGCCGATGGTACTGGCGGCTCGGCCACCATTGACGGCGGTTATAACAACATTTTTAACAACGGCAGCGATGTCACCCTGCCTGAAACCGTCATTGACGATCCCCAGTTTATCAATCCGGCCAACGGCAATTACCGGCTGCGCGAAGACAGCCCCAACATCAACGCCGGCGATCCCAACACCGATCCCGCCATCAATATCGACCTGGACGGCAATCCCCGACCAAATGATGGGCGCATTGATATTGGCGCGTACGAGTTTTACCCCGGCCGGCCCAACTTCACCCTGGAACCAAGCGTTATTCGTGAATTTGTGGAACGAGACACAACGGCCGTTTACACCCACGTCATCGAAAATATCGGCACTACCGTCACCGACACCTACAGCTTCACCTGTACCAACAACCTGGGCTGGGAAATTGCCATCTGCCCGCCCGCTGTGGTCAATCTTGAAGCCGGCCAGCAGGCAATTATTACCACCAGCCTAAACATTCCCCCGGACGCCGAACCTTACGCCATTGGCGAAACCGCACTTATCGCCACATCAGCTATTTCGCCCAGTTTGCAACGAGCGGCCGTCATCCAAAGCGAGGTGGCCCCCAACATTGAATTCACTTTCACCCCCAACTATACTGCCACCCTGCTGCCCGGCGACAGCATCACCTTCACCCATCAACTGGTCAACAACAGCGACGCGGCCGAAATCTTCCACTTTACGCTGGCCAGCGACCCGCTCGGTTGGGGACAACTGTTGCCCGCCAACAATTTTAGTCTGGAGATTGGTTCCGGCAGCATTTACGACTTGCGCGTCCGCGTACAGGTGCCGCCCAACGCGGCGGCCGGCATCTTCAATTCAGTTCAAATTATAGCCACGTCAAACTTCGACCCCAGCATTCAGGCCAGCGTCGTCAACACCGTGACCGCCTCCGGTACCAGCGGGGCACGCCACGTACGGCCGAATGGCGTGGACGTAAACAACAACTGTACCCAGCCCGGCGATCCCTGCCGCACTATTCGTCACGCGGTAGGCCAGGCCGCCTCAGGCGATGAGATACGCCTGGCCACGGGTACGTTCAATCTGACGCAGGATGAAGGCGTCAACCTGAACGACACCCTGCACATCAGCGGCGGCTGGAACGCCACCTTTACAGCCCAGGCCGAGAATCCGGCGGCGACAGTTGTGCAGCGCAGCAGCGGCACGGGCCGTCTGTTCACCATTGCCCCCAGCGCCGGCGTGCGACCCACGTTTGCCAATCTGACGCTGGCCAGCGGCAATGACGCCACCGGCGGGGCCGTGTCCGTGGGCAGCCTGGCCCAACCCCGCTTCACCGAGGTCTATTTCCGTGAAAACACGGCCACCAGCCAGGGCGGCGCTATTTTCGCGGGCAGTGGTTCGCTGGTCCGCATCGAGCAAAGTCGCTTTATTACCAACACGGCCGGGGCCAGCGGCGGGGCCATCTACAACGTAGGCGGCACGGTCGTCGTAGACCAATCAGTTTTCCGGGGCAACAGCAGCAGCAGCGGCGTGGGCACAGCCGGCGGCGGGGCCGTCTACAGCAACAGCGGCCTGCTGGATGTGACCAACAGCTTGTTTGCCTTTAACAGCAGTGGGCTGCACGGCGGCGCGGTGCGGGCCAATGCCGGCCTGGTAGAAATGCTGAATAATACGTTTGTAGATAACACGGCCGTTGCCAACGGCGGCGGCATCTACAACGCAGGTGCGGCGGCCACGCTGACCAATATCCTGCTGGCTGACAATGTGGCGGCGAACGGATCGGCCGTTTTCCATGCGGCCGGCACCACCACCCTCCGCTACAGCCTGACCTGGAACAACGACCTGGCCGGACCCATCACCGAGATTGAACCGGTCATCGGCGACCCTCTCTTTGCCGACGATCAATACCGGCTGTCCCCCGGCTCAGCGGCCGTAGACCAGGGTGATCCCTTCACCCCGCTCGACACCGACTTTGAAGGCGACTTCCGCCCCTCAGACCAGGGCTTCGACATCGGCTACGACGAGTTGGCCGGTTGTGTGACCCAGCGTGCCATTTGGGTTGATGAGGACGAAGGCATCCAGACCAACCGCATTTTTGGCAGCATCCAGGACGCCATCAACGCCGACAACCCGGCCAGCAACCTGATTCGGGTCAGCGGCATCTGTCGGGGCGTCAACACGCAGACCAGTCCCGAAGGCACAGAGATTCAGCAGACTGTTTACCTGGACCAAAGCGTCCACATTCAGGGCGGTTGGGATGCCCGCTTCCAAAATCGCACTTTTGCGGAAACCTTCATTGATCCCGAAGGGCAAGGTCGCGGCGTCTATATCATAGGCAGCAGCATTACGCCCACGCTGGAAAGCCTGACTATCGTCAACGGCGACGCGACCGGCCTGGGCGGCGGGGCAACCAACACCATCGACGCCGGTGGGGGCATCTACAACTACAACGCCAGCGTCACTCTCTACGGCGTCTCCGTTTACTCCAGCACGGCCCGGCACGGCGGCGGTTTTTACAACCGTACCGGCGTCGTCACGTATGGCAACCTTTTCCCCGATTTGAATGATCCCAACATCAATACGGATGAGCCGCAGCTCAGCTACCTGGCCCACAACGAAACTACCGGCACGAGCAACGGCGGTGGCGCGTTCTACAACCACCAGGGTACTGTCTTGCTGGATGGCCTGATCATGCGCCACAACACGGCTCTGCAAGGTGGGGCCATTCATCAGCAGTCCGGGGCATTTCGGAGCGAAAATCTCATTTTGGCCGAAAACAGTGCCTCAACCGGCGGTGCCGTTTATAACAACAGCAGCAACGCCGTTTTCTGGCACACCACCGTGTACAGCAACACCGCCACCAACACGGGCGGCGGTATGCACAGTCAGAGCGGGCTGTTAACGGTCAATAGCAGCATTTTCCAGGAAAACATGGCCAATCTGGGCGGCGCGATTCACGTCAACAGTGGCAATGGCGTTCTAAATTACAATTATTACTACGCCAACAGTGTACCGCCGGTTAGCGGACCCTGGACAGGCAGCAACAACATCATTGGTGATGAACCGCCGGGCCTGATTGATCCGGCCAACGGCAACTACGAGCTGGGCGACAACACGCCGGCCGTTGATGCGGCCAGCCCCAGCAGTCCCCTGATTCGTGACTTCTTAGGCAATCCGCGTCCCTCGAACCAGGCGGCCGACATTGGGGCACATGAAGTAGTGGGTTGTCTGGCCCGCATTGTGCGTGGTACGCCCCAAAACCCAATTATTCTGATCTTTGGCAATATTCAGGTGGCTTTGGAAGCGGCCGAAATCGGTGAAACAATCGACGTGGCCGGCCGCTGTACCGGCGTCCATCCCTACGAAAGCGGTACGGGCACAGTTTACCAGACGGTCCATCTGGACAAAAACGTCAACCTGCTAGGCGGCTGGCGGCCTAACTTCAGCCAGCGGGATGACATCACGCTGCTGGATGCCGAGGGGCAGGGGCGTGTGCTGTATATCACCAGCGGCATTACGGCTACGGTTGAGGGCTTCCACATGGCCCAGGGTGACGCCACGGCCAACGGCATGAACGGTCAGGGCGGCGGCGTCTTCGTGGAGCCTTTCTCTAGCCCGCGCCTGTGGGGGAATGAGATTTACAGCAGTACGGCCGTTTTCGGCGGTGCTGTTTTTGCCCAGAACAGCTCTCCCCGACTCGACCGGGGCAATCGCATCTTCGCCAACGAGGCCAGCAACAGCGGCGGCGGTATCTACATCAATAACAGCGACGATGAGCAAGAAGTGTTCATCCAAAACAACTTCATTTACAGCAACACGGCCCAGCTAGGCGGCGGCTTCTATAGCGCAGCCGGCGACAACCGCTTCTGGCACAATACGCTACTGTATAACACGGCCGCAGAAGGTGGCGGCGTTTACGTTGCCGCCGATACGCCCACCATCCGCAACAATATTATCGTAAACAGCAGCGGCTATGGCCTGTTTGCCGCGGCCGCCGCCACGCCAGATTTTGGCTTTAACAACTTTTTTGAGAACACGCCCGGTAACTTTAGCGGCGTTACCGGCCCCTTCTTCGAGTTTGACCCCCTGTTTACCGATCCGGCCGAGCTAGACTTTACCATTGTGGTGACGTCGCCGCTGGCCAACCGGGGCGATGTGCTGGCACCGCTGAATTATGACTTTGAGGACGATATACGGCCGTCTAATCAGGGCTACGACATCGGGGCCGACGAAATTGGCGGCTGTTTTGCCCGCATTGTACGCGAGCCAGGTAACATCTTCGGCAGCGTCCAGATAGCAGTAGACCAGGCGATTGCCGGAGATACGATTCAGGTAAGCGGTCTATGTCAGAACGTCAACAGCCGCACCCTGCCCGGCAGCAGCACCGTCATTACCCAACACCTTTATCTGGACAAAGAGGTGATTATCGACGGCGACTGGAACTACCGGGATAACGGACCCGGCGTCATTGATGCGCTGGGCCTGGGGCGCGTGGCTTATATTGCCCAGGGCACGGCCGTTACCATGACCAATATCACCTTACAAGGCGGCCGGGCGGCTCAGGCCGGTATCAACGACTGGGGTGGCGGCCTGTTAGTCGAAGGCTCCCTGACGCTGCTGGACGTACTGGTACGGCAGAATGAGGCCGACCGAGGCGGCGGTATCTATAATATCGGCACCCTCCTCTTGTCTGACAACAGCCGGGTTGCAGAAAATGTAGCCCAGCGCGGGGCCGGTTTGTACAACGGGGTGCAGGGGCAAGGCAGCGCCACCATACGGAACACGCGCTTCTTCAACAACGTGGTCGGCGTCAACGGTGGCGCCATCTATCAGGAAGCGGGTGCGCTGCTGCTAGACAGCAACCGGCTATACAATAACGTAGCCCAGCGTGGTGGGGCCATCTATCTGCAAAATAGCTCAGAAACAACCCAAATTACCAACAACTTTATCTACCGCAACACGGGCTTGAACCAGGGCGGTGGTCTGTTTAATTTGAACGGAAACGGCCGTATTATCCACAACACCTTCTATGACAATACGGGCGAGAGTGGTGAAGGCGGCGGCGTTTACAGCGCCAACGGCAGCCCCACCATCAAAAACAACATCATTGACCGCAGCGCCGGTTCCGGCCTGCACATTGCCGCCGGCTCGGTTGCCAACGTAGACTACAACAACGTCTACGGCAACGTGCCCCAAAACTATGGCGGTATCATCGCTACACCCCGCCCCAACGACGTCAACCAGCAACCTCTCTACGTTGACACCGAGGCAGATGCCTACTTCTTGCTGGCTGCATCGCCCGGCATTGATCGGGGTATAGACGAGGGCATCCTGACCGACATCGAAGGCGATCCGCGGCCCACCAATCTGGCGCCCGACATGGGTGCCGATGAGTACAGCTCCTGCCTGATCCGCGTCGGCGGTGCCGGTGGCCCCCTCTTTGGCAACCTGCAGGATGCTATTACTTACGCCGAGCAAAATGAAGAAACCCTGATCCAGATCGCTCGTGGCGAGTGCAGCGGCATTCGTCCGGGTGAAGAAGCACTGGGCGTCATTACAACCGACTTGAATATCTATGGCTCGCTGCGCCGGGGCAGCTTTACCGGCGGCAACGATTATTACAACCCGGAAATTGGGGCTAACAGCACCACCCTGAATGCTCTGGGGCAAGGGCGCGTTATCATCATCGAGGCCGGAGCCAATCCCACCTTCCACGACATCGCTTTTGTGGGTGGCAATGCAGGCGGTGATCACGGCGGCGGCGTTTATAATGCCGGTGGCCTGTCAGTAGCGGAACGACCTCAGTTTGTGACTGCCCAATTCTGCCAGAATACAGCCGTTAACGGCGGTGGCTACTATGGCGCGGCCGGTTCTGACGCCTACCTGACCGGTGCCCACTCCGGCCCCTGCTTCATTGCCCGTTTCGACGTGCGGTCCGGCGAACTAATTCGCTACGACTTCTTCGGCGGCAACAGTGCTACCAACGGCGGTATCTTTTACATTGCCAACGGCGGCAGCTTCACCATCAGAAATCATGGGCTTGACAGCAGCTTTGCCACCAACGGCGGCGGCGGCTTCTACAACGCCGGCACCACCCGCCTGATCAACGCTGTCTTCTTCAACAATGCGGCCAGCAACGGCGGTGGCGCGTACAACAGCGGCAGCCTGGAACTCTATCACAACACCATTCGCAATAACGCAGCCAGTACGGCCGGCGGCGGCGTTTACAACGAGGGCAGCAGCCTGGTTGTCAACAGTTCCGTTCTTTACGCCAATCTGGCACCAGACGGCAGCGGTATCCGCTCAGTCAGCGGCACGACCGATCTCGATTACAATAACGTCTACGACAACAACCTGGTTGGCCTGAGCGACGGTCCTAACTCTTTCTCCGAACCGCCCCGCTTTGCCGGGGTCTGGGGCCTACGCATCGACTCCCCCAATATCGACAGGGCTGATCCGGCGCTGATCGAAGATGGCAACGATCCGATTGTTGACCTGGACGCCAGCAACTTTGAACGGCCGGATGGGGACAGCAGTCGCGGCAACAGTCCTTTCTTTAACCCCATCTACGGCTATGCCAGCGACGTGGGGGCCAGCGAGTTCCGCAAAGATTTCGGCTGCGACATTCGGCCGGAAAACCCCAACGCTACCATTCTGCCGGGGCAAACGATTACCCATTCCGTCCGCGTTTATAACGCGGGCAACCCCTCCTTCCTTTCCCTGAATCCGGGACAGGTCTCAATTGGCTATACCGATACGCTGACCATTACCCTCAGCAGCATTTATCCTGAGTGGATCACGTTTGAAGGGGGCAATGAGCAGACCATTGAACATCTTGGCTACCGGGACTTTGTGACGCGCGTCATGACCGTCACGGTGCCGTCAACAGCTACGCTGGGCCTGCAAGATGTGAGTGCGGTGCAGTGTCGCTCCCATTCGCTGACCAATCGCACACGTACCAGCAGCTTTGTCACCAACGTGGGTCAGGTCAGCGCCGTTCAGGTGGGGCCACCATACGCGGTTTCGGGCGTACCGGGTGACGTATTCACCTTTACGCACTGGATCACCAACACAGGCAATGATGTGGAATCTGTGCGCCTGACGCCCAGCGTGGGCGCGGCAGGGCAGGTAACTGCTTTCATCTTGAATGATGCCGGTGATCTGGTCTCGGAACGAAATGTCATATTGGCACCGACGGAGTCGATAACGGCCGTTTTGCACATACGCATTATTGATACGGCCGTTGCCGGCGCCACAGCGACGCCCGGCCTGGTAGCCAGTCCGGCCTCTGATCCGACTCGTACTGGTTCGGTGCTGAATTTTGTCACTATCGGCCGGACGGTGGGCACGCGCTACGTGTCGCCAGACGGCACCAACAGCACGAACTGTACCAGCCTGAACGACCCCTGTAACACCATTCAGTTTGCCCATGATCAGGCCTCGCCCGGTGACACCATCCTGGTGGCAGGCGGCACCTACAGCGAAGTTGTGACGCGCACCGTCGGCAGCCAGACGCTGGTCCAAACCCTGTGGTTGGATAAGGATATTACTATCCTGGGCGGTTATGATGCCGTCAACGCCTACGAAATCCGTGAGCCGATCACGCAGACGACCATTCTGAGTGGTGAGGCTAACCGGCGCGTCATCTATGCCAGTGCCGGTATAACCGTCAACCTGCAAAGTCTGTATATAACGGGCGGTAACGCGGGCGATCAACTGCTGGGCGGCGGTCTGTACAACGCCGGGGCTACGCTGCACATTAGCGGCACCTGGCTCATCGAGAATGCGGCCCAAACAGGTGGCGGTCTGTACCATGCGGCGGGCGACCTGACGATCAACAGCAGCGTGCTGGCCGGCAATGACGCGACCGCAGATGGCGCGGGCCTGTACGTGGCCGACGGCGTTGTCTGGCTGGAGAATAATACGCTGGCCGACAATACGGCCGTGGCCACTGGCGGCGGTCTCTATCAGGCCGACGGTAGTTTGCATCTGGTCAATACCATCCTGGCCAACAATAGTGCCAACGCCTTCGGAGCCGCTTTTGTAGACCTGCCAGCGGGGCCAGCTAACAGCCATAACCTCTACTTTGAGAACGGCTCTGACCCGATCAACTTTACGGCCGTAGACAGCCTGTTCGACGAAGACCCCGACTTCATCGACAGCTTCTACCGCATCAGTTTCGATTCGGCCGCTAAAGATACGGGCACTTCCGACGACAGCCTGGTACGCTTCGTCGAAGACGGTCTGGACTTTGAGCTAGAGCCGCGCCTGCAAGGCGTTGAGGTGGACATTGGGGCCGACGAACGGCTGCAAATTCCCAACTTTACCTTTGAGCCGGTATCACAAGCGACCAACATCAATGCCGGCGAAAGCCACGTCTACACCCACACCTTGCAGAACACGGGTGACTTTGTAGACAGCTACAGCCTGTCTCTTGACAGCGTTTCTAACCCGCCGGGCGGCAGCTTTGACCACGCGCTTTCAGCCACGCAGGGTCTGAACTTTACGCTGGAAGTAGGCGAGATGGTCACGGTGACGCTGGTAGTCACAGGCACACAACCGGGCTACGTGGATGTCTCGACGATAACGGCCGTTAGCCAGGAAGGAGTCACGCGCGAAGTAGTCAACACGACGACCGTCAACCAGACCGCGGGCGTGGCCATTGGCAATTCAGAAAGCGGCACGGGCCTGCCTGGCCAAACTGTAAGTTACAGCCACGTCTTGACCAACACGGGCGACGGGCCTGACAGCTATCAGTTGACTTACTTCGACGACAATCCGGCGGGCTGGGATATTGCCATCGATCCCGAAGAGACATCGTTCGTTTTGCCGGGGGCAACGGTGCCCTTTACCGTCAGTATCACCATTCCCCAGAATGAAATCAGCGGCACGGTCCATCTGGTCCGGATTGAAGCACAATCAGCGGCCGATTCGTCGGTAACGGCCGTTTTGACCAATACCACTACCGTCATCGTGCAGCCGGGCCTGAGCCTGACGCCTGACAACGAGCGGGAAATCAGCAGCGTTGGCGTCACGGAGGTCTATACCCATACCCTGACCAACCTGGGCAATGGCTATGAGTTGGTGACGCTCACTGTGAGCAGCAGCCTGCCCGGCTGGGACGTCAGCGTTGAGCCGCCGCAAGTGCCGCTCGAGCCGTTTGCCTCGGAAACGATAACGGTGAATGTGACCGTCCCGTTAGGCACTGGCGGCCAGTTGCATACGGCCGTTGTGACCGCAACCGGTGCCAGTGGGGTGACGGCAACGGCCGTTAACACCACGACGGTTACGGCCGACTACAGCGTCCTGATCGAACCCGACAACACCGCCTTCGCCGATCCGGGCCAGACGGTTGTCCTGACCCATACCGTGACCAACAGCGGCAACCTGACTGATACCTACAGCCTGGCTGCCAGTGGCGAATGGACGGCGGCCGTTGCGCCAGACACACTCACGCTGACGGCCGGGGCTACCGCGGTCGTTACGGTGACAATCTCGGTCCCCGAAACGGCCGAACCGCCCACGCAACAGGAAACAGTCGTCAGCGTGGCGTCCGACAACGCCACCGACAGTGCGACCAACACGATTATCGTCGGTGACCCGCCTGAGCGCGGGCTGTTGCTGACGCCGGCAGCGGCCGCAGCCAACGGCATACCGGGCGCTACCGTGCCCTATAGCCACACGCTAACCAATACCGGCACCGAAATCGAGCAAGTTGCCATCAGTGCGTCCTCGATTAACGGCTGGATGGTAACGATTACGCCGGAGACCGCGACGCTGGCCCCGGACGCGGCCATAGACGTTCTTGTGACCGTTGCGATTCCGGTCGATGCCCCCATCGGTACGATGGATGAGACGACAGTAACGGCCGTCACCACGGATGGCGAGGTAACAGCAACGGCCGTTAACACCACCACCGTCAGCCCGCAGGTTGGCGTGGTGCTAACACCCTCCCTGAGCCTGACGGGTACGGCGGGTACGGTTCTAAGCTTCACCCACACGGTGCAAAACACGGGCGTAAGCGAAGACACCATCACCATCAGCGCCGAAAGCAGCCGCGACTGGCCGCTGACCTTGCCCGAACCGGTTGTCCTGGCGGCTGGGGCCTCAACCGAGATCACGGTTGGCCTGCTGCTGCCCGCTGCGGCCGGCGGTCTGAGCGATACGGTGACTGTCACCGCCACTTCCGGCAATGACCCCGCCGTATCGGCCAGCGTGGAGAATCAGGCCACAGTGACCGGACCTGGTGGTGACATCGGCGTGGCTATTACGCCCGACAACGTGGGAACGGCCGATCCCAGCACAACCATTGTCTACACCCATACCGTGCAAAACAGCGGTAACATCGCTGAGACTTTCCGAATCTCCTTGCTCTCCAGTCAGGGCTGGCCCGTAGAGGCTGATACTGACATCCTGACTATCCCCGCCGGGCAGACGACTGCGCTTCAAGTAGCCGTCACGGTGCCACGCGACGCAGCGGCCGGCGCGATAGACGTCACGACGGTCACCGTTCGCTCGCTGACTGACCCCGAAATTGCGGATACGGCCACCAATACCACCACGGCAGGTGATCATGTTCTCTACCTGCCCATCATCGCCAAACCGGAGGTGGTAACGCCCCCCACACCGACACCAACACCGACGCCAACGCCACCACCAGGCGTGACACCAACACCCACCTTAACACCTATGCCAACGCTCACGCCGCTGCCAACCCCCACGCCGATTGGCTGCCCCACCAATATCGACCTGATCGTGACCGGCATTACCATCAGTCCGGCATCGCCTGCAGGCGGCCAACCGGCACAGGTTTCGGTTAGCATCATGAATATTGGCACCAGCAACGTGCCCTTCGGCAACAACTTCTACCTTGACTTTTACGTCAATCGGCAGCCGGCACCGTTGCTACAGGGTGACCATTACTGGGGCGTCCAGGGTAGCCAGATGACGGCGGGTACTGAGGTGACATTCACCACCATGTACACCTTTGACAGCGGCACGCACAATCTGTACGCCCAGGTCGATACGGACAACACGGTGCAGGAGTGCGGCAACGAAGACAACAATGTTCTGGGGCCAATACAACTGGTTGTTACCGGCCAATTCCAGAGCGAATCGACGCCACCGGCCCGTATTGTTCCCCAACCGCGCGAAACGCCAACGCCGTTCGGCAGCCAGCGTTAATATAACAAAAAAGGGGCACAGTGTTGGCTGTGCCCCTTTTTCCCTTGTCTAACTCTAGCTCTATTACTCGCTCGTTGACTCGCTCGTTGACTCGCTTTTCTTTAGCTCATCAACCTTTTTAGTCAGCGCCGTAATTTTCTTGCTCAGGTCGTCGATGTCTTTCTTGGTAGGGACATTCATGCGGTGTAGTACACGCTCGATGTTGCTGTCCAGGCTGTCCTCAGCCTGCTCGCGGGTTTTATCAACTTGCTCTTCAACCTGCTTCTTGCGCCGGTCCATGACGTCGTTGACCAATTTACGGCCGTCTTTCTCGGCAATCTCGCCCCGCTCCACCAAACGATTGACAAACTCTTCAATCTCTTCCTGAGCCAGCGCCACGGCACCAATACCAGCCAATAATACCTTGCGAGCAGCAGCCAGCATCGGGTTGACCTTTTCTTCTACTGCTTCTTCGTTAATCTCAATTTTAGCTTTCGCCATTGTAAGCCTCCTTCCGTTCCCTGCTACAGGCGGAATCATTTAAGTTTGGATTTTTGTTGTGGTGTGTACTTCATTATGCGTGGTAAGTTGGACAAAAAGACACATCACATCACCTTGCAATAATAACGCATTGCGTCATAAATGTCAAACGTCGTTAATTCGGTATAATAGGCAACAACAAACCAGTACGTACTACGCAATACGTAACAGTAAACAAAGGACCAAAACAATGCACCTCTACATGATTCGTCACGGACAAAGTTATGTCAACCTGCGCGACTGGCAGGACGGCAACATCGACACCGGCCTGACTGAGTTAGGAAAAAAGCAGGCGGTCGCTCTGGCCGCATGGATTCCCGCTGCGCTCCCGAAAATAGACGCCCTCTACGCCAGCACGATGGCCCGCGCCCGCGAAACGGCCGAACCCCTGGCCGAGGTCTACAGTCAGCCTATCTGCTTTGATGATCGACTGCGCGAAGTGGGCAACAACCGCTTTGACCACACCCCCTGGCCCAGCGACGACCTGCCCGAATACGGCGAGATGTGGGGCAGTGAAGAGCCATTCACCTCGATCACGCCCACCCGTCAGGGCGGCGAAAGCCTGATGCACTTTCGCACCCGCGTTGGCCTCTTTGTCGAAGAACTGGTGCAGAGTCATCCCGAAGAGACGGTGGTTGTGGTCTGTCACGGCGGCGTCATCGAAGTGACCCTGGACCATATCTTTAACATCGGCCCCTGGCGGCGCTGTGAAGTCTGGACCAAAAACACGGGCATTGCCTACTTTCAATACGTAGCCCACCCTCGCCGCGAAGTGTGGCGGCTGCACTTCCACAACCGCACCGAGCATTTGCGGGATTTACAGAAGTAACGCGGAGAGGCGCGGAGGAGACAACATGCGCCGCAGCGCACCAGCAAATGAATGAAAATCTGTAGCGCAAACATCCCTGTTTGCGCGGTCAAGCAGGGATGCTTGACCTACATTTTCACAGGAGTCGCAGAGATTCACGGAGAAAAGCTGAGAAAAAATAGTTGTATGGTGGCTACGGCCGATCCCGATTTTGCCGACCTGGCGCAGGCGGAGATAATGGCGGTTGCCCCTGACAGCCGGTTGGCGATGCTGGTTGATGGGGTATGGCTGGTGGAAACGGCCGTTTCCTTCTTCGATCTCGCCGACCAGTGGCAAAAAGAGCCACCCATCTTTGTGCGCCACATTAACCCGGTCCAGGCCAGCCTGAGCCTGCGTGGCCAGCCCAGCGACATCTATGCCCTCAGCGATCTGCTCCAGGCCGAGCTAATTGACCTGATCGATCCCGACCTACCGTTTTCGGTGCAGGCGCGGGTGCTAGGGCAGCAGCCCTACAAAGCGTTCGACCTCAACCAGACGTTGGCCCAAACAATAACGGCCGTAACCAATGCCCCTCTCGACGTGCGCCAACCCGTCCAAATTCTCTCCGTGGTAGTGGGCGCAGTGCGGGGACCAGAGCGAGGCTATCTGGGCCTGTCGTTGGCGGCCCACAACTTATCTGATTGGGCCGGTGGACGGCGTCGTTTTGCCCGCGACGAAGCCCAAATCAGCCGGGCCGAGTTCAAGCTGCTGGAGGCCATCGAAACATTCGGCATCAGGCTGCCGCCGCGCGGCGTGGCCCTGGACCTGGGCGCGGCCCCCGGCGGCTGGACGCGCATCTTACGCCTGCATAAACAATACGTCACGGCCGTTGACCCCGCTCGCCTCCATGCCAGCCTGCAAGCCGACCCCGACGTGCGCCACCTGCGCCTGACAGCCGAAGCTTATCTGGAAGCCAGCCCCGATCAGTTTGACCTGATTGTCAACGACATGCGCCTCGACGCCCGCGACTCGGCGCGGCTGATGGTCGCCTACGCTCGCCACCTCTACCGGCACGGTACCGCCCTCATGACCCTTAAGCTGCCCCAGGCTAACCGGCAAACCGTTTTGGACCACAGCTTGAACATTTTGCGCCGCGCTTACACCATCAGCGCTGCCCGTCAGTTGTTCCACAACCGCAGCGAAATTACCCTCTACCTCCAACCCAAAAGTTATGATAAGATTAGTGAAGCGTGATGCGTGATGAGTGTCGCAATTACGTTTCACGCTTCACGTTTCACGTTTCACACTTCAGCTTCAGGAGAGAATTATGCCCGAATCGCTAACTGAACCCCTGTCCAATGTAGACGCCGCCTGGCTGCGGATGGAACATCCGACCAATCTGATGATGATTTCCGGCATTATGACTTTTGACCGGCCCATCGACATGGCCCATCTGAAAGCCATCTTTCAGCATCGCTTTGTGGATAAATACGTGCGCTTTCGGCAGCGGGTGGTGCAGCCGCGTTTGTCGCTCAAGACCGCCTATTGGGAACTGGACCCCAACTTTGACCTGAACGCCCACATCCATCATGTGGCTCTGCCCGCGCCTGGCGATAGGGCGGCCCTGCAAGAGTTGGCCAGCGATCTGACCTCCACGCCGCTCGATTTTTCTCGCCCGCTGTGGCAGATGCACTACATTGAAAATTATGAGGAGGGGTGCGCTCTGCTGATGCGCCTGCATCACTGCATTGCCGACGGCATGGCCCTGCTCGGTGTGTTGCTCTCCCTGACTGACCTCAGCCCCGACTCACCCTGGCCCAAACCGGCCGACGAGGAAACGGCCGAATCTGGCGAGGGTCTGTTAGGGCGTGCCTGGCACACAATCACCAAACCAGCCTCAACGGCCGTTAACGTCGCTAAACAAGCGGCCGGGCTGACGGGTAGGCTGCTCCAGGAGGGGCGCGACACAATTAGCAACCCCTCCCGCATACTCGAACTGGCAGAGCAAGGGCGCGATCTCTCTCTGTCGGCTGGCCGCCTCGTTTTGCGTCTGCCCGATCCGCCCACCATGTTCAAGGGACAGCTAGGCGTTTCCAAAAAGGTGTCATGGACCACACCGCTTCCTCTCGACGACATCAAAGCGATCAAGACCGTGGCCGGGGGCACGGTCAACGACGTGTTAGTTTCCATATTGACCGGGGCTTTGCGCCGCTACCTGCTCAGCCAAAACCAGCGGGTAGAAGGCATCGAGTTCCGTGCGGCCATTCCCGTCAATTTGCGCTCGCCGGAAGAAATGGAGACGATGGGCAACAAGTTCGGACTGGTCTTCTTGACCATGCCCATCAGCATTGCCGATTCGGTCGAGCGGCTGCACGTAGTGCGCGAACGCATGACCGCGCTCAAGAATTCACCGGAAGCGTTTGCGGCTTTCGGCATTCTCAACGCCCTGGGGATGACGCCGGCTGACATTCAGTCAGAGGTGGTAAAGATTATCGGGGCTAAGGCAACGGCCGTTTTGACCAACGTCCCCGGCCCTCGCTTTCCTCTCTATCTGGCCGGGCAGCGTGTTCGCAGCATCATGTTTTGGGTTCCCCAATCCGGCCGGCTGAGCCTCGGTCTGAGCATCATCACCTATGCCAACAAAGTCTTCGTCGGCATCTGCGCGGACGCCAACCTGGTCCCTGATTCTAAGACCATCACCCACTTCTTCATCGAAGAGTACGAAGAGATGATGCAGTTGGTAGACCAGGCCAAAACGCTCGACGATCTGCTGGCCCAGGTTGCTGCAGCCGAAGAACAAGCGCAGCCAGAACCAGAAGCAGCCACGGCCGACACAGCCGAAACACCACCAGCCAAAGCAACCACAGCCCCCACGTCTAGCACCCGCTGCCAGGCTACCACGCAGACCGGCCGCCAATGTAGAAATTCAGCCCAGGCGGACAGCAACTATTGCCACATCCATAAAAAGGCGTGAACAATGATGCTCGCTGCGTGACAAATCGGCAACGTCTGGTACGCATTCCGTTTTACGTCCAAGCCGATTATACCGCCAAGCGCTAAACCGGCAGGCAGTGTGCTATACTCAATAGCATGAACAACATCACCGACCCATTGCCCACACGCCGCATCTGGACTTTCGGCTCTTTGCGCTTAAAGGAAGGCGATAACCCGGCCATTACCGTCGGCGGCAAGTCATTGAGCCTGCTGGCCTACTTGCTCATCCACCACAACACCCCCCAACCCCGCGAGATTGTAGCTGAATACCTGTGGCCCGGTAGTGAACCGGCGCAATCCCGCCGCCATCTTTCTGATACGCTTTACCGGCTGCGGCAGACAATAGGTGACGGCTGGCTGCTGGTTGATCGGGAGCGGCTCAGTCTGCGCATGGAGGATGGTCTGTGGGTCGATGCCTGGGCCTTTGAGCAACTGGCCCAAAGCGATAATCCCGCCGACTGGGAAAAAGCCGCCAATTTGTACAAGGGCGACTTGTTGCCTGAGCTATACGAAGACTGGGTTTTGCCCGCTCAGGTACGGCTGCGTGAACTGTATCTGACTTGCCTGGACCGGTTGGCAACGGAGGCGGAAGCAGACGGCCGTTTCTCCCCCGCCCACACCTACTACCAACAGCTTATCCGGTACGACCCCCTGCGCGAAGACGGCTACCGGGGCCTGATGCGCTGTCTGGCCGGTCTGGGCCGCCTGACGGAAGCTCTCAACGTTTATGAGCAACTGGTCGATTTCCTGGCCGAAGAGATGGATGTTCGGCCGACGCTGGCAACGCGCCATCTGGCCGAGCAGATTGAGCGAGACTGGCAGCAGAGCCGTCGCGCCAGCAGCCGAATGCAGGCCACGCCCTTCATTGGCCGCGCCGCCGAGCGCACCCGCCTGCTGACCTGTCTGGATCAGGCACGGCAGGGGCAAGGCGGGCTGGTCGTTGTGCTGGGCGAGGCGGGCGTGGGCAAAACGCGCCTGCTGCAAGAGTTGGTCAAAGCGGCCGAATGGCGCGGCTGGCGTATTTTGCAGGGTCAGAGCGAGGAGTTCGCCTTGCCCGCTACCTATGCGCCACTGATTCAGGCATTAACGGCCGTGCCCCGTCCCCGTTGGCAGCAGTTAAAGCAGTTGGTCGAACCCTTCTGGCTCTCACTGCTGGCCAACCTGATACCCGATCTTAGCGAAATAGTCAGACTGCCCCCCACCCAAGAGTTAGAAGATGCCCACCAGCAGTTGCCCCAGGCCATCGGGCGCGTTCTGCTGGGCCTGCAAGAGATCGCCCCCCACCTGATTCTGCTCGACGACGTGCAGTGGGGCGATCCCGGCCTCTGGCCGCTGCTCGACAGTTTACAGCCAATGCTAAGCGAGGCCAACCTGCTGCTTGTAGTCAGTGGTCGCCCTGAAAGCATGCGTAATCAGGAAGCCGCCTGGTCTAAATTGGAAGCGTGGGACCGGCAAGGGCGACCGTTCGTTCATCTGGATGGACTGCCCCCCACCGCCCTGGCTGAACTGGCTGCGGCTCAGGGCACGGCCGTATCTCCTCAGCAATTACAGCAGTTGCACCAGACCAGCGGCGGCAACCCGCTCTTTGTACAAACGCTGCTGGCCGATGCCAACTGGCCCAACCTGACGCCAGACCCGGCCGCGCCCCCCTCCCTAGACCAGCTTATCCAGCGTCGGCTAGACAATCTCAACCCCGGCCAGCGGCTGGTGCTGCAAGCGGCCTCGGTCATAGGCTACCAATTTGACTATGCCACCTGGACGGCCGTTTTGGGCAACATGCCCACGCCGCTGCTGCCCACGCTGGCCGGTGAATTGGAACAGGAAGGGCTGCTGGTGCTGGAAAGAGAGAATTATCGCTTTGCCCACGACGCCATGCGAGCCTGCATTTACCGGGAGATGCCGGCTGAGCGGCGCGAGGCGTTGCACCGGCAAATTCTCACCTTTCTCAGCGACGCCCCCCGCCCCGATCCACTTGTTTGCCTGCACCATGCCCAGCAGCTTGACGAGCCGGACGCGATTGCCCGCTTTGCCGTGCAGGCCGGTCAAGAGGCCGCGGCTACTTTCAACCCCCAGGCCGCACTCACTTACTTTAGCCAGGCCGCTGCGGCAGCCGAAACGGGCACTAATTGGTGGGTTCAGGCGATGGACGGCCGTATTCAAGCGGCTATCACGCTGGCCCGTCACGATCAGGTCGAAGAAGAAGCCCAATCTTTACTGGCGTGGACGCAGCAGCAGGGCACGGCCGTACAGCAGGCCAGGGCTTATTTTTACTGCGCCAACATTGCCTGGATGAGCGGCCGGCAGGCGCAGGCCCAACATCTGGCGCAGGCCGGTCTGAGCCTGGCCCGGCAGCAGCCAAACCTGGGCGGTGATGTGGCGGCTCGCCTGTTAGAAACGTTGGCCCGCATTGCCCGCGACCAGGGGGACAACCGGGCCTGCCAACAGTGGGTAGAAGAAGCATTGGCCCACTACCAGGCGGCGGGCAATCGGCTGGGCGAGGCGTCAGCCCTCGATAAATTGGCAAACTTGCGCTATGAGGCGGGGGATTATCAGCAGGCGGCCGAGCAGCACCGGCAGGCGGCCGAGCAGTTCCGCCAGTTGGGGGCCACGCTCCACGAGGGGCGCACGCTCAATGGGCTGGCTTTGGCGCTGCGGGCATTGGGGCAGTATGATGAGGCGCGGGCTATCCATGAACGCTGTCTGGCTATTGCCCGCCAGTTTCAGGATCGGTATGGGGAATGGAGCCATCTGGTCAACCTGGGCAATATTGGCTATGAATTGGGGGATTTTGCTACGGCCGTTGACCATTACCAGGCAGCACTCGTCATTCCCCAAAAGCTGCAAGCGCCGCGCGGCATCTCGATGACGCTCAACAATTTGGGTCAGGCCCGGCGCGGCCAGCAGCGGCTAGACGAAGCGCTGGCCTATTTTGATGATGCGCTGCAAATCAACCGGGAACATGGCTTTCGCAGCGGCGAGGGGCACAGCCTCAACGGGCGCGGCCTGGCACTGCTGGCGGCGGGCCGGTATGAGGACGCGCTGGCCGCTTTGCGTGACGCCCTGGCTATCTGGCGCGAGCTGGATGACCGGCTGCGGCTGTTGGACGCGCTGGCCGGGCTGACTTTGGCCCACACGGCCCTGGCACAGTCAGAACCGGCCCAGCAGTTGATCACAGAAGCGTTGGACCTGTTGCAGGCTCAAGATGCCCGGCTGACGCAGCAGCTTGTCTATTGGGCGGCCTATTCCGCTTTTACGCTGCTGGCTGAACCAGAAACGGCCGTTGCCTACTTACAGCAAGCAAACCAACTCAGACAAGACACGGCCGTTTCTCTCACCCCCGACCAGCGCCACCACTTTGATCAGATTCCCCTCAACCGGCAGATAGAAACGGCCGTGGCCAATTTCAGCCAGACCCAAACCGTCTCCCTCGTTCGCAGTGACGTGCCGCTGGGCCGTAAACTGACGGCCGTCGACTATGTTGACGTTACCTGGACCCTCAGCCATCCCCAGGACGAAGCCCTGTCCGCCAACAGCACCGAACGCCGCCGCCACATCCTGCTGCGCCTGATCCAAGAAGCTCAGGCCCAAGGCGGCGTCGCCACCGACAGCGACCTGGCCCAGGCCCTCAACGTCAGCCGCCGCACCATTCTCCGCGACATCCAGGCTCTCACCGCCGCCGGCCACGCCCTCCCCACCCGCCGCCGCCAATAAACAACGGACGAAGGACGAGGGACGAGGGACGAAGGACGAGGGACGAAGGACGAAAGCCCCACCCCATCCCTACCCTCTATCTCTATCTCTACACTCTACCCTCTACCCTCTACCCTCTATCCTCTAGCTCTAGCTCTATCCTCTATCTCTACACTCTATCCTCTATCTCTACACTCTATCCCTGATTGACTGACAAAACTTATTTTTCACAAGAAGCAAATACCTCCGTGTTGATATATTATTGTTAGGTTGCAATCCAACAAAACAAACAATACGGAGGAAGCATGAATTCTAACACGT
>SLGK01000190.1 GCA_007123775.1 Anaerolineae bacterium | reverse complement strand
TAGTGCGTAGTGCGTAGTGCGTAGTGCGTAGTGCGTAGTGCGTAGTGCGTAGTGCGTAGTGCGTAGTGCGTAGTGCGTAGTGCGTAGTGCGTAGTGCGTAGTGCGTAGTGCGTAGTGCGTATTAAATGGCTCTATCATTCTTCAAATTGACTACTCGACAACTTGACTACTTGACAACTCGACAACCTGACTACTCGACAACTTGACTACTTGACAACTCGACAACCTGACTACTCGACAACTTGACTACTTGACAACTCGACAACCTGACTACTTGACAACTTGACAACCTGACTACTCGACTACCAGACTACTAGACGACCCGACTACCCATGAATATTGTCCAAATAGAACAAGTCAGCAAACGATTCGGACAGACGCAGGCCGTGCGTGATGTATCGCTGCATGTGGCTGCCGGTGAGATTTTCGGCCTGCTGGGACCCAATGGGGCCGGCAAGACCACTACCATCCGCATGATGCTGGATATTTTGCGACCCGATTCCGGCCGCATTGCCGTATTTGGCGGCCCTATGTCCGAAGCCAAGAAAGACCGGATTGGTTATCTGCCTGAAGAACGAGGACTTTACAGTGACCAGAAGCTGTTGGATGTGATCTTATACCTGGCTTCGCTCAAGGGAATGGGACGGCGCGTGGCCAAAGAGCGGGCTGAAGCGTACCTCAGGCGGCTTGACCTGTGGCAGCACCGGGACAAAAAGTTGAGTATGCTCAGCCGGGGGATGCACCAAAAGGCGCAGTTCATCGTGACTGTGCTGCATGAGCCTGAACTGCTAATCGTCGATGAACCATTTTCCGGCCTGGACCCGGTCAACACCCGGCTGATCCGGCAAATGCTGCTTGATTTCAAGGCGGCGGGCAAGGCCATCATTATGTCTACTCACCAGATGCACCAGGTGGAAGCGATGTGTGATCGCATTGCGCTGGTCAACAAAGGTGAAGTAGTATTGGATGGACCGGTCATGGCCGTAAGGCGGCGCTTTGCGGGCAATACGGTTCTGGTAAACGGTCATGGTCCGTTCGAGCAGATTCCGCTCATGGCGCAAGCGCAGTTGACCAATAATGGCTGGCGGCTAACCCTGCCCGATGGTGTTTCGCCCCAAATGCTGCTGCGTCAGATTGCCACCCATGAAGGATTGGCGGTTGAACAGTTTACTCTGGTAATGCCGGGTCTGGAAGAAATTTTTGTCAAGGTGGTGGGGGCGGATGAGGCTACGACCCCCTCTACCAACGGAGACGCACCCCATGCGTAAACTGATGCTGGTAATCTGGCATGAGTTTTGGCGCCATGTTAAACGGCGCGGGTTTATCTTTTCGGTAATCGGGCTGCCTTTTTTGGCGGTGGTTCTGCTGGGAGCCACCCTTCTGCTCATCTTTGCCATTTCCACGCAACCGGTCGGCATTATCGACCACTCGGACCTACTGCTGCCGCCCGAAGCCTACTCAGCCAACGCGCCACCGCTACAGGCGCGGCTGGTAGCCTATGACGACGTGTCTATCGCGCTGGTAGATCTGGAATTGGGATCATTACAAGGGGTGGCGGTCGTCGCTGAAGATTATTTGCAGAGTGGGCAGGTAACCATCTACCATCAAGGTAGCTATTTTGATGGTTTCGTTACGGAACTGCACCTTTATCTGCGACGCAGTCTGCTGGCCGGGCAAGATACGGCCGTGCAGACTCAGCTCAGCCGGCCACCCATGCCCCGCATTGTCTCGTTGACAGAAACGGCCGAACCCAGACCGCCTCTGATTACCTACGTGCTGCCTTTTGCCATTGGCTTCATTTTTATCCTCGGTATCTTTACCAGTGCGGGCTACCTGATTCAGGCGGTCATAGACGAAAAAGAAAACCGCACCATGGAGATCATGATCACCTCTATGACCCCCTTGCAGCTTATCAGCGGCAAGATTGTCGGTTTGGCCGGGGTGGGCCTGCTTCAGATCGGCGTCTGGTGCGCCATGTTGCTGGCCGTCGCCCAGTTCATTTTGGCGACGATGCCCGATGCGCCGGTCCTGACTATCTCGCCCCTGATGGGGTTAATCATTGTCGGTTGGTTCATTCCCTTCTATTTGCTCATTGCTACACTCATGGTGGCTATTGGTTTGAGTGTGACTAACATGGGCGAAGCTCAGCAAAGCGTGGGTCTGGTGACGCTCTTGACGCTATTGCCCACCTATCTGGCCGTTTTGGTGCTGACCCACCCCAACAGCACGATGGCCGTTCTGTTTACCCTTGTGCCCTTCTCTTCCCCAGTCACGCTGCTGGTACGCACCCAGGTAACGGCCGTTCCCCTGACGCAATTTGTGGCCAGTTGGCTGCTGCTTATAGCGACGCTGCTGCTGGCGCTGTGGCTGGTCAGTAAGCTGCTGCACAGCGGGTTGTTGCGCTATCAGCAGCGTCTACGCTGGCGCAGTCTGGTGGCGAGGTAAACAGATGGATTTTATCTGGTCATCAATGCGGAAGGTTGGTTTAGTCTGCTGGCATGAGTTTACGGCCGTTCTCAAACGCCGCTCTGCCCAAATCGTCATCTTTGTGCTGCCTATGCTCTCGCTGCTTGGCCTGGGTCTGCTAAACCTGGCTGCCCGCCCCCAACTCCCTGACGACGTTGATTTGTCCTTTTGGAGCGAGGGTATTGGACCAGACGGCTTCAACCCGGCCGACTTGGTGTCCGATTTTATTTTTGAAGAAAGCGGGCCAACACGTCCCATTGGCTTGGTCGATTTGTCAGGCCAGATTCAAACCTACCCCGATTTCGTGGGCAATGATGCGTTAGTGGCCTATCCAAGCCAGAGCGACGCCTACCGCGCCTTTCGCCTGCAAGAAATTCGGGGCTATTACGTCATTCCGGCCAGCTATCCTGAGCTGACCAACGGGGAACGCATTACCCTTTATACGGGCCGTCCCGGATTGGCAACCAGTTTTCAATATTCGCTATACGAATTGCTTTTGGTCAACCTGATCACGGAAGAGACAACACAAACGCGCCTGTTATCCCCAACCGCTGCTTTAGAAATGGTTGACCTCAACCGGCCCGATAGAAGCGGATCCTCAGCCGCCAACTATCTCAATGACGTTGCCCTTGCCTTTTTTGTGTCTATGCTGTTTTATTTGACAGTGATGGGAGCCGCCGGTTATCTGTTGCAAAGTCTATCAGAAGAAAAACATAACCGCATTCTGGAAATATTGCTTTCATCGCTCCGTCCTGGTGAACTGCTGCTGGGCAAGATGCTCGGCCTGGGTGCAATTGGTCTGGTTCAGATCGCCATTTGGAGCTTGCTTTCTTTTTTCATATTTGGTAGTCAAATCGTGGCCGGCAACATCTCGTTGCCCAGCCTGTCCGTATTGACCTGGGGCTTGATTGTGGGCCACTTTCTGGTTGGTTACATTGTTTACGGCAGCATCTACGCCAGTCTTGGCGCTATCGTGCCCAGCCCTAAGGAAAGCTCGCAGTATACTTTTCTGGTCGCGCTACCCGTTTTTGTGCCGATTATGTTGCTGGGAGCCATTTCCGGCGCGCCCAACAGCCGCGTGGCGGTGGTACTGAGCCTTTTTCCGTTGACTGCGCCCTTGACCATGCCCATGCGTTTGGTGGTAACGGCCGTGCCGCCTCTGCAATGGTTGTTAAGCCTGGGGTTGTCACTGGCAACGGCCGTTATCACTCTCTGGATTACCTCCCGTCTTTTCCACAGCCGAACGCTCTTGTCAGGTCAAAGCCTGATTGCCCGATTGCGCCAAACGGCTGGCAATTGACCGCTCAACCGTTAGTCCGGCACCAAAACCCAACATTTGAACAGTTGTTCATTTTCCCAAATTGGCCTTGACAAAAGTAGAACACTCGTGCTAATATTGGGTGCATGGTTTACTCAGGCACGGTTTGTCGGCCATGATCTACACTGATCTAACCACACTTTGCCACTGTTTTCAACTCCCTTTTGAACAGGTGAACCCTTATCATTTATTAAGCAGCGAAACGCAGCAACAGTCTGGCCGCTGCGGCTCACCTTCCCTGCAATAACTGCAAAGGAGTAAAATAATAATGGCTTCTACAAATGGAAATTCAGATGGTCGCGACATTGCCCTGACCAAAACGCTTGATTCCCTCAACAAACGCTTTGGCGATGGGGCCATCATGCGCCTCGGCGACGCCCAGCATCTCAATGTAGAAACGATCCCCACCGGGTCTCTCTCGTTGGACATTGCTCTAGGCGTCGGCGGCGTTCCGCGTGGACGAGTAGTCGAGATTTATGGTCCCGAATCCTCAGGCAAGACGACGCTCTGCCAGCACGTCATCGCTGAGGCTCAGAAACGAGGTGGCATTTGTGCTTTCATCGACATGGAGCATGCCCTCGATCCGCGTTACGCTGCTCAGTGCGGTGTTGACATCGACAATCTTTACGTCTCCCAACCCGATACTGGTGAACAGGCCCTAGAAATTGCCGATGCCCTCATTCGCTCCGGCACGATGGACGTGGTCGTGGTAGACTCGGTAGCCGCCCTGGTTCCCCGCGCCGAAATTGAAGGAGAAATGGGAGACGCCCATGTAGGTTTGCAAGCCCGGCTGATGTCACAGGCACTACGCAAACTGTCAGGCGTTATCAAACAGACCAACACCACCGTTATCTTCACCAATCAACTCCGCATGAAAATTGGCGTTATGTTTGGCAACCCCGAAACCACCAGCGGTGGTAATGCTCTCAAGTTCTACGCCTCAGTACGGCTGGACATTCGCCGCATTCAGGCTATCAAGGCTGGCGGCGATGTAATCGGCAACCGCACCCGCGTCAAGGTTAAGAAGAATAAGGTTGCCCCTCCTTTCACCGAGTGTGAATTCGACATCATGTACAACGAAGGCATCTCGAAAACTGGCGACGTGCTGGACCTGGGTGTGGAATATGACATCATCGACAAGCGTGGGGCCTACTTCCGCTACGGCGAAACGCTGCTGGGCCAGGGGCGCGAAAACGCCAAGATTTTCCTGAGCGAAAACCCTGACATGTTAGCTGAAATTGAATACACGATCCGACGAGAGGCCGGCTTGCCCGTTGTCGACATGGAACTGGAGGCAGAACCGGCTTGAGCGTTTATGATCTCCTCGCTTGCTGACGCAAGATTGGACCATGCTTAAAAAAGATAATGCATTGCAGTTGCATCTGGGCAACTGCTGTATTATCATTGACAGGCAACTTACCCCTGCTATAATTCCCATTCGGAGTCAGGAGCAAATACCCTGTGAGCTGCCCCCTATTGATAATCAGATATGGAATTGATTGAACAGAAAACGCCCAATCAGTGCAGCAGCACACGATAGTCCCTGTGTTTTGTTTAGGAGAACTACTATGAGCGAAGAGATGACAGAAACAATGGAGGCAACTGCCCCCGAAACGGCAGAAACCCCAGTCACGGTCGAGAGCATCAATGATCTCAAGCCTAAAATGAGAATAAAGGGCACCGTTAAGCGACTGGAACTGTACGGTGCATTTATTGACATTGGCATTGACGCCAACGCCATGATTCACATTTCTCAATTAAGCGACGGCCACGTAAACCGTGTTAACGACGTGTTGCAGGTGGGCGACGAAGTTGAGGTTTGGGTTAACAAGGTTGATCCCGAACGGCAACAGGTTATGGTT
Organism: Anaerolineae bacterium; assembly: GCA_007123775.1. Lineage (GTDB taxonomy): Bacteria > Chloroflexota > Anaerolineae > Promineifilales > Promineifilaceae > SLGK01. Next base: position 21,864 of record SLGK01000190.1, on the reverse strand, counting down.
ACGATGGTTGAGCCATTGGCCGTCGATTGGGCCGACCTGAAGCGTGGTCAGATATTTTCGGGCACAGTTTCACGACTGGAGAACTTTGGCGCCTTTATCAACATTGGTGCCGAGCGAGAAGGGCTGGTTCATATCAGTGAACTAAGCCATGAATACGTCAAGAGTCCGCAAGAAGTGGTCAGTGTTGGTGACGAGGTCCAGGTGCAGGTCCTCAATTTTAGCAAGCGGAAACGGCGGATTGACTTGAGCATGAAAGCGCTGATGAATAAGCCGGAGGCTGAAATCACGCTGGTTCAGGAAGATTACGAAGAGTTAGTGGATGATGAGGAAGAAGAGTTTGGCGAGTTGCCAACCGCCATGGAAATTGCGCTGCGCCGGGCCATGGGTGAAGATATCAAAGAGATAAGCACCACAAACGCTAACAATAAGCGCAAAGACAAGAGCAACCGCAAGCACAAGCAGCGTACCCAAAATAAACGCCGCTCCCGCGACGAGATTTTCAGCCGTACCTTGCAATTCGAGCGCGACTAGACAACCATTGGCCAATAACCATTGGCCAATACCCTGGTGTTTACACGTATTAGAAAACGCTGGCGGGCCAGTCAATCATCATAGCGGCAAGCTGTGTACCGGAGGGGGCATACTTGACCCCTTCGGGCACAATGAGTAGGGCGTTGGCTTTGACAAGTGACGTCATGATATGGGAGCCTTGACTGCCGGTGGTGGTGGCGATATAGTCACCGCTGCTGTTCCTCTCGACTACTGCCCGCACATAGCTTTCGCGTCCATCCGAATAAATTTCGTCTTGAAGAACGGCCGTTACCTGCGGCCGTTCCAGGTGCGTATGCCCGGCCATTTTTAATATGGCGGGCCGGGCAAATCGCTCAAACGAAACCATCGCTGAGACCGGATTGCCCGGCAGACCTAAATACACGACTCCCTGATACGTTCCGTGTGCCAGCGGTTTGCCGGGACGCATTCGTACTTTCCAGAAACCGATATTTCCCCCTTCTTCCAGCACAGAACGCACCACGTCATAAGCGCCAACCGATACCCCGGCCGAACTTATGATGAGATCAACATGGGCATCGAGGGCTGCCTGTAAACGATCACGCACGTCGGCGACCGTATCGCGGGCCACGCCCAGGGGCACGGGATTAGCCCCCAACGCCTGGATTTGAGCCAGTTGGGTGTAGCTATTGCTGTTACGGATTTTGCCCGGCGTCAGCGGTGCTTCAACCGGAATCAACTCATCGCCTGTTGACAGGACACCAACGCGGGGTCGCTTAACCACGGGCACCTGGGCCACGCCTAAAGAGGCCAGAACGCCAATCTCCTGCGGCCGTAGCTGGTGACCAGCCGGCAGTACTGCCTGGCCAGCCTGAATATCTTCGCCGATGTGGCGCACATAGGCTCCCGGCTCAACGCTGCCGTAAATGAGGATTTGTTCTGGCAACGGCCGTTCCGCGGCGCGATATTGTTCGTTAGTTTGTTCAACCGGCACGATAGCATCAGCCCCAGCCGGTACCGGCGCACCGGTCATGATGCGAACGGCCGTACCGGGCGTAAGGATTATGTCAGAGACAGTGCCCGCGGCAACTTCGCCCACCACTTGTAATGAGACGGCCAGGGACTGGCTGGCCTGAGTCACATCATCCGCCCGCACCGCGTAGCCGTCCATGGCAGAGTTGGCAAATGGCGGCAGACTGTCGCGGGCAATGACCGGCTCAGCCAGAATGCGCCCCAGAGCCTCAGTCAGCCCAACCGTTTCCGCCGGTAAAGGGGACACGCTGTGGAGAACGGCCGTTAATGCTTCTTTAACTGTGAGATACTCAGTTGCCATCTTACTATCCTTCTAAATCCAGCCAGGCGGCCTCAGCCTGCATGGCGGTCAGTACATGACCGATATGGGTCCACAGATCAAGTTGACCGTCAAAACACGTGCGGCTGAAATCGGCCGTTACCTCCGTTACATGGTCGCGGTCCACACCGGCAGCAAAGCGACGATCCTTCCATTTTTTGCGAATTGATCTGAGCGAAACATCACCAATGTTTTTTGACGGCCGTACCAGCGCCGTGGCAATGATTAAACCAGTAATCTCATCACAGGCCAGCAGAGCAAAATCAACCGGCTTTTCCCGTTCAATCCCCGTGCCCTCGGTGTAGTGGGACAGTACCACGCGAATCGTTTCCTCATCCCAGCCCCGCTGGCGCAAAATAGCGGCCCCTTTGATAGGATGCTCATCCAGGCCAGGGTGAATTTCCCAGTCAAAATCATGGATCAGTCCCACCATCTGCCAATAGTCGGGATCATGGCCCAACTGCTCCGCATAAAAGTGCATGGCCGCCCCCACTGCCACCATATGCCGCCGCAGCCCGGCATCCTGCACAAACTCACAAATCAGCTCCCAGGCATCCTCTGGTGTTTTTGTCATGTGCCCTTACTTAAAGTGTAGAGTGCAGAATTCTCTATCTCTACACTCTATCTCTACACTCTATCTCTTCGCGCCACAGTCGCAGCCGCCGCCCTCGTGTTTGGCGCAACCGGCTTCAGCCTTCTTTTTTAATGCTTCCAACTCTTCCAGCGGTTCAATTTCGTGGCGGAACACTTCGTGCCGCTCTTCACCCACTTCGACAATGACCGATTCACGCAATACACGCACGTCAACCACACGACCCTCACCATAGGGTGTGCCAATTCGCTTATTGCGCTTGGGCAGCACTTTTTTGGCTTCGACGTATTGTTCATACTCATAAATTAGACAGCAGCGTAAACGGCCGCACATGCCGGTGATTTCCTGCGGGCTAAGCGAAATACCCTGTGCTTTAGCCATCTTGATCGAGATGGGGCTAAACTCGGTCAGGAAAGTCGAACAGCAGCGAGGCGCACCACAGGCCCCGTGACCACCCAATATCTTAGCCACGTCGCGCGGCCCGACGGAGCGCAGCTCAACACGGGTGTTAAACCGCTGGTTGAGCGCCTTCTGCAATGACCGCATATCCAACTTGCTATTCTCGGTAGTGTAAGAGATCGTCAGCCAGCTACCATCAAAGCTGTATTCCGCTTTAACAAATTTGGCATCCTTGATGCGCAACTGGGCTGCTTGTTCACGGCAGCTAATCAGCGCATCCAACTCCTTCGACTCCCAAACTTGCTTCATCACCAGGTCACGCGGGGTTGCCTTGCGCTCAATGACACTCGTAACTTGCGAGCGATTCGATTCATCCGGGTTAATGTAGGCAATAACCTGACCCAACTGCCGGCCTCGCTTTGTTTCCACGACCACATTGTCACCGGGCAAAACGTCGCTTACTGCCCCCACCGAAAAGTGGTACAACTTCCCCAGCTTTTGGAAGCGAATACCGATTACATTAGAGGTTCCTACATCTGCTATAGATGTCATGTTGATAGACTCCATTCATTATTGATTATCACCACCTTATTTTACTGTTATAGTAAAATTTGGCGAAACAACAAATCAACTCGTGCCCAACAGCCACTTTCGCCCTAAAACAAAAATCGCTTCCCCAGGGTGGGGAAGCGATTTTGTTATTGCTTGCTGATATGCCAGGAGGGAAGCAAATCAGCATAACGAGCAATTTTGAAATACAAGACAGGAGGAAAAACAATTGCTCTTAATCCAGGCAGGCTTCCAGTCGCGTTCTCTCGTGCCAGTTTGGGGAGGGGAGGGTTGTCTTGCATTTTACCCCACCTGAATCTACGATGATCTTACAACCAAACAAGCTGATTTTCAAATAAGAGGTTCATTAGAACCAGGCTGACCAATCTATTAGAATAGCCCTACCCTTTACCGCTGCGCCATCCTTTCGCCAAAGCAGAGCAGCGCCTTAACTCGCTCATCGCTGGGCGCCTCAGCGTATACCCGCAGAACCGGTTCAGTACCAGACGGCCGTATCAGCAGCCAGCTACCATCATTCAAATAATACTTGACGCCATCTGTCGTTTGAATATCCTCTACGGCCACGCCTTCAATATGAGCAGGCGCCGTGGCCACCAGCATATCGACCATTTGCGCTTTAGACACCGGCCTCGCCAGCTTCATGTCGGTGCGGGCATATTGCGCCGGGCCATAATCAGCCAGCAAATCCTCAACCAGTACGTGCAAGGGCTGTTTGGCCTCGGCCATTACCTCTAACAGCAGCAGCCCCATCAGCACCCCGTCTCCCTCCGGAATGTGACCCTTAATGCTCATACCGCCGGACTCCTCCCCGCCCATAACTACGCCGTTGGCCAGCATCAGATCGGCAATGTGATTAAAGCCAACCGGCGTTTCAATGAGCGGCAGGTCGTGGGCCTGGGCGATGCGGTCAATCATGCGCGTGGTAGAAACGGTCCGCACCACTTTGCCGCGCAGCCCTCGTTTGTTTAGCAGGTAGCGCAGCACCAGGGCAAAAATGCGGTGGGGATCAACAAACTCTCCCCTGGCATCTACGGCCCCGATTCGGTCTGCGTCACCATCAGTCGCCAGCCCCACTTGCCAATGACCCGCCTGAATAGTAGACATCAGCAGGCCCAGATGTTTGGCGATAGGTTCAGGGTGAATACCGCCAAAGCCCGGGTTCATTTCGTGACGAATGTTGTGTACGCGCGTACGGCCGCGCGTCAACACTTCGCCAATGGCCCCGCGACCAGAGCCGTACATACCATCAGCTACCACACGCAGCTCACCGTTGGAGATAATATCCAGGTCAACCAGCGTACTCAGATGCTCATAATAGGCCCACGAAGGATCAAACTTGATTACCTTGCCCTGCTGGATGGCCTGCTCCAGGTCCATCAGGTTAGGGCCGTGCGCTTCTGCCAGGTTGCGTTCCAACAACTGCTCAACGCGCTTGTTCTGTTTGGGGCTGGCGCTGCCGCCGTAACTGGCCTTTAGCTTTAGCCCATTGTAACGGGGGGCATTGTGGCTGGCGGTAATCATGACGCCGGCCGTGGCCTGTTTATTGACAATGGCATAGCTGACGGCCGGCGTAGGGGTGTCGGCACGGGCCAGCCAGGCGGTGATGCCATTGGCAGCCATCACGCGAGCCACCTCGGCTGCGTACCGGTCTGATAAAAAGCGGGTGTCAAAACCAATAACAATGCTGGGATTATCCCCATTGGCTTCGAGTACGAAATCAGCAATAGCCTGGGCCACCAACCGCAAGTTGCCGAAGGTAAAGGTCTCACTAATGACGGCACGCCAGCCATCAGTTCCGAATTTTATGGTCATGATGTAAAGTCTCCTAAGAATACGAATTTCTGGTTATGCGTTTTGAAGGTTGGGTTGGATACGCGACTTGTTTTATACGACTGAACTATTCTATCTCATCATACGTAAGGACGAGAAGTAGATCGTTGACATTGGTACCGGTACTGCCGGTGGTGATCAGGCTGACGGGAGCGTGGCCCACTACCGCTTCATCCAGTCGGGTGAAAAAAGTGTGGCTGTCGTTGCCGGCCAGGTAGTGACGTGGCTCTAAACCGTGCTGGCGGGCCAAAGCGGCCGTTTCGCCTGAAACCATCGCCCCCGCAGCCGGTGTCGGACCATCCTCACCATCGCTGGCGAAACTGGCTATGACGCGGTAGGTCACGCCAGACAGGGCCATCGCTGCGGCCAGGGCCAATTCCTGATTGCGGCCGCCACGCCCCGGACCACGTACGGTGACCGTCGTTTCACCGGCCAGAATGAAGCAGCGGTTGGGCGCCGCATCCTGGGCCAGGGCAGCCGCCACGCGCCCCACTTCACGGGCCTCGCCTTGTAAGTGGGTGGTCAGGAGGTGGGGTATGAAGCCAAGTTGGGCGGCACGGGCCAAAACGGCCGTTGCCGCCAGTTTACCATCCCCCACAATCAAGTTGTGAACACGCCCTAGCGGTACGGTCGAGGCTGCGGGTCCAGCAGCGGGCCGGGTATCAGCCTGGGTCAGATAAGCCTCGATAGCCTGCCAAACGGCCGTTTCCAGCCGAGCCGGTATATCATATCGTTTTAGCACAGTCAGCGCCGAAGCGGCCGTTTCGTCAACAGGCACAGTTGGGCCGCTGCCAATGTCAGGCAGGCTGCTGCCGACCACATCACTCAGAATCAGACCAACACAGGTAGCGGGCGCGGCCAATCGCGCCAGGCCCCCACCTTTAATCACGTCCAGATGGCGGCGTACCTGGTTCAATTCTTGAATCGTACAGCCGCTGGCCAACAGCAATTGGTGTAGCCGTCGCCACACGGGCAGCGAGAGGAGCGGCTGGCTGAGCAAAGCCGACGTGCCGCCCGAAATCAAGGCAATCACCAGATCGTCGGGCGTGGTGTCAGCCAGCAGGTGGGCGGCAGCCGTGGCTGCAGCCTGACTGACTTCGTCGGGTAAGGGATGACCGGCTGCGAAATAACGCAGGCGTGGGGGCTGTTCGTCACTGCCAGCCAGCAAACGGCCGTAACCGGCCCGGTGTAATTGACTGTGCCAATCGACATCCGTCTCTTTCGCTACAATCAAACCGGCCGTCAGAGTATCCCCTAACTGCTCCAGCGCTGCCACACCCATAGGCACGGCCGCCTTGCCTGCGGCTATGAGAAAAACACGGCCGTTGGCTGCCAGGTGATGGGTGTAATCGTCAAAGTGGAAGTGGCGACCCTGCCGCTGTAGATGACGGGCTACCGCCGCAGCCGGATCGGCCGCTTGCAGTGCGGCCGACGTCAGCGCAGCTACATGGTCCGGATAATCAGCAAAATTCATCGTTTATTCAAAAACGGCCGCTGCGCTGTTGGCCGCAGCGGCTGGTGATTCGGTCAGCGAGGTCACGTCAAACACAGCGTCGCGAAAAACATTCATCAACTGGCTGGCTGGCGCAACCGGATTTGGCTGAGCTTGCTGTAACGATTGGTCAAAGAATTGGCGGTAGGTTTCGTCAATTTCCCATTCATTCAAGGCGTCGGCCCTGGCTGGCAAAACATGAGCTGCCTGGCTCCACTCGGCCAGATTGGCTGGCTGCACCAGAAAAGTCATTAACTCGATGGCCAGGCTGCGCCGGGCGGGATCGGTCGTGCTAATAGCCCACACCCAGCTATTGGCCAACGGCGGCAAAGGCTCGGTCAGGCCAGGGACAGCGGCCAGGCCATAAATCTGCCCCGGTACGCGCCCGCGCAGAAATTGGCTGGCGCTGGTCTGGACAATAGGAGCGCTTTCCTCTTCAAAAAGCTGCCACGCCTCGTTCAGGTCGGTGATGTTGCTGCTCTGGCTGGTAATAAACCCCTGTTGACGTGCCTGACTGAGCTGCTCCAGGGCCAATCGTAGCGGCTGGGCTTGCAGGGTAGGCTGCCCATTCTCGTCTACTACGGTACCCCCATGCGCCAGGTAAAGCTGTAGCCAAATGGTAATCCCTTCTGTACCAGAGCCGGGAAAGAGCAAGGTGCTGTCAGGCAACTCGAGCATTTGCGTAAAGGTGAGGGGGAAAGTGTCGGTGATAACGGCCGTATCATACGCCAGATGGGTGATATTTGTCAGGGCAAACGGATAGCCCAAGACGATCTCCTGGGGCCGAGCCACCTGGCGGCCCGCAGGATAAAGAGCATCGACCAACTCGCTGCCAATAGCACCGCCAAGCGGCTGAATCAGCTCTTCGTTATAAGTGGCCAGCAGCCGGTCGCCGGGCAGTACCAGCAAATCAGGCATAACCGACGGGGCTACCGACCGGCCCGTACGCAGGTAACTCAACATGCCCCCTGGTCCGCTCACGTTCTTTTGCTGCACCACAACCTGCAAGTCCGGGTAGCCACTGCTGAAAAGACGAATCTGTTCGTTCAGAAGGGAGGTGGCCGACTGGGTTCGACCGCCAATTTCTGGGGGCAACCAGACTATCAGGGTGCGTTGGGCACTGGGCGTTGCTTCTGGCGTCGGGGTGGGACCAACATCTGACGGCGGCTGCACAGGGGTGGTGGGCGCAGCAGTTGGCGCAACTTCAGCGGCAGGCAGGTTGGTTTCTGGGCGATCTAGCAAGTCACATCCGGCGCTGAAAAACAGGCTGAGTACCAACAGCAACAGGGTCAATCTTGAGGCCAATCGCTTATTTATCATGGGCTGAGTATAGTCCAAATCTGGCATCATGCGTAATGGTTGGTCAGGGTAGTTGGGCGTTATTCAGCTACTGTTCGCCACTTACCCGCTGCACAATTGCCATCAGAATGGCGGCCGTATCCTGACTGTTTGCCACGTGGGGCGGCAGCGGTTCGGCCGCCATGCGCTTTAGCAGATCACGCAAAAGCTGCCGTTCAAGAGCAGAAGCGGCCGTCAGCTCGTCCCGTCGCTGCAAGAATTCCTGCGTGAGTTCAAGATCGGACGGCTGCAACCGTTCCACTGGCAGTTGGTCTATGATTGCCTGAATGTAGGGTTTCTGTGCCTGTCGCTGCCAGAAGCGATCACGCACCGGCGGCGGCGAGGCCAGGCTTTCCAGATTAACCGCTTGATGAGCCAACACCACAATCGTCCCGGCCGCCAGATCGCCCAGGCGACGCGACTGCCGGTCAGCAAACATCGTGATAATGCCTATGCCGTACAAAAGGGGCAAAAAGTCGATGATACGAATCAGATTACGAATAACCGCTTCACTTAACGAAATGGGCATTCCATTTTGGCGCAGCACGCGAATACCAGCCCACCGCTTGCCAGGGGTCTGACCATTCCAACTCGTTTCAAAGTAAATGTAATACCCCCACAAAAAGACAAAGGCGAGCAGAATAATGACAGCCGCTATCCACGTTGCCCCATCCAGACCGTCTGTCACCAGGCCTAAGAACACAAAAAAGCCCAGATAAACGATAATTTGCAGCCCAATAATCAGCAGCGTATCGATCAGGGCGGCAATGAAGCGAGAGCCAAGCCCCACCACTTCGTAGCCAAATACCACATTCTCGGGTGTATCAATAGTTAAGAATTCGTCTGGTCTGGTCAAAATCAACTCCTTCACATACAATCCACGCTTATGAATCCTGAGCAATTTTACCACGACCGGCAGCAAGTGTGGCAGCAGTTTGCCCACCTGGTGCAGCGTGGCCAACATAGTTTACAACAATTCTCGCCCGATGAAGTGAGACAATTGGGCCAGTTGTACCGCACGGTGGCCTCAGACCTGGCGCTGGCGCAGCGGGAATTTCCGCGCCACAAGGTGACGGCGTACCTGAATCAACTGGTGGCGCAGGGACACGCGCTGGTCTATCAGGGGGAACCGCTGGCGACGCGCAGGCTGCGCCGCTACTTTACCCATAGATTGCCGCAGGTATTTCGGCAGACGGTTCATTTTACGTTGTTGGCCGCATTGCTGCTATGCCTGCCCGCGCTGCTGCTGGGTCTGGTGGTCTACACGGACCCGGACGCGGTCCGCATATTCTTACCGGCCCAAATTCAGCAGCTTATCCCGATGGTAGAGCAGCAGGAGTTGTGGGTGGATATTCCGGTGCAGGAACGGCCGTATTTCTCATCCGTTATCATGACCAACAACATCCGCGTCTCCTTTATGGCCTTTGCCGGCGGCATGACGGCCGGTCTGTTCACCGTTTACATCATGGTCTTCAACGGTCTGCTGCTGGGGGGACTGACCGGCCTGACCGCCCATCACGGCGTGGGCTGGGAACTATGGCACTTCGTGATCGGGCACGGTGTGATCGAACTCAGCACCATTTTTATCGCGGGCGGTTCGGGCCTGATGCTGGGCTGGGCTATCATCAATCCCGGCTTGTTCAGCCGCCGCGATGCGCTGGTGCTGGCTGCTCGCCAGGCGCTCTACCTGATTCTGGGCTGCGTGCCGCTGCTAATCATCGCCGGTCTAATTGAGGGCTTTATCTCTCCCAACGAGAACATCCCGCCGCTGGTCAAGTGGGCGGTAGGCATTGGCAGCGGCTTGCTTATGTTCGCCTATTTGCTGCTGGCCGGCCGCCAAGATGACTATGAATCAACCCCTACGCATTGAACTCCCCACCCCATATGCTGTTGGTACGGTCAACTGTTACCTGTTTACCTCACCGGACCCCGTTCTGATTGACACTGGCGTCCGCTCAGACGAGAGCCGGGCTGCCCTGGTCGCGGCTTTGGCCCGGCAGGGGCTGGCCTCGGCCGATCTACAGCGCATTATTATCACCCATCCCCACGAGGACCATTGCGGTCTGGCCGGTTGGCTGGCCGACCACAGCCAGGCCACTGTTTGGATTTGGGAGGAAGGAGTCGATTGGCTGCTGCATTTCCCTGAGCGGCTGGCAGAGCGCGTGGCTTACTACCGGGACATCTTTCTGCCGGGTACAGCCATGCCAGTCGCTATGCAAACGGCCGTTTTGACTTATTTTGAGCAACTGAAAGCCAGCTACGGCCCCGTTCCTGCCGACCGTATTCGCACCTTTAGCCTAGCAGACACGCTCTGCTTCGGCGGGCTTCATTGGCAGATTCTGCACATGCCCGGCCATGCCCACCATCAGACCTGCTTCTATCAGCCAGACAGCCGCCAATTGATTTCAGCCGACATGCTGCTTCATCGCGCCCCTACACCGGTCGTGGAAAACCCACCGCCCGGCCTGCCACGACAGCCCGGCCTGCCTCTCTTTATGCAATCGCTGGACGTATTGGAGGGGCTGGCCATTGATTCGGTTTATCCCGGTCATGGCCCGATTTTCCACGATCCAGCCGAAAAGATCGCCCAGCAGCGCAAACGCATTGAGCGGCGCAAACAACATTGTCTGCAAGCCCTTGCCGAAGGCCACCAAACCCTGGTGGAACTGACCGACCATCTCTACGCCCAACGCGCTCCCGCCCTGCGCTTTGCCGGTCTATGGATGATCGTCGGCTACCTTGACCTGCTCCAGACCGAAGGCCGCGTACAAGAAACAGAAATAGACGGCGTATGGCACTACGTACTAACCAACAACCACCCCACATCCTAAAAACCCATCCATGCAACCACGCGACCATCCAACCACGCGACTACCAGACTACTCGACCACGCGACTACGTGACTAACATGACCAACATGACCGGACCACTATCCTCCCTCAAAATAATCGACTTCTCCACGCTGCTGCCGGGGCCATTTGCCTCGATGATGTTGGCCGATTTAGGCGCCGACGTCATCCGCATTGAAGCGCCGCATCGCCCGGACATGGTACGCCATACGCCGCCGTTTGACGGGGAGAGTTCTACCTGGCACGCAGTACTCAACCGCAACAAACGCTCGCTGGCGCTCGATTTGAAGCAGCCGGCCGCCATCGAAATTGTCAAACGGCTGCTTGATCCGGCGCTAGGTGGCTACGACATCCTGCTGGAACAGTTTCGTCCTGGCGTCATGGACCGGCTGGGGTTGGACTATAAAACGCTGCATGCGCTCAATCCCGGCCTGATCTACTGCTCGCTGACCGGTTATGGCCAGACAGGGCCGTACCGGGAGCGGGCGGGCCATGACCTGAATTATTTGGCTTTATCAGGCATGATGAGTTATTCGGGCCATACTGAAACGGGACCACCGCCGCTGGGGACGCAGGTAGCCGACATTGGTGGCGGCTCTTGGGGGGCGATCATGGGAATTTTAACGGCCGTTATCCACCGCCAGCAAACGGGTACGGGGCAGATGGTGGATGTCTCGATGCTGGACATGGTGATTGCCATGCAAGCCCATACCATCAGCAATTTTCTGGCCGCCGGAGAAAGTCCGGCGCCGGAAGAAATGCCACTCAATGGGGGCACGTTTTACGATTATTACCAGACTAAAGACGGCCGTTTCCTGGCCATTGCCGCCCTGGAACCCAAATTCTACGTTGGCTTTTGTGAAGCCATCGAACGACCAGACCTGGGGCGCAGTCTGCCCGACCAGGACCCAACCCGTCAACAGACGCTCAAAGCAGCTATTCAGGCCACCATTGAGCAAAAGACGCTGGCCGAGTGGACGGCCGTATTCGCCAATCATGACGTCTGCGTCGAACCGGTTCTGACCGTGCCGGAAATGGTTGCCCATCCGCAAGTGCAAGCTCGGGGACTGCTTGTCACCGTGCCGCGCGGCGACGGCAGCCAGCAAAGTCAGATCGGCCACCCGCTCCAATTTTCAGCCACCGCACCCAGCTATCGCCACACGGGAACGGCCGTTGGTGCCCACACATCTCAGATTTTAGCCAAAATCGGGTATAATAGGGAGCAGATTGACGCGCTGCTAGAAGCGGGCGTGATAAGTGAAACGTGAGGTGATGGAACATGGCTCTCAAGGTTAAACGGCCTGAAGTTGACAGACTGGCCGAGGAATTAGCTTATACAACTGGCGAAACCGTATCTGAAGCAATTGTCATTGCGCTGCGTGAACGATTGGACCGGGAAAAAAAACGGCAAAAGCAAACTGAGCAGTTGGTACAGAAGCTCTTACGTATTGGGCAAGAATGCGCTTCTTTGCCTCTGTTAGACAAAAGGCTGGCAGAAGAAATCATTGACTATGATGTAAACGGGGTGCCAAGCTAATGGTTCTTGATACATCAGTTCTAACTGCCATTTTATCCGCAGAAGCAGACGCAAGAATGTATGTCGAAGCTATTGCTGCCGCTCCCAAGCGTCTGTTGTCTGCCGCCACTCTGCTTGAAACAGCCATTGTCATTGAGTCCCGTTATGGTCTGAATGGCGGTCAAAAGCTGGATGAGTTTATCCATACAGCCCAAATTGAAGTCGAATCAGTAACAGTTGAACAGGCTATCAGCGCAAGATTGGCATACCGCACCTATGGTAAAGGACGGCACCCGGCAGCATTAAACTATGGCGACTGTTTCTCCTACGCATTAGCAAAAGTAGGCAACCAACCATTACTCTTCAAAGGAGACGATTTTACTAAGATCGATATCGAGCCTGTTCCACTACCAGGAGCCTAAGTTGAAAATCGAATCCTTCAATCAGCCCCCACCCCAACTGGGCAATCAATATGACGAAGACCGGGTGCTGCGGGCCTATTTGCAGCGTCATTTACCGGGCGGGGTATTGGCCGCCATTGAGCCAGAGTTGCAAGCAATGGGCCAAATGGCCGGGGGCGAACTATACCAGATGCAGTTGGCCGACCGGCTGAACGAACCCACGCTGATCCAGTGGGACGCCTGGGGGGAGCGCATGGACCGGATTGAAGTCTCGCCCCTCTGGCAGCGGGCCGAGCGACTGGCGGCTGAGGCGGGCATTGTGGCCGCCGCCTTTGAACCTACTTACGGCCGTTTCGCCCGCACCCACCAATTTGCCCTTACCTATCTGTTCCACCCCTCTACCGACGTCTACACCTGCCCTCTGGCCATGACCGACGGCGCGGCCCGCACCCTGCTCATTTCTGGCAACCAGCCGCTCATCGATCGGGCCGTACCCCACCTGACCAGCCGCGATCCGGCCACCTTTTGGACCAGCGGCCAGTGGATGACCGAATCGACCGGCGGTTCTGACGTTGGCCTTTCTGAGACCGTGGCCCGACAGGATGAAAAGGGGCAGTGGCGGCTCTACGGCCGTAAATGGTTCACCTCGGCTACCACCTCGCAAATAGCTCTGACGCTGGCCCGGCCAGAGGGCAACCCACCTGGCGGCAAGGGGCTGGCTATGTTTTACGTAGAAACAAGGGATGAAAACGGCCGTTTGCACCACATCACCGTCAACCGCCTTAAAGACAAGCTGGGCACGCGCAAAGTGCCTACCGCTGAGCTAATGCTGGAAGGCACACCGGCTCAACTCGTCTACGGCCCCAGCGACGGCGTGCGCCACATCGTGCCCATGCTCCACCTGACCCGCACCTGGAACGCCGTCAGCGCCGTCAGCTTCATGCGGCGCGGCCTGGCCCTGGCCCGTGATTACGCCCACAAGCGAGTCGCCTTTGGCGCACCATTGGCCCAACAGCCACTCCATCTGGACACGCTGGCCGCCCTGCAAGCCGAATTCGAGGCCGCTTTCCAACTTACCTTCTTCCTGGTCGATTTAATGGGCAAAGATGAAGCCGGCGAAATTAGTGACGACGAAGCCCTGCTGCGCCGCTTGCTGACCTCTGTGGTCAAGTTGACCACCGGCAAACAGGGGGTCGCCGTGGCCAGCGAGGTACTGGAAGCCCACGGGGGCGCAGGCTACGTGGAAGATACCGGTCTGCCCGTCCTGCTGCGCGACAGCCAGGTGTTGCCCATTTGGGAGGGCACAACCAACGTATTGGCCCTGGATACGCTGCGGGCACTGAGCAAAGAACCACAAGCGCTGGTGGCCCTGGGCCGAACCGTAGACAATTGTGTGGCTGGCGTGACTGAGGAGAAATTGGCGGCAGCGGGCCGTGTAGCGCAAACGGCCGTATCCCATGCCCAAAGCTGGTTACAAACAAGTTCCGCCGCGGGCCGCCCCGTATTGGAAGCAGGTGCCCGCCGCTTTAGTTTAACGCTGGGCCGTGCCCTGTCGCTGGCCCTGCTGGTAGAGCAGGCCCACTGGTCACTCACGCAGCAGCAAGACAGCCGTTCGCGTGCCGCCGCCATTCGTTTTGCCCATAGTGGGATTGATCAGTTGGCGGATTTTGACCTGGACGAAACGGCCGTTTTGGCTATGGACCAACCTGTCTGATTTTTTACGACCAATTCACAAGCATCTACCGGTCACTTCTGACACAATTAAGAGAACATCTTTTATGCCAACCCGGTCGCTGTAAACTGCGGCCATTTTCATCACAACCAAACTCTGAGGTGTCATCGTGACTTACATGGAAGCAACCAGGAGTACAACTGATTTGACAGATGAGCTGACCACATGGCTGCAAATAGAAGCAGACTCACTGTGTCGGACAACCCTGAACCGGGCACCCAACCTGCTGCCCGATAAGGAGGACATTACCGGCTTTCTAAATGTAGTCATTAACCACATTACGGACCCCCGTGACGTACAATTTTCCGCCATCCAAAATTGGGCGTATCTCCATATTGGCCAGGACGCACTCGTCGCCAGCAATTGGGTGACGCTGCTGCGTGTCATCAAAGCCGAAATTGGTGACCGGCTTGAAATGGACTTTCCGGCCCAGGTTGCTCTACACCACTGGCGTCAGCTTGACGGTCTCTTCACCTTTGCCCTGGTTGAGACCAGCCAGTTAGCCCGCGACGAAGATCGGGCTACCATGCTGGAACACATGACCAAGCTTCGCCAGCAAATGGCACGACTGGAGCGGGCCAAAACCGACTTCGTTTCGGTGGCTTCCCATGAATTGCGGACGCCGCTAACCATTTTGGAAGGGTACGTCAATATGCTGCGGGTCGAGGTTGACGCCGAATCACCACTTTCCGCTTACGTGAACGGCCTGGTTAGCGGCACACAACGCATGCAAGAGATTATCAACGATATGATCGATGTCTCCTTGATCGATTTACAATCGTTTGATCTCAATTATCAACAGTTTTATCTGGAAAAGATAATCTTGATTGCCGCCGATAATCTGGACAAGCATTTTCGCGAGCGTAACGTAACGCTAACGATAGCCAATTTGCCATTAGAGCAGCTTCGCATTTTTGGCGACCCGGTACGGTTGTTAAAAGCTTTTTCCAAAGTATTGTT
The DNA here is from genome assembly GCA_007123775.1 of Anaerolineae bacterium. Classification (GTDB taxonomy): domain Bacteria; phylum Chloroflexota; class Anaerolineae; order Promineifilales; family Promineifilaceae; genus SLGK01. The sequence goes on along the minus strand of SLGK01000190.1, from coordinate 6,324 downwards.
AAATGGGCTAAAATATACGCCCGATGGCGGTACGGTACGGGTCTCTGGCGAACTGAGTCGTCAGGATGAGGCCGATGAAGACATCATGGGATACATTGACATTCAGGTACAAGACAGCGGTATTGGCATCCCGGCCGACGATCTGGAACAGATATTTGATAAGTTTACCAGCGGTTTGGATGTGAACCTGCATTCGTCAGGTAAAATAAAGTTTAAGGGGGGCGGCCCCGGTTTGGGACTGCCCATCGCCAAAGGCATTATTGAGGCCCATGGCGGCCGTATTTGGGCAGAGAGCGCGGGCCGTGATGAGCAAACGCTGCCGGGCAGCACGTTTCACATCGAGCTACCCTTGTGGCGTCACCAGCCGGATTTGGTGAGTTACAATTGAAGCTGCCCAGCAAGCGACCAAAATAGTCATGGAGACGATTTACGGCCAGCTTTCGTAATCTACGTAGCGAGGATTCTCTATGTTGAACCTAGTTTTGAGCGAGGACGGTTCCCATTAGCAATACACATACCACAATTGTGCCCCGGGAGCGTGCTTTCCTGGTTGGTGCTGAATTAAAGTTGGGCAATCCCCTGTTGCCCGTTGAGGATAGCCTGGAAGAGTTAGCCCGCCTGGCGCACACGGCCGGCCTGGAAGTGGTGGGGCAGGCGACACAGCGATTTGACCAGCCCAATAACGCCACCTACATTGGCAGTGGTAAAGTCGAGGAAGTGAAAACGCTGGCGTCAGAGTTGAAGGCCGACGTCATTATCTTTGACGACGAGCTAAATCCCCGGCAACAGCGAGAATTGGAGCGTATCTTTGGTGAAGACCTCAAAGTGCTGGACCGTACCGCTCTAATTCTGGACATTTTTGCCCTACACGCCGATACCAGCGAGGGTAAGCTACAGGTTGAATTAGCCCAATTGGAGTACCGGCTGCCGCGGCTAACGCGGATGTGGACCCATCTGGCCCGGCAGGCGGGCGGACGGGCCGGCGGGATGGGCGGCGGCGTGGGCTTACGCGGTCCGGGTGAAACGCAGCTTGAGGTCGACCGGCGCGAAATCGGCCGGCGCATTAGCTATCTGAAAGAGCGATTAGACGCGGTACGCGCCCACCGGCAGCGCCATCGTGCCAAGCGACAGCAGACGGAGCTACAGGTCGTGGCTATTGTTGGCTATACGAATGCGGGCAAATCAACGCTGCTCAATTGCATCAGTGACGCCAACGTAATGTCGGCCGATATGCTATTCGCCACGCTGGACCCCACCACACGCCGTGTGGTGATGCCTGGCGGCCGTGAAGTACTGTTTACCGATACAGTCGGCTTTATCCAAAAGCTGCCTACTCAGATCGTCGCTGCCTTTCGGGCAACGCTGGAAGAAATCATCGAGGCCGATTTGCTACTTCACGTGGTCGATACCACCCACCCTCATGCTGCTGCCCAGATTGAAGCCGTTGAAGATACGCTGGCCGAATTGGAGGTGGACCACCTGCCTCAGATTGTGGCGTTAAACAAGGCGGATTTGTTGCCGGCCGGTTATGATCCGGTTGAGGAGTTGGCCATTGAAGACCCGGCGGTGTTGGTTTCGGCCGTTACCGGGCAGGGCATTGAGGCATTGATGGTAGCTATCGAGGCGGCCATGATTCAATATTTACGGCCGTTACACGTCTTCATTCCTTATAAGCGCGGCGATTTGCTATCACTCATCCACGAGCGGGGTCAGGTTGATGCTGAAGAACATACGGCCGAGGGCATTCGCATATACGGCCGTTTGCCCCACCGTCTGCTGCCCTGGTTCGACAAATATCTGGTCAGCCCTGAACGATAAAATGAGTAGCTGAGATAAACTGATGAACCAACTACTAGACCGACTGAATGAGCTGATTGGCGAGCGACCCGGCCTGCTGCCCCTGCTGGGGCTGGGCCTGATCCTGATCAATTTCCTGCTACAACTCTGGCCGGGTCCCGGCAGCGGCTGGATAATTGACAGCAACCTGTTTCTGCACCTGGGCCTGATTATGAGCCTGATCGGTATTCTGCTGATCAGGCCGTTGAGTTAAAGCTACATGCAAGTTGACGCACGTGCCTCCGCTGGCTTATCCCCTGAAGCATTCATAGAGCGATTGGCTACCGACCAGCAAGTAGCAGCCGCCCTCAAGAATTTTCAATCAGGTGTGGCCGACATTCTGGCTTTGACCATAGACATTCAGCAAATACCGGCACCTACCTTTGCCGAGGCGGAGCGAGCTGCTTTTGTGCAGGACCGTCTGGCAGCGTTGGGCCTGGTAGACGTGGCGCAGGATGAGCTTGGTAATGTCTACGGCCGTTTTCCCGGTCAAAATCCAGACCAGAAACAGCCGGTCATTTTGTCTGCTCACACCGATACCGTTTTTCCGGCCGATACCGATTTGACACTGCGGCAAGAAGGCCATTTGCTCTACGGGCCGGGCATCGGTGACAACAGCGCTGGCGTGGCTGGCCTTATCACCCTGGCCCAAACGCTGGTCGACTTTAACCTACAGCCCCAGGCCGACATCTGGCTGGTAGCCAACGTGGGCGAAGAAGGGCTGGGTGACTTACGCGGCATGAAAGCGGTCTGCGAGCGCTTTGGGCCAAAAGCCCGCTACATCGTGATCGAGGGTGGTTTATTTGGCCAGATTTCTCACCAGGCTATTGGCGTGCGTCGCTTTCGTATCGGGGTGGAAACGTCGGGCGGTCATTCCTGGGGGAGCTTTGGCAAGCCCAGCGCGATCCATGAATTGTCCCACATCGTTACTGCCATTGACCACCTACCCGTGCCTCAGCAGCCAAAAACGACCTATAACGTGGGCATCATCGAAGGCGGACGCTCGATCAACACCATTGCTTCGGCGGCCACTATGCTGCTGGATTTGCGTTCTGAGGACCCCGATGCGCTGACTCAACTGGTGGACCAGGTCACAGCCCTGGTTAAAGAGCGGAATGTCCCTGACAAAAACGGCCGTTCTTTTGTAACAACCACCATGGAGCTAATCGGCAATCGGCCGGCGGGACAAATCACGCGGCAGGCTCCATTGGTAAGCTGGGCCGAAGCTGCTCTGCGCCAGGCTGGCTGGCAGAAACCCGTCTTCATCACGGGCAGCACCGACGCCAACATCCCCCTGAGCCTGGGCGCAGAAGCGGTTTGCATTGGCCTGACCGAATCGGGCAACGCCCACCGGCTAGATGAATACCTCAACCCAGATCGACTGCCCCAGGGCCTTAGCCAACTGCTCCTGCTCACGCTGGCCGCCGCCATCTAGCACTTTTCCCTTAACTCTAGCTCTAGCTTTAGCTCTAGCTCTACACTAATTTGTCAGCAAACGCAGGCAAAGCGGCCGTACCACCGGTGTGCCAGAACAACACCGTCTGCCCCCTTGTAAACGCACCCCAGCGAATTAAGTCAATCAAGCCCCCCATGGCTCGCCCTGTGTAAACCGGGTCCAGTAGAATGCCTTCCTGTTGGCCCAAAACGCGGATCGCTTCTCGTTCCGTCTCACTTACGCAGGCATATCCCTCGCCGAGGTAATCATCATTTACCTCAATTCGGCCAACGGTAGGCAGCATCCCTAACCCCAGATGAGTGGCCGTAGCCGTAGCCAACGCCGCTACCTGTGTCTTCAGATCATCAGCAGGATGGTCTACACTGATACCCAGAATCTTGCCCCGGTAGCTGGTTACTTCAGCACCTACTACCAGGCCGGCCTGTGTACCGCCGCTGCTGCTGGCAAACACAATAAAGTCCACAAATATCTTCTCGTTCACCAATTGGGCCATCAGCTCTTCCATGGCCAGCACGTACCCGGTAGCGCCCATAACGTTCGAGCCACCCAGAGGAATAACGTACGGCTTGTGGCCCATTGCTCTCAACTCATGATTGACATCGGCAAACAGTTCTTTTGCCGGTCTATTGCGTTGCCAGTAGATATGTGCCCCCAGCAGATTATCAAGCAAAATATTGCCCGTGATCGTATCGGGCGGATAACCACGCAAGATGAGGCTGCACCCCATTCCGTAGCGTGCGGCGGCGGCGGCCGTCTGGCGGCAATGGTTGCTCTGCGCTGCGCCAGTGGTAATCAAGTAGTCGCAACCCTGAGCTAACGCATCAGCTACCAGGAATTCCAGCTTGCGCGTCTTGTTACCGCCGGTAGCTAATCCGGTCTGGTCATCACGCTTGATGTATAAATCTGGCCCACCCAGGTAACGGGTCAACCGTTCCATGCGCTCAACCGGCGTGGGCAGATAGGCCAGGGTGGTGCGGTTTGGGTATTTCGGTGTCATAATGTTAGTGAGAGATTACGAGAGTCTGCCAGACTTTGGTAATCTCCAGTCAATAATCAAGGCGTTTCAGCGCCATTTATGATCAAGGGTAAATAACTGCGCTCATCTAACGGAACAATCACAACAGGTGTGTTTGTTGGCATGACAATTGGTGTTGGCGTCGCATTTGGCGTCGGCGTTATGCTCGGCGTTGGCGTCACGCTTGGTGTGATACTTGGCGTCACGCCCGGCGTGGGTGTTATCATGTCACTTTCTGCCAATTTTAGCACAAAAAGCCCCTGTTCGATACCACTGACAATGATGACGCCGCTGTTAAAGAAGGGATAGTTGCTCCAGGTACCGTTGAAGTTGGCGCTGTTGCTCGACGGAAAAATGTCAAAGTAACCAAATTCTTCCAGCTCGGCCTGGGCCAGATCGACAATACGCAATACGTTAAGGCCAGCCCGGTAGTTGGACTGGTAGACTTTGTCGTCGACGATGTAGAGGTTGTGATCGATAGCCTGGGTACGGCCGTCGTGAAAGCCGGTCAAAAACGGATTTTCCAGATCGCTCACATCCCAGACGTATGTGCGGGTATTATGGTTATTCTGGATTTCATCCAGCTCATCATCTACCAAAAAGTAGTGCTGGTCCTCTGTCAGCCAACCTTGATGCGTATAGCCGTGTCCAGCGTAGCCGGTGCGTGATAACTGGATAGGGTTGCTTTTGTTGGTAACGTCAACAATTGTCAACGTGTTTTCATTTGAATTGAAGCAGATTTCCTGTCCCTGGTAATTCTGATCCGGCCCTTCGTAAATGACACATTGGGTATCGTGGGTGTAGCCATCGGCGCTGAAGCAGCCAGCAAAGGTAGGGTTGGTTGGATTCTGGATGTTGATCATGTGCAAACCACCGCTGCAAGTAATGCCTGTGTTACGGGCACCCACGACGTAAGCAAAGCCACTATCTTTGTTAATGGCAATATTGTGAGCAGGACCAAACTGACCGTAATGGACCGTATTGCTGAAGGTTACGGGTGGATTAGTCACGGTACGCAGTTGGGTTAAGTCAAAAACCTGCATCCCGTGGCCACTGGCTTCAGAGACAATAAACGCATGATTCTGATAAACTTTGATGTCGCGCCAGGTGCTATTGCTGGTATGGGTGGGCAGATTGCCCAGGTAGATCGGGTTATAAGGATCGCTTATATCAACAAAAGCGGTGCCATTAGAACGTCCCATGAGGGCATACTCTTTGCCGGTTTGGGGATCGGTCCAGCCCCAGATGTCGTTGCCGTTACCGCCCCCTATCTGACTCAACGGCAGAAAGGAAAGAAGGTCGATATTGTCGCAGGGGTAAATACCGGCCATGTCGTTGACGCAGGGCTGGTTGCTCATTGCCTGTAAGTCTTCCTGAGGCGGCAGATAATCACGCAATATGTTAGCATGGCAGCTTGGCAACAGGACGTTATCATCTTCGGGGCTACAAATAAGGGTGTCATCAGGGTCGGGTATGGTGAAGCTGTAGTTAGGGGCGGGGGTGCTGGGGTCGAGGGGGGAAACGGCCGTAAATGTACCAGACAATAAAACGATCACACCCAAAAAAGCGAATACAAGCGTAACGAGCACGCGGGGACGGGCCAGATAAATCATGCTAATCTCCTCTGATAGATTGATGACAAGTTGACCGCAGTTAAGACAGACAACCACGGCGGCTAATTCTAAACCTATTTGCTCACCTCGTCTACTGCAAAAAGTGAAGGGATTGGCGAAAACCGGTATAATTGAGCCATGCACGAGAGGACAACAAGGCAAGATAGCCAAACGGACAATCTGGAAGATGACATCCTGCTCAAGGGCCTGATCCATAAGGTGATGGTCTTTTTTCATATACCGACCAATTGGCCGGCCTGGGGCATGGGTCTGCTCCTGTTGCTGTTGGCGACGCTGGCCGGGAGTAGCTGGTGGCTAACTTCAGGCGATCTGTTCGTCACCCTGATGGCCACAGGACAGTTTCTGACCTTCATGCTGCTGGATGTGGTCCTGCTGGTGCAACT
>SLGK01000294.1 GCA_007123775.1 Anaerolineae bacterium | reverse complement strand
GAGATGACTGACGACGCGCATTAACAATTCAGCAATTCAGCAGTTCAACAATTAATTATTTCTCAAGATTGCCTGAGAAAAGACGTGATTTTCTGCGTAACAGCTTTTAAGACAACGCCTTAGCCACATGATGAACTAATCGCTCGGCAACGGCCGTTTTACTCAACAGCGGCATCTCCTCCACCACCCCGGCCGAACTGAGCAGGATGACCCGGTTGGTATCCACCGCAAAACCGGCCCCCTCGGCCATCACGTCGTTGACGGCGATAAAATTCAGCCCCTTACGCAGCAGCTTGGCCCGGCCATATTCGTAGGCATCATGGGTCTCGGCGGCAAAGCCGAGCGAGACGCGGGGAAAACCCGTTTTTTCTCGCTGCTCTTTGACCGTGCTCAAAATGTCCAGCGTCACTTCCAGGCCGATTGCCAGGCCCCAATCATTGGCTTCCGTTTTCTTCAATTTTCGTTCAGACAGCTTACCGGGACGAAAATCGGCCACGGCCGCTACCATAAAGAGGGCGTCGGCGTTGGCCACGGCCGTCAAGACCGCCTGCGCCATCTGTTCTGTGCTTTCTACGCGCACCAGATTAACCCCGTGCGGCGGTGATTCGGCCACCGGCCCCAGCACCAGCGTCACCTCGGCCCCGGCGTCGAGCGCGGCCTGGGCGACGGCCAATCCTTGCTTGCCAGTAGAGCGGTTGCTGATAAAGCGCACCGGGTCAATGGCTTCCCGCGTGGGACCGGCGCTCACCACCACTTTGGTCCCGGCCAACACGCCGGAGCGGGCCAGGACCAGCCGGGCCTGCGCCAGCAGCGCGTCTGGCTCCAGCATCCGCCCCAGCCCACTTAGGCCAGAGGCCATGCGGCCGGTAGACGGCCCGGCAAAGGTGACGCCGCGCTGTTTGAGCGTGGCTACGTTGGCCTGCGTTGCCGGATGCTCATACATGCCGCCGTCCATAGCCGGGGCTATCAGCAGCGGACAGTGGGCGGCCAGGGCCGTCACCGTCAGCAGATTGTCGGCCAAGCCCTGGGCCAGCTTGGCCATTGTGTGGGCGGTGGCCGGGGCGATGATAAAGAGATCGGCCGTTTCGCCTAGCCCCACATGCTGCACATGCTCGCGCCGCCACATATCGTCATAGACCGGCCGGCCGGTTACTGATTGAAACGAAAGCGGCGTCACAAAACGGCCGGCTGCTTCGGTCATGATCACGTCCACCTGCGCCCCGGCCTGCGTTAGCTTCGAGGCCAGGTCAACGGTCTTGTAGCAAGCAATCGAGCCGGTCACGCCCAGCAAAATTCGTTTGTCCTTAAATAACGTTATCATAGTGAACCTTAGAGATAGTGCGTGGTGCGTAGTGCGTAGTCGATTTGTGTGCGAATACGCACTACGCACTACAATTATTCTTCTTTCATCAAGTCGATAAATTTGTCAAACAGATCGTCAGAATCGTGTGGACCAGGTGCGCTTTCGGGGTGGTATTGCACGGCAAAGGCGCGGTAGTGGGGGGCGTCTAGCCCTTCGCAGCAGTTGTCGTTTAGATTCAAGTGGGAAACAATGACATCATTCGGCAGGCTGTCGGCGTCTACGGCAAAGCCATGATTGTGGCTGGAAATCTGGACCGCGCCGTCGGCCGTTTGCACCGGCTGGTTGCCGCCGCGATGGCCAAATTTGAGCTTGTAGGTTTTAGCCCCCAGCGCCAGGGCTAATATCTGATGGCCCAGGCAGATACCGAAGATCGGTTTTTGGCCCAACAACTGTTGTATGGCCTCAATGGCGTAGGTGACGGCCGCCGGGTCGCCCGGCCCGTTGGAGAGAAAGATACCGTCGGGATTGAGCGCGAGTACCTCGTCGGCGGGCGTTGTGGCCGGCACAACGGTAATGCGGCAGTCGCGGGCGGCCAGCAGGCGCAGAATGTTGCGCTTGATGCCGTAATCGTAGGCCACGACGTGGTATTTGCCGGTAACGGCGGGCGGCTGGCCGTTGGGCTGCCACCAGTTTTGCCCGTCCACCCAGCGGTATGGCTCTGGCGTCGTCACTTCGCGCACCAGGTCCAGCCCGTTCATGTCGCGGCTCTGGCGGGCGATGTTGACCAGTTCGGCCGCATCCTGAATCTCAGTTGACAAGACGGCTCGCATGGCCCCATGGGTGCGAATGTGGCGCACCAGGGCGCGGGTTTCTACGTCGGTAATGGCGATAACGCCCCGTTCGGTCAGGTAGTCGGGCAGGCTTTGGCGGGCGCGCCAGTTGCTCACCAGTGGGCTGAGGCTGCGGACAACCAGCCCGGCGGCCCACACCCGGTCGCTCTCGTCGTCTTCGGGGGTGGTGCCAGTGTTGCCGATGTGGGGCATGGTCATGGTGATGATCTGGTTGTGGTAGGAAGGGTCGGTCAGGATTTCCTGGTAGCCGGTGAGGCTGGTGTTAAAAACAATTTCGCCGGTGGTGGTGCCGGCCGCGCCAAAGGCAGTGCCGGGCCACTGGGTGCCGTCTTCCAAAACGAGCAAAGCTGGTTGGTTATAGGGCATGAATGCTCCTTTTAAGGGTTGTGATTGCCAGGGGCGTCAGGCATACCGTAAATGGCGAGCGGCAACAGGACAAGCAATAAGAAACAGGTTGCCTTACGCCAGTCTGCAAACTGCCGGTAGCGCACAATCATACCTGCCCTGGCGACTACGGATGTTCCATGCGTAAGGCGTCAATGAAAAACGTCTTGCCGGTCCATTTGCTCTTCACGCGCACGACAATTTCGATTTGCCCGTTAGCTGGCACGGTAAAAAGCACACCGTGTTCATACCAGTTACGGTCGCCCATAACGCCTGCGTTCGCCCAACCGCCCACGCCATTAACCCAAACGCCAGATTCGGCCGTGTAGGGGTCAGTGTCTCCGTACAGATGTACCTGAAGGGGTACAACCAGGCGCCAGGTGGTTCCTGGCTGAAGACCGATTATCGTTTGACGAAGTTCACTGCCGAAGGGTGCAAATCCGTGAAACATTTTGTAAGTGAGATCGCCATCCAGGATAAGCGCATCTTCGCCACCAGGTTGTTCATTAGGCGGTAACTGATACCAGAACAGATGGATACATTCGGGTACGCCGCCAGAGAGGCTGTTCGGGTCATCATAGAGCGGTTCACCTATAGGCACCCAGCTTAGTTGCCAGCCATGCGGCTGTTGATTGATCAGGTGACCTGGTTCCGGCGGCAAATTAGTCCAGCCATCCTCAAACGATGGGTTGTTTATTTCAGGTAGAGGGGCGGTCACAGGTGTGGGTGAGGGCGTAAGCGTGGGCGTTGGTGTCGGTGTGAAAGTAGGTGTCGGTGTGGGAAACGGCTTGACCACAACGCTCAGGTACGTGAGGTGTTGTTTATCGGTTTGCGTAGCTTGCAGCACTGGCGTTCGCATGACGGCCGTTGCCGTGCCCGCCAATATTAGCAAAACAGGGATTCCCCAGATCAACTTCGTGATTTGTCTCACCATGGTCCTCCTTCATGTTAGCGCTTGACGAAAGAGCTAGCACCGCATTTTTGTCGTTCTGAATCTTCTTGTCATTTTGCCGTCTACCCCAAAAATTGTAACACATTTCCCAGCGGCAGGCTTGGATAAATCAACTCATGTCTTTGCTGCTTTAATGGTAGAATATTGCACATGAAACTCAATCGCTTGCGGCGCAGCCTACCTATGCAAATGGCCCTCAACTTTGCCGTCTTGATTTTGATCACGGCCGTTGCTGTCGGGTTGCCGGCCACCTGGCTCATTGGTGACCAGTTAGATCAACAGGCCGGGGCCTTGCTCAACCAGGGCAGTGCGGCGGCCGAAACCTTTTATCTGGCCCGACAAAATGAGGCGCTGAACCTGGCTTTGGTCACCGCCCAAAGGCCAACGCTGCGTCGGCTTGTCAGCCAGAATGATATGGCAGCGCTGCCCCCTTACCTGGATACGCTGCAAAGTGGGGCCAATCTGGACTTGCTGCTGGTGTGTGACGCCAACGGCCGTTCCCTGGCTCAGTCTGGTCAATTGGTAGATGATGATTTTTGTGGGGTTACGGCCGTTACCTTTCACATCGAGCCAGCCAACCCGCCCCGGGCCTGGCTGCTGGCCGCCGAACCCATTTACCCCGAAACCGAGCAGTTAGGCCAGGTCATTGTTGGCTGGCAGCTAAACCAATCCTTCTTACAGCAAACGGCCCAACAGTTAGAGTTGGCCCAAACGCTGCTGCTACACGACACGGTACTGGCTACCAGCCTGCCCGCTCCTCCTACTATGGTACAGAATGCGCTGCCTGCAGAACGGCCGTTGCCCAACAGCTACCGCTTCACACTGGATCAACGCCGCTATTACGCCCAACAGGTCCTTTTGAACGAGGCCGGCTTGACCAGCGTTGTCATTCTGGACATTACCAACATTGTAGACAGCCAGCGCCGCCTCATCTGGACCATGTTGGGCGGTATTCTGCTAGTCTCGCTGCTTGGTTCCGTTCTGGCCGTTTTTTTGGCGCGGCGGATTGGGCAGCCACTCAATGATCTGGCCAGCGCGGCCGGTGCGCTTACCTGGCACGACCTGGACAAGCCGGTACGAATCGAGAGCCAGATCAGTGAAGTGAGCCAGGTGGCCCAGGCATTAGACTTTGCCCGGCTGGAGCTACGCGGGGCGCTGGCCGAACTGCGCCAGGAGCGGGATTGGGTCAACCATCTGCTCGACTCGATTGTGGAAGGGACAATGACGCTGGATGGCAACGGCCGTATCACTTTCTTCAGCCAGGGGGCCGAGCGCATTACCGGCTGGCCCCGCCCTGACGCCATTGGGCGAACGGCCGATGAGCTTTTCCAACCGGTGGACGTCAACGCCCCTTTCAGCCAGCTCATCCCCGCCTCCGGGCAAAAGGAGCGGCTGACAGTACGAATGGCCGCCGGTCGCCAGGCGACGCTGGCTATCACCGGCGCCCAACTGACACCACCCACCGCCCCCAATGCCGAAGTTGCCCTCGTTTTCCGTGACGTGACCGAGGAAGAAGCGTTACGCCGTTTGCTGGGTCACTTTCTGGCCAACGTGACCCACGAGTTCCGCACCCCTCTTTCAGCCCTGGCGGCCTCGATTGAACTTCTCTTGGATGAGGCCCCCGACCTCAGCCACGAGGAGTTTGAGGAGCTGCTCAACGCTCTCCATCTAGGTATTTTGGGGTTGCAGACTTTAGTGGACAATTTGTTGGAAAGTGCCAGCATTGAAAGCGGCCGTTTTCGCATCGCCCCCCGCCCCACCGACCTGCGCCAGATAATCGCCGAAGCCGCCCAGACGATGACGCCCCTCATCCACAAGCATCATCAAAGCCTGCGCCTGGAGCTGCCTGATGAGCCAATTACCGTGTCGGTAGACGGCCGTCGCCTCACCCAGGTCATCGTTAATCTGCTCTCTAACGCCGTCAAGCATGGCCCCGACGAGGCAGAGATTTTGTTCAAGGCGACGGTGCGTGCCAAATGGGTTAGAATTACAGTGGCCGATGCCGGGCCAGGCGTCCCCCCTGAGCATCGGGATGACCTGTTTCGCTGGTTTATGCGCCGCCCGTCTGACGAAGCCCGCCCCCCCTTCGGCATTGGCCTGGGGCTGGCTGTAGTCAAGGCGGTGATGCTGGCCCATAACGGCCGTGTTGGTATCGAAGACCGTCCCGACGGTGGGTCTATCTTCTGGTTTGAACTACCTTTGTAACAAAGACTTACCGCCAAGACGCAAAGGACGCCAAGTTTTCCTGTTTTCTTCGCGCTCTTGGCGTCTTTGCGGTGAATTTTTTGAGTGACTATGATCGCTTTGGTTATAGACGATGATCGCGTATTAGCCGACCTGATCGCCTTTACGCTGCGGCGCGAGGGGTTTCAGGTGGTGCAGGCCCATGACGGCCTGGCCGCGCTGCGCCGCTGGCAGGAAACGCAGCCGACTATTATTATTCTGGATGTCAACATGCCCCAACTGGATGGCTTTGCCGTCTGTCGCACCATTCGCCAGCAGGATGACGTGCCCATCATTCTGCTCACCGTCCGCGAGGAGGAAGATGACATTGTGCGCGGCCTGGAAACAGGGGCCGATGATTACGTGCTAAAGCCGTTCAGCCCCCGCCAACTGGTAGCCAGGGTGCAGGCTGTGTTGCGGCGAACAGGGCGTGGGGAACAAACGGCCGTTCGTCAGGCCGGCGGTCTCGTTTTAGACATCAACCGGCGCGAAGTTCGCCTCGGCGACGGCCCACCTATCAACCTGACCCCCCTGGAAAACCGGCTGCTCAATTACCTGATACTCAACGCCGGCCACGTGTTGCCCGCCGAAGAAATTATCAGCCACGTCTGGGGCGCGGAGGGGGGCGATAGGGATATGCTGCGCCAACTGGTGCACCGCCTGCGTGCCAAAATTGAACCCGATCCGACCCATCCGGTTTACATTGAAACCGTCCCTGCCCTGGGTTATGGGTTGGTTAAATCGCAGTAGATCAGTTTCGCCAGATATTGCCAACGGCCGCCGGCTAACCCACCCCCCTTCACTTTCTGTCACAGCTTTGTCACAACCATATCACGACGCCTGTCACAAACGGCCGTTATCATAAAGCCAGGCAACAGGCAATAAGACAGTCTGTGACCGACGACCGAGGACGGAAGGGTTTTCTCCGTCATCTGTCTTTCGTCCTCCGTCCCATTAACCCAGGAGCAACCGTATGAGCGACGCAACGCCCCATTTCCTCGTTGGCGCCCTGGCTGAGGATTGTGCCGGCAAGCCGTTGGAATACGCCCGGCGTATCGGCCGTATCTTTAACAGCCAGGTGGACTGCTGGCGACCCTCCGAACATGGCGAGAAGCTGGATGACCTGCTGCTGCAGGCGCAAGCCGATTGTGACCTTCTCTTCCTGAGCGAACCGGTGCAGCGCAACTTTTTGGGCCGCCTGCTAAACCGCTCCGTCTATCGCAAGATTCTTGATGCCGTGCCCGCTTCTCTCTGGCTGATACGGCAGCCCCGCTGGCCCATCGACTCCATTCTCCTGATTATCCGCGACGAGGCAGGAGAAGAAACGGCTGAAGAGTGGGCGCTGCGTCTGGCGCTGGCCTGTGATGCGGCCGTTACCGTCCTGGTCATTTCACCAGCCGATCCCATCATGTACCGTGAGGGTGGGCCGGTGCAGGCTCCGCTCGAAATCTTGTTAACGGCCGATTCCCCCATTGGTACCCAGATCAGGCGCGTGCTGCGCCGCCTGCGTGATGCCGGCGTCGAGGGCGATTTGCAGCAGCGTCAGGGCACGCCCGATGAACAAATCGAGCGAGAACTGGCCGCGGGCGACCATGATCTGGTCATCATCGCCGCCGAAAAGAAATCAAAACTATGGCGCTGGTGGCTGGGTGAGCTGGTCGAGCCACTGCTGCGCTGGCTGGACCGGCCGATATTGATTGTTCGTTGAAGAAATGTGACCGAAGACGAAGGACAGAGGACGGAAATTGGTCGCTCGGTCCTTCGTCCTCGGTCTTCCGTCCTGACTATGGAAAACAAACGGTTGAACTGGCGGCTGCTGGGCCAGCAGATTGTCTTGACAATTATCGGTGGCGGGCTGGTTTTGTACGCCCTTTGGCCCTGGCTGCCTTTTGCCCAGGGCGCGCCCCAGCGCACCATCGTTCTCTACGGCTTCAGCATCCTGGGCGAAGTGATGAACGAGGCGGTTTTCCCTGCTTTTGCTGCTGAATGGGAGGCGCAGACGGGTGAGCAGGTAGAGTTCATCTCCGCTTTTGCCAGTTCGGGCACAATCACCAACCAGATGATTATGGGCGTGCCGGCCGAAGTCGCTATTTTGTCGCTGGAACTGGACGCGCTGCGGCTGGTGGACGCCGGCGTTTTGCCCGGCCCCACCTGGAAGGAACTGCCCCACCAGGGAGTGGTCAACCGCACCCCCTTTATCATCCTGGTACGGCCGAATAACCCCCAGCAAATCAACGATTTCAGCGACCTGGCCCGCCCCGGCGTGGGCGTGGTTCACCCTGATCCGCTGACGTCCGGCGGGGCGCTGTGGGCCATTCTGGCCGAGTATGGTTCGGTAACATTGCAAGGTGGGGATGAAACGGCCGCATACGACCAACTCCTGGGCATCTGGCGCAACGTGGTGGCCCAGGCTGCCTCCGCCCGCGCTGTCCGCACCCAGTTTGAGACCGGCTTCGGTGATGCCCTCATCACCTACGAGCAAGAACTGGTGCGCGACCGGGCGCGGGGACGACTGGCGGCCGAGCCGGTCTATCCCCACAGCACCATCTTGAGCGAGCATACCGTCGTGGTCCTGGAGCGCAACATCACCTCAGAGCAGCGAGACCTGGTAGATGCCTTTGTCGCTTTTCTCTGGAGCGAGCAGGCACAGCGCATCTTTGTCGAATACGGCTTCCGCAGCGTGGATGAGTCGCTCAACGAGGCCAACCCTGATTTCGGCCACATTGCGGCCCCCTTTGTCGTCGCCGACCTCGGCGGTTGGGTGGCGGCCCGTGACAACATCGTCAACGCCATCTGGAAAGAGCGCGTCCTACCGGAGTTAGGACAGTAAACGTATTGCGTAGAGCGTAGTGCGTAGCGACCTCTGGCTACGCACTACGCTCTACGCACTATCAGACCTATGGAAACCAGAATGGATCTTCCCACTAAACGGCCGTCGCGACGTGTTGTCGCTTTACCGGTTGGGCTTTTGCTGCTGGTACTGCTGCCGCTGATTTTGATGCCCCTGTCGGCTATTTACGTCTTTGCCGGCCGGGGCGGTCTGGGCGAGTTTATCCGCATTATCAGCACGCCCGACGCCCAATTTGCCCTGCGCTTTTCCATCTTGATCGCCCTGGCCACCGCCCTGATCAACGGCATCCTGGGCACCTATGCCGCTTACGTGCTGTCCAAGTATGAATTTCGCGGCCGAGAGGCGCTGATCGTGGTTGTTAATTTGCCCGTCGCCATTCCCACCGTCGTCGTGGGTACGTCGCTGCTGCTGCTGTGGGGACCGATTGGCCTGCTGGGTCAGTTTCTCGATCCGCTCGGTTTGCAGCCGATGTTTGCCCCGGCCGGGGTGCTTCTGGCCCACCTGTTTGTCACTTTCCCCTACATGCTGGGGGCCGTCAAGCCGGTGCTGGACGAGCTGGACGTGACCTACGAGGAAGCGGCCTACACCATTGGCGCCAGCCGCTGGCAAACGTTCCGGCTGGTCATTTTGCCCGCGCTGAAAGGGGGCTTGTTCTCCGGATCGCTGCTTACCTTTGCCCACTCTCTGGGTGAATTTGGGGCCACCATCATCGTCAGCGGCAATCTGCGCTTGCGTACCCAGACGGCCCCTCTCTACATTTTTGCCCAATTTGAAGCGGGCAACCTGGACACGGCCAACGCCGTGGCGGCGGTGTTAGCCACGTTGTCATTTGTGCTGTTTTTTGTTTTGATTCGGTTTACACAACGTAAAACGTAAGGCGTAAAACGTAAGGAGTCGCCCACTACGCACTACGCACTACGCACTACGCACTACGCACTACGCACTACGCACTACGCACTACGCACTACGCACTACGCACTACGCACTACGCACTACGCACTACG
>SLGK01000116.1 GCA_007123775.1 Anaerolineae bacterium | reverse complement strand
TGCAGCATTTGTTGCTCTTTCGTTTTGGCCGTCAAACGGCCCATTTCATCTTGTTTCATTTTGTCACCTCTCTGGGCATTTTAGCCCCCAAGGTGACACCTGTCACTATATAGGTTTCTAAATCATAGATCATAGTAATCTTGACAGATCTTCTGTGGCTCGACGCATGTCCAGGAAAATAAGGCCCAGTCTGGCCCGCTCTCTGGCCAGGACGGTCAGCACGGCGTCTTCACCAACGGCCATCAGCACGATGATGCCGTTGCTGCCCTTAATGTAAACTTGCTCCAGAGTGCCACGATTAAGCTCACTGGCAATACGATCTCCCAAAGAGAGCATAGCAGCCGACATGGCCGAGATGCGGTCTTCATCAACATCTGTGGGCAGGGAGGAGGCCATAATCAAACCATCAACGCTGACTACAGCTGATGCTTCTATGTCAGGTGTACCTGCTTGTAAATCTCGCAGGCGGTCTACCATCATTTCTGTGCGCGATCTCATCCAAAATCTCCTTGGAAATGGGCAAATGGGCCATAAAAGAATGCAAACTTTATGTTGCCATAAAGATTGGCTGATAATACCATATCGATTTTTGACTGTCAAACAAGAGCGAAGGGGCGATGTGGCGGAGCGGCGAGGTCGGTGCCACTGCGCCACCTCGCCCCTTCGCTCCCTTGCTTACGTGCGGGCCGTGTGGCGATGGGGGGCCAGGGCGTGGAGGATTTGTTGATGTAAACGGCCGTTATCGGCAATAATCCCGTTAACTTTGGTGCGCGACCGGTTAAAGGTGAAGGGCGCATCATCCAGGTCTACCACTGTACCGCCACCCGCTTCAACGAGCAGCACCCCGGCGCAAATATCCCACTCATTTTTGGGGCCGCGGCTCCAGGTAGCGTCACACTGGCCGGCCGCCACCCGTGCCAGCTTGTAGGCAATACTGCCCATCGTGCGAATGGCCAGCATCGCTTCAAACGGCTCAAACTCGCCCCGCTTGCGCTCAGAACGGCTGGCGTCGATGCTGGCCCCGGCCAGTTGCTCACGGGTCGAGACAGTGACTGGCTCGCCGTTGAAATGGAGCGGGCCGCCCTGCTCAGCATAATACAACTCTTGGGTAGCGGGGTTGTAGATGACGCCGAGGATGGCACGGCCGTTTTCCACCAATCCTACCGAGACCGAAAACTCAGGAATGCCCATCACAAACTCTTTGGTGCCGTCCAGCGGGTCCACCACCCAGACCAGCGACTTCTCCAGCCGGTCGGGGCTGTCCACCGTTTCTTCGCTGAGCCAGCCAGCCGCCGGCAGCCGGGCCAGCAGCCGCTCCTTGAGCAAACTATCGGCGGCAAAGTCAGCGTCCGTCACCGGATTGTCAGGCGATTTGTCAGCTACGTCAAAGCTGGCGCGATAATAGCCCATAATGGCCGCCCCGGCCGCTTTGGTAATGTCGATAGTGTCGTCTAGTAAATTAGTCATGGAACTCCTTGTAGCGGGGTGGCGGAGTGGCGGGGTGGCGAGGTGATTCACTCCGCTACTTCGCCACCTCGCCACGTCGCTCTACCTATCTACCCAGGGCAGCGGCAGACCGATCAGCGCGTCCAAAAATTCGATAGAGATGATGTAGGGCAGCAGAAAGCAAAAGAGCATCAGCAGCCCGATGCTGGACCCCACCAGGCAGCCGGATAGACGCCGGCCGAATGGGGTTTCCTTGTGCCAGCGCGTAAAAAAGCCGACCATGCCGCGCTGACGCAGCAATACATCGACAGCACGCACGGTAGAGATGGCGACCAAAAAGGGGATAATCAGCACCAGGATAAAGCGAATTAAGGCGAACTCTGGCGGGGGCAACAGGCGCACGGCAAAACTGGTGACAAAGACGGTGAAGACGAACAGGCCGGTGGCCAGGGCCTCCATGATAAAAATTTCTCGTTTTGTCGGCTTTTCGGACTTTTCTTTTTTACTCATCACTGACTCTACTGAAAAAAGGTCCAAAAACCGAGTTTTTCAAGGCCAACCACTCTGGTGATTGTGATGCATTTTAGCAAAAAACTCGGTTTTTTCAGTGGACTCATCACTGTTCAACGACGGAGCAGCTTATTGGCGTTGTCGCCCCATTACCCAGCAGAGGCGAGACGTAGAGGGCATAACCGCCACCCGGCTCATTTTCGTCGCGGGGCAAAGGACAGGTAAAGCTGACCTCACCCGCACCGGTAAACAGCTGATTGGCCAGCGCGTTTTGGTGCAAACAGGCTGTACCAACCTGTAAGCCTACACTGGTTTCGCAAACGCGCAAGGTTTGGGCCGGGGCGTTCTGGGGGAGTTCACAACTGAGGGTCACTTGCTGGCCAGGCGTGCAGGGGAAACCGACAACAGGGCGTTCTGGCTCTTCTTCCTCATCCGCTACTTCATCGGGGATGAAAATGGGGAAGGGCAGCTCGGTAAAGCCACAATTGCGTAATGGCCCAATCTGGCCGTGCCGGCAAGGCTGGGTGACAAAGCTGCCGCTGGGCGGAATAGTAACGGGTCGCTCGGCGATATTGTTGGCGTCCCAGCCGTCGAAGAAGTCGCAGGCCGGCCGGTTAATGGGTGCGCCTCGTTCGGTAAAGCGACCGGTTGGTTCCCAAAGCCGGTTGCCCTCTTCGTCGGTGGTGGGTGTGCCTTCGCACAAAAAGCGGTCGGCGTTAACGTGTAGACCGAGGGGGAGGGTAACGGCCTGCACTGAGCGAGTCGAAGTGGCCGCTTCTGCGCTGCTATCAATAATATCGGTCACATCCAGCCATTGGCAGTCCAGACCGGCGCCATACTCATCGACCCAGCCGGCCTCAATGCCCTGGAAGGTACAGGTGTAATTGTGGACCAATGGCGAGAATTCGTTGTTGCTGAAGCGGCTGGTGCTTTCAATACAGAAGGCTTGTTTGGCGGCGTTATCGGCCGTTCCCAGATAAAACTCGCCAAATCCCTCATAATGGTAATGGTCGTGGCAGGCATCGTAGACAAAGACGTTGTTAGCCAGATCGTGGGCCATGACCGGGCCGATATGCAACTGCTGGCCGCCTACGTTATGAATGGTGGCTGAGAAGCGCAGGACGCGCCGCCAGCCGGAGCCACCCACGCAGCCTTCCTGAATGGCGCAGGCATTACTGGGAAAGTAGATGTATTCCAGCCGGTGATCTTCCAAATCGTCACCAAAGACTTTGAGGTCAGGATAATCGGCCGTGGTCACTTCACCGATACGCACGCTGTCGGCCAGGTCATCGTCCCAGGGCAGCCGCTCAAAACGAATGTTGGTCTCAAACGTGCCGACGCGGTTAGCCAGGGCCTGCTGGCAGCTTAAAGCGGGCCGCACCGTGCGATGGCAACCGGCGGGACCTACGCTGTCTGGGGTGCAGTCAAAATCATAAAAGACCCAGGTGTTTTCTGAGCCATAGCTGTCGGGCGGGAAACCGGCCTCGTTCAGGCAGGCGTTGCCCGTGCGCTGAAAGAGCAGGTTGGGGTCCAGGGGAAAGATGAACCGCTCCAGCCAGACGCCGCCTTCAACCGCCAGGGCCGGTTCGGCCTGGGCCGGGGAGTCGGCGTCGCTGAGCAGGGTGCTGCTGAATTGGTAATCAATGAGAATGTAATCATGGATGCCCACCATCTCGCGGCGGGGTTCGCTGGTCAGCTCGATCTGCCACAGTTCGCGGGGAGGTAAGGGAAGCTGCCCTTTGCCGATGGTGACAAAGTTGCGGAAGTTGAGCCGGTAGGTGGTCAACTGGACCTGGCGAAAGGCGAGGTGCAGCCACTCGTCGTCGCTGCGGGATAGCAGGTCGGCGGCCACGCTGTCTCGTTCAGCTTCGGGGATGTCGTTGAGCAAGATGCCGACGGTGCTGTCCATCGCCACGCCGATTAAGGCACCTTCGGGCAGGTCGGGCCAGAGGGAGACGGGTTCGGGGGTAGCGGCCTGGCGGGTGGGGCGGGGCGTGGGGGTGTTGGCGGGGAGGACGGTTTCGGTGGGAACGGCCGTTGCCGTTTCAATTTCATCAGCTTCAGCAGCTTCAGCAGAAACGGCCGTTGCCGTGGCTGTTGCTACCTGACTTAAAGCTGGCTGACTGGTGGGGGATGGCTCGGCAGGAACGGCCGTGGCTGTTTCTGAGGTCAATTCCGCCTGGCAGGCCACAATGCCGACTATTAAAACAGTACAAAGGGTCGTTAAGAGAGTGAAACGTAGGATATTTTTCATAGGGTATTATAGTGCGTAGTGCGTAGTACGTAGTGAGTCAAGCAAGCTACGCACTACGCATTACGCACTACGCCTCAACCAGCGCCAGCGCGATAAATCTTTCAAAATAACCTGCGCCGCATTACGGCCGGCCGCACCCATAATGCCGCCGCCGGGATGGGTGCTGGCCCCGGTCAGGTACAGCCCCTTAACGGGACCGCGATAGTTACTCATGGTCAGCGCCGGCCGCATCATAAACATCTGATCAATCGACATTTCCAGGTGCATCACGTTGCCCCGCAGCAGCCCCAGCGTTCGTTCCAGGTAGAGGGGATGCTCTACCAGTTGGCCGTTGACCGCGCCGGTAACGTTGGGGGCGTACTCGGCCAGCTTGGCCAGCATCCGGTCCGCCTCGCGCTGGCCGATCTCGTCCCACGACTCCCCGGAAGCCAGTTCGTAAGGGTAATATTGCCCCCACAAAAAGAGCGTGTGCTTGCCCGGTGGGGCCAGCGTGGGGTCGGCCGCCGAAAAGGTCATCGAAATCACGGCCGGGTCTGTAGACGGCCGTCCCGCCAGATAATCCCCATACGAGCGGTCCAGATAATCCAGGTCGGGGCAAATAAACTGGAGAGCCGTATGCTGTGGTCCGGCCGAACCATCGGCCGGGGAAGGTAGGGCGGTGTAATTGGGCAGTTCGTCCATAGCATAGCGCACAATCATGCCGAAACCATTACCAATGCGGCTCTTTTTAAGCAGATTCTTTTTTTCAGCTTCGATTTCTACCCCTTCGAGCAGGCGCATGGTGGTGTGGATGTGGCTGCCGCTGACGACTGTTTTGGCCGTTATGGTTTGGCCGGATTCGGTTTGGATGCCTACGGCACGGCCGTTTTCCACCAGAATGCGCTCGACTGGCATATTAGTCAGAATGGTGCCGCCGTGGGCTTCAATCATGCGGGCCAATGCCTGCGTCAACATGCCCGATCCGCCACGCGGCCGGCGCATCCCGCTAACGTGGTACATGGGGTGCCACAGGGCAAACGGGCCGGACAACGGCTCGGTGGGGGGCGGGCCGGATTGGGCTGCCATCCAGCCAATGGCGGCCTGCACTTTAGGGCTGACAAAGCGATGGCGCAAAAATTGACCATAGCCGTGCAGCACGTCGCTCAGCACTTCCATCGAACGGAGCCGCCCTTTGCCCATATTCAGCAGCAGATGCCGGCCGATGTTGCCCATCGTCGGCGGGTACAGAAAGGATTCGACCATTTTCCGGGCAATCGGCTGCCAATCGCTGATGAACTGGCGGTAGTTGTCGGCATCGGCCGGGGAGACGGCGGCGATGCTCTGGCACGTCTTGTCCACGTCGCGCCAGAAGATGATGTGGCTGCCGTCGGGGAAGGGGCAAAAGAAAAGGGGGTCCAGGTCGATGTAGTGCAGGCCATAGTCGGCCAGCTTGAGGTCGGCGACGATGGGGGTGTGGTTGATGAGGATGTGGGCCGAGCCGCCCAGGTCGAACTGGTAGCCAGGTATGATCTCTTCGGTGACGACGGCCCCGCCGACCTTGTGGCGGCGTTCGACCAGGCAGACGTTGTGGCCGGCCTGGGCCAGATAGCCGCCGCAGACCAGCGCGTTGTGGCCGGCACCGATGATGAGAATGTCGTAGTCGGGCATGGATTATGGCTCCTATCAGACTACAAAAGTCTTGGAGACTTTTGTAGTCTTCGTGTTGCATCTTTTCAATCTATTATACGCTGAAATGGGGGTGGAGAAAACGGCCGTTTGAACCCACCTCGTTCCTGTGTTATCATTTTATGTGAACTAAAGCTTAGACTACAAAAGTCTCAAAGACTTTTGTAGTCTTCGGGAAAGCAACCTATGTCGGTCCAACTCATTCAGCAATACCATGCCCAGGTCGAAAAGATTATCCGCTACGGCGGCAGCCGCAACGAGGGCAGCGTCCGTAAGCCGTTTCAGGATTTGCTGGAGCAGTACGCCCGCCAGCGCAACAAAGTTGAGAAATGAAATCAACAACCGACCTCTTAAATCTTGACTTTGTATTAAGCCAGCAATCGCTACTCACACCAAGTAGATTTATTAGAGAATTTGAGAAGCGCGTATTATCACGAGAGTTTTGCTTGCGGCATCGGGAACAGCTTGAGACGCTTCATCATGTTGGACTACTGATCCCTGTTTTTAGATTTAAGAAGAACACTCGCCTATTGTTGCGTGAAGCACGCCAACGAAAAATTCCCGCTACTGCCGTAGGTCTTGGAAGAGACGTTTCCTTTGCAATAAATCTACTCGGAAACAAAGAAACGGGAACTCTAGTAGATCCACGATATGAGACATATAACAGGGCGTTCGCTCAAAAAAATGAGCAAAAACCAAATTGGGCAAAGTCATGACTACAAGATAAGGGAAGCAACGAAGTCATGGCCAAAGCCGGAAAATTTATCTCAAATTGTTGCTTCCAACAGCACTTTTCCAATTACATACAAGCAACAGACACAATCCACCCCTGGTTAAGCCAGTTGCAAGTCGGTATAGAGCGTTGTGGGTAAGTCCAACAAGGCTAAAATCCGCTCTTGCACCGGTGAAAGGGGCGTCAATTGGTAACGTACCTGCGACCCCAGACGCATGACCAGCAAATGAATGTTGTCAAAGGCCTGGAGCATCCGCTCTGTGGTCGGTGTGGCTGTACCCCGCTTGGGGTTGCCGGGGAAAATGCCGGTCAACTCCTCTTTTTCCTGAGCTAAGGCTTCTTTGGCCGTGTAATCGCCCAAAGCCAGCAAGCGGGCGGCAATCGTTAACAAATGAAAAAGACCTTGAGCATGGTCGTCTCTTTGCACATAAACTGGGGTAATCGAGAGCAGCTTGCCCTGCAACCGGCGGAAAATATTCTCCGCCAGGTACTGACCTCGGTAAGCCCAAACGGCCTGGTCTAAGCTCAACTCAGTCTGGGGGGCATTGGTGGCATAAATGCGCCACCCCATCTGAAATTCAGCCGCCGCTATGGCCGCTTGCTGCCGGGTGAGGGTGAGTTGAAAGCGTACCTGACGCTCAGTGCGCGCCGGTCTCTCTTTGTATTTGCGTATCACTCGTTCGGTCACTTCCTGTTGATACTCATAGGTAAATAGCCCCTGAACCCGATATTGTTTTTCAATCCGCTCGATAGAGGAAAGCAAACTGGCTTCATCTTTGATTTGCTGTTTGCCTCGACCGCGAGCGGGCGTCAAGGCGCGTAACTCGGCCTCCGCCTTATCTAAACGACGACGCAACCCAGCTATCATGCTTTCCATATAGCTGAAGGAACGAACGACCAGCAGGCGCTCAGTCCAGGTTACTTCTTCGCCATCCAGCGTCACAGTATGTTGGCGCTCAGTGGCAAAACCGCGGGCAATAGCCAGGGATTCATCCGGCTGTTGACCAGCAACCGGCAGGTCAGCTTCCGGAAAGATGAGGTGCATCTCCTCTTCTCTGTCTGCCCAATCAACCAACAAGTCGGGTAACAGGTCCGGTTCATCTTTCAAATGAGCCAGAGGAGTCAGATAATGGTCGCCACGGCTGACAATAGCCGCGCGGGTCGGCAAGGCGCTCATCTTGCTGTCGCCCACAACCAACAGCCCCTGCGCCGGAACAATTTCCTTGATACGCCGATACACCGGCAGATACAGCGGGTCATCAGCTCGATTGCCCGGAACCACATCGACGGCGACCGGTATGCCCAAGGGGTCTAAACTGGCCACCATCATTTTGAACAACGTGGCGTACAGTCCATTCTTGGCTTTGCCCACTTGAAACAAGGTGTGGCTAGCGGCATCATGCCCCACGCTGCCTACCATGGCGTCCAAACGCATCAGCCATCTGTTGGGCAGTTTCTTTTTCAAGTCATACACCTGAATGACATCGCGCGTTAAGCGGCTTTCCAACTCTGCCCACTTGTCCGCTGCTGACAGATAGCGCAAGCACAAGGCCAATCGGTCATCCGTGAAATCGAGGGCCGTGACTTTCTGCCTGGTCAATTTCTGTAACACGTTGCGATGCTTACCAACCCAGAGCTGCACACGATCCATTTGATGGGTATGTTGCGTAAGGATGTGTATGAGCCATACCGTGATGACCCAGCCGATGCTTAAACCTTGCCAGTTACCGTGCGGTTGGATGGTTCTGTCAATCGTTGCTTGTATGTTCATCTTTTGGAGCAATCCATAGATGACGGGTAATTGGTCAACATTTTCTATTTGTGTATTGATGTTGTTTATTTCCACCATAATATGGTGGGTATACCAAATTTAGTTTTATTCGCAAAATTTAAGCGAACGTCGAGATATAAGCCTTGGTCTAGTTACATACGTTCTTATAAAACAGATTATCTGTATCTTGATGTAGCAAATGATCAACAAAATAAAGGTTTCTATTGGGCGAGTTCGTTTCTTTATTCCCCTTACCAATTGTTACTTATTCCAAAGATACGCGAATTAGTTCCTAAAATGAGTAGACGCCTCTGCCAAAGCCATTTACGCACTTGGGAATTCAGACTGACGCTTGATGAACATCAGCAAAACGAAATGAGTAGAGAAGCTGCTGAAAACACTAATTTGGTCATTGTTCTCACTGCATTAGAAGCGAAGTATTTACCTAACCTTAGAGGACATCGCTCTTCGGCAGTTTATACTGGATCTGATTCTTTGGTGGAAAGAGTTATGGAATACCAACGATCTTTTGATCCAGTTGCCATGCTGGAGTGGTTGAACTGGGATACCAAAACAGTTCGAAGCACTGCTGAGAAACTAATACATGAGGCCGACAGGCTCGATCCACTTCGCGATTGGTATGAATTGCTACGAATGTGCCATCCTGATATGCTCAATATGTTACGTGGTGATGCATTGATCGCTTTGGATTACCGTCGTGCAGCCGAAATACTTCTAAGATTTTATGAAGACCTACAGGCACATGATGCTGCTTCTCCATTTGTAGAAATTCCTAAGTTTGTCAGAGGCCCATATTATAGACGTCTCAAATATGATCTGAGCGATCTGGATCACGTGTTAATGAAATTTGGGCTTTCTCCTCAACCCTCTTTGGTATTAATTATTGAGGGTGATACAGAAGAATACATTATTCCCAAAGTGATGGACTTATTAGGAATTTCCCAACACCCTAGCTTTATTCAAATATTTAATATCAAGGGGGTTGACAAAGATTTTGAGCTTTTGGCAAGATACATAGTTCCTCCTCAATTAGGAGATAATCTAGAAAACGCAGTCTTACTAACACGACTTTTGCAGTGACATAAAGTTATTTTTCGACAGAACCTTTACAAACTGATACGCAATATAGCAAAATAATAGGGGAAGGATAAAATCCCACAAGCTATCACGCAGGAGGTATGG
>SLGK01000057.1 GCA_007123775.1 Anaerolineae bacterium | reverse complement strand
CTGCGCGATGTAGGCGATGTTTTTGTGACGAGTGACGTGGCGGAAACGGCCGTGTTGGCAACGCTACAGGCGTTACGTGAAAAAATCTGAAAGGAGACAACTATGTCCAATCGTTTTGGCGTGCCGGAAGTAACGGTACAGGAAGTGGCCCAAAAACGGGCTAACGGTGACTCATTTATCTTGCTAGACGTACGGGAGCCAATTGAGCTGCGTTATGCGACGTTGGGGGCAGACGTGACCGTCGTTCCCCTCAGCGAAATAGCGCAAAATCGGGTAGAAGCTTTGCCCGCCAACGTAACGGACGATAAAACGGCCGAAGTGGTGGTCATGTGCCATCACGGCAATCGCAGCGCGCAGGTTGCCGCCTGGCTGCAACAACAGGGCTGGACCAACGTGTATAACATGACCGGCGGCATTGATGCCTATGCCGATATTGATTCTACAATTGCCAAGTATTAAGAGGTGAAACGTGAAACGTGATAGGTGACACTTTCACGTTTCACGCTTCACGTTTCACGCTACTTGGCGAAGCCCACGGCCCGCGTCTCACGAATCACGGTCACCTGAATCTGACCCGGATATTGCATGTTGTCTTCAATTGTCTTGGAGATCTCTTTCGACAGGCGCATCGCCCCCAGGTCGTCAATTGAGTCGGGCTTGACCAGGATGCGAATTTCACGGCCCGCTTGCAGAGCATACGCACTCTGTACCCCTTTGAAAGAGGTGGCAATCTCTTCCAGCGTACGCACCCGCTTGATATAATTCTCCAGGCTTTCGCGCCGTGCCCCCGGACGTGCCCCGGAAATAGCGTCGGCCGCCTCCACCAGCACCGCCTCCACGCTTTCTTGCTCCACTTCGTGATGGTGTGAGGCAATGGCGTTGACCACTATGGCCGGTACTTTGAACCGCTTGGCAAACTCAGCCCCAATCAGGGCGTGCGTGCCTTCCTGGTCATGGTCCATTGCCTTGCCCAGGTCGTGCAGCAGGCCGCCCATTTTGGCTGTTTCAACATTGGCCCCCATTTCGGCGGCCAGCATCCCGGCAATCTTGGAGGCTTCCACGGCGTGGTGCAGTTGGTTTTGGCCATAAGAGGTGCGATATTTGAGCCGTCCCAACATCTTCATCACTTCAGGATGTAGGCCGTGGACGTTGGCTTCATACGCGGCCTGTTCGCCGGCCTCTTTGATGATTTGCTCAATCTCGTCTTCGGCGTCTCGGATCAGCTTTTCGATGCGGGCCGGGTGGATACGGCCGTCTGTAATCAATCTGGCCATGGCCTGCCGGGCCACCTCGCGCCGCACCGGGTCAAAGCTAGAGATGGTGATGGCTTCGGGCGTATCATCAACCACCACATCGACGCCGGCTGCCTGCTCAAAAGCACGAATGTTACGGCCGTTGCGACCAATAATCCGTCCCTTCATGTCATCACTGGGCAGCGGCACAACCGAAACGGTCGTTTCCGATACGTGGTCACTGGCCACCCGCTGAATGGCCAGGGCGATCAGCTCACGAGCCTTCTGATTGGCCGAATCTTTGGCCCGATCTTCAATCTCGCGCATAATGCGGGCCATATCCTGCCGGGCTTCCTTTTCCACATCTTCCAGCAGGTGCTGCCGCGCTTCATCCGTCGTCATCATGGACACTTCTTCCAATTTGGCGCGGTGTTCGTCGGCCATCTGGTCAAATTGACTTTGGCGGCGGTCCAGCTTGCTCTGGCGGCGATTCAAGTTTTGTTCGCGGGCCTCCAGCTTTTTGGACTGGCGGTCCAGGTTGGCACTGCGCTGGTCCACGCGTTCTTCGGCACGTGCCAGGTCTTGATAGCGACGCTCGACGATTTTTTCAGTCTCCTGGCGCAGTTCTTGCATTTCCTGGCGGACACTGTTGACAATCGCCTCAGCCTCAGCCTCCGCTGTGGCACGGCGTTGATTCGCTTCTTCTTGGGCTTCACGATAAATTTGGTCAGTCTGTGGTTTTAGCCGGTTGTAAACCAGGTAAGCGGCTGCACCACCACCTAAAACCAGACCGACCACGATGCCTATAACTAGTTCAACCATGACGAGTCTCCTTCCGAATTAAGGTCAGGCAGCCGGATACTCCTCGTCCTCGACAGCCTGCCACGTTCTTTGTAGTACCGGCCGGATTGTGTCGTAATTGAAGCCACGCCGCTGGAGGTACTGCCCCACTTTTTGCTTAAACTGTTCCTGGGACAGGTTGCGCCAGCGCCACAGGTTGGCACTGACGGCGCGGTAAGCTGCTTCATCTTCGTCTACGACGGCCACGGCCGTTTCAATCACGCGCCGGCTGATCCCTTTCTGGTTTAACTCATGCTGCAGGGCCAGACGACTGCGTGGCTTAAAGGTTTGGCGCTGCTCGACCCAATAGTCGGCAAACGCCCGATCATTCAATAAATCCACTTCTTGTAAATGTTGGACAACCTGGTCAATCACGGCTTCGTCGTAACCTTTTTCGGCGAGCTTGCGGGCAACTTCCTGCACGCTGCGCGGGCGGTAGCTGAGCAGACGGACTGCCTGATTTTTGGCCTGCGCCAACGAATCGGCCGTTTTCAAAGCGGCAATCCTTGCCTCAGATAGTGACTGACCGATTTTCAGATCGGCTGCCGCTTCTAAGGCCAGGCTAAACGCATAACGGCCGTCTATAAAGACATTCAGCCGTTCCTGGTTGCGTTTTTGCGTCGTCAGATCGGTAACGATGTGCATATTGATCAACAAGCAACAAAAAAGCCGTGGCAACCTGATCCACGGCTTAGGCATAGTTTAGGACGGTCTACACGCGCCGCCTCGGCTGCGCCCGCGGCCTGTGTCCCCAACGGAATCCAGGCCACAGCAATGGCCGAGAGCGTATCTACATGATGCTACGCAGACAGTACGACTGCCTGCAACCCGCTATTTTGCTACAAGACTACTAAATCTGTTGCTACTCGTAGAGATAATCCATTACTGGTAAATTGCACCAGTTGGATTGATTTACAGGTTTATGTTAGATTCGCGTTCGTTCTAATTGGGCCGGTTACGCCTACCGGCCTGTCCCAATTCAATATCCCAAGATTCGTGGTCGGCCTGGGCCAGAATCGTACCTGACCCAGCAATTTCCCCGTCTAAGCGCTTGCAAATTCTTCAACCATGCCTAGAGCGGGCAAACCTGCCTTCTGCCGAATTGCATCTTCCAGGTTAAGCAATAATTCCGGGTTTTCACCCAAAAACACCTTCGAGTTTTCCCGTCCCTGGCCCAGCAAAAGGTCATCACCATAGCGATAATAAGCACCACGCTTGTCAATAATGCCGAACTCAACGCCCAAATCCAAAACCTCGCCCGTTTTGGAGATACCTTCGTTATACATGATGTCAAATTCACATTCAGTAAACGGTGGGGCTACCTTGTTCTTTTTGACTTTAACACGGGTTCGATTGCCAATCGTATCGCCACCCGCCTTGATGGCCTGTATGCGGCGAATATCCAGACGAACTGTGGCGTAGAATTTAAGGGCGTTGCCCCCGGTCGTTGTCTCCGGGTTGCCAAACATAACGCCGATTTTCATGCGAAGCTGGTTGGTGAAGATGACAATCGTGTTGGTTTGCTTGATGGCCCCCGACAATTTGCGTAATGCTTGCGACATCAACCGGGCTTGCAAGCCCATATGACTGTCGCCCATCTCGCCTTCAATTTCAGCACGGGGCACCAGGGCAGCGACCGAGTCGACCACCACCACATCCATTGTGCCTGAGCGAATGAGCGCATCGGCAATTTCCAATGCCTGTTCACCCGTGTCCGGTTGGGAGATGTACAGATTGTCAATATCGACGCCACACTGGGCTGCGTAGCGGGGGTCCAGGGCGTGTTCCATGTCAATGAAGGCACAGATGCCACCCCGTTTTTGCGCTTCGGCCACAACGTGCTGGCAGAGGGTCGTTTTGCCGGAGGATTCGGGGCCGTAAATTTCAATGACACGGCCACGGGGCAAACCGCCCACACCGAGGGCTATATCCAGTGATAGGGAGCCGGTGGGAATCGTCTCGACATTGAGGTGGCTGGCATCGCCCAGTCTCATGATAATGCCATCACCGAAACGCTTGTTAAGGGTTGCTACGGTATTTTCTAAGCTTTTACTTTTACCAGATTGGTTCATTAGTCACTCAAAGGTAGAAAATTATTGATTATGTAGTGTACAATAGGGGCTACGAATAAGCAACAAATCTGAGAGAGAAAATAAGTTGAGCCAACTTGTGCTATTGGCGCTAGAGCTTTCGTTTTGGTAATGAGGAAAGATGGTTCGCATAGCCACTGAAGCGGACAAGGCAGACATTGTTGAGTTACTGCGTCATGCCCCCTATAGTCACGTTCATGCGGATTGGCGACTGCCGGTGGATTGGCTGGGACAAAACAGTTTTGTGGTCATTCCCAAAACACCGCTGCCACCGCGGGTGCAATCGTTTGCCGACAGGTTGTTTTCCCAGCGGTGTCATTTATTGGGCTGTTTGGTAGCGACGGCCGATCCGGCACCGGCGGCCTGGGTGAGGGCGGCTGCCCTGGATTATGTGGAGCAGCCGGAAGTGGCCTTGGGGCGTATGTTGGCTGAGGTTGAAGCGAGCCTGGTGGCCACGGCCGTTACCCATCTTGGCTGGTTGGTTATCGAACCCTGGCCCCTGGCCTGGCTGGACAATTTCGATTTTTATCAGACCAACGAGATAGAGACCCTCGTCAAAGAGGACCTGTCTCTGCC
Organism: Anaerolineae bacterium; assembly: GCA_007123775.1. GTDB lineage: Bacteria > Chloroflexota > Anaerolineae > Promineifilales > Promineifilaceae > SLGK01. The sequence goes on along the minus strand of SLGK01000057.1, from coordinate 4,844 downwards.
CGCTCTGCCGGCCGTAACTGACTTGACTATTCGCCCGGTTGAACTGTCTGATATGGCCGACCTGGCAGCGCTGGAAACGGCCGCTTTTGAGCCGCTGTGGCGTCACAGCCTGCAATCACTTTGCCTGGCCTACAAGCAGACAATTAGTTTTGAGGTGGCCGAGTGGCGCGGTCAGTTGGCTGGCTTTCAGTTTAGCACGGCGGCCCGACACCGTGGCGCTCACCTGTCGCGCCTCACCGTTACCCCGACGGCACATGGCCAGGGGATTGGTGCGGCTCTGTTGGCCCAGGCTATCAAAGGTTATCGTCAGCGCAACCTGGCCTACGTCTCTCTCAATACGCAGGTGGATAACAACGCTTCGTTGCGCCTGTATCAGAGATTTGGCTTTCGACCGACCAATGACCGGTTGCCAGTTATGATAAAATCACTATGATCGTATTACCGGCTAGATTGGATCAGCTTTGGCCGGTGGCTGCCGCCACTGATTGCGAAAAATTGGTTCAATCTTTTGACAAACTATTCACACAATCAACGCCATTCACAGCGTAGCACGCAACGAGTGGCCCAAAAGGAGCGCTAAATGAGTCAATCTGCCCCCCCGATCAGTCCTGAACTGTTAGAGATATTACGCTGTCCGGTTGCGGTACAGTCTGATGAGTATGGTGATGATCCAGGCCGTCTGGAATTGGTCCACGACTGTTGGCTGGTGTGTGCCGACACCGGCATGAAATACCCTATTCGCGATGGCATCCCGGTGATGCTGATTGAAGAGGGGGAAAAGTGGCAGGATACGGCCGTTGCCGATCTCCCGGTTCCCCCGCCAGCGTAACACCCGGTGTCGGTCGCGGATCACACCTATATCCGGTGACGATTGCCTCCCACCAATTCACAGCCCGGTGACCTATGGACCAAACAAGAAAGACAATCTTACAAATTGAAGACAACGAGGCCAACCGTATCCTCATAGAGCGGGTGCTGGAGCCGCACGGCTACCGATTGCTCCATGCGGCCGATGGCGAAACCGGTTTTCGCCTGGCGGTCGATGAGAAACCGGACCTGATTCTGGTGGACATGGGGCTGCCCGACATTGATGGTCAGACAGTCGTAACCTTGCTGAAACAGGTGCCGCACCTCGAAGACGTGATTATCGTGGCTATCACCGCCTGGCCGGCCGATAAAGCCCAACAAATGGCCGAGCAATACGGTTGTCATGGTTGCATTATTAAGCCAATTGAAGTCAGAAACTTTCCGCAGCAAATAGCGGCCTACCTGCACAATAAACAGTAACCAGCAGCTATCACCAGCCACCACCAGGCGGTCACAAACTACCAATTTCTAACTGCCCGACTACTGGACCACCAGACTACCAGACTACCAGACTACCAGACCACTTGACTACCCGACTACCCGACTACCCGACTACTAACTACCGCCTCATGGAACTAATACCCGCCGACCGCTTTTCGTTTCGTCAGCTAACGGAAGCCTACAATCAAACGCGCGTCGATTACCTGGTCCCTATGCCGATGAACGAGGCTCGTCTGCGTGAATATGTCTATGCTTACGATGTCGCCCTGGCCGCGTCCTGTGTGGCTATGCGTCACAAAACGACGCTTGGTCTGGGCATGTTGGGACTACGCCCCCAGCGGGGCTGGGTTACGCGTTTAGGGGTACTGCCTTCGGGTCGTCGCCAGGGCATTGGCCAGACCATATTGGAGGCCCTGCTGGACGCAGCCGCGCGCCACCAGTGCCGCGAAGTCTGGTTAGAGGTCATCAAGGGTAACGAACCGGCTTATCAGCTCTTTTCCAAGTTCGGTTTCACCGAGACCCGCGAGCTGATCGTGGCCCGGCGTGCCCCTGGTACGGAAGCCCGGCGCATGGTCGATATGGGCGTCAGGCGGGTCACCAACCTGAATCATGAAGAGGCGTTGATTCTGTTGGCCCAGCGCCGGGAACGTCCCAACTGGCTCAACGAAATCGAAACCATGTCCAACCTGCGTAATCTATCGGCCCTGCTGGTTGAGATGAACAACGGCGGGCGCGGTTGGGTAACGTACCATGCCGGCCTGCTGCAACTGACGCGCATTGTTGTGGAAGTTGTGGCTGGCGACCCGGCGGAAGTGACTGCTACCGTGCTAAATGTGCTGCACCGTCTCTACAAACGCCAGGACGCCATTGTCGAGAACATTTTTGAGGACGCTTTGTGGTCAGGTTATCAGGCAGCCGGTTATTTTGATGCGTTTCATCGGATTGAGATGATGTTAACATTATAATGCCGGTCAAACTATGCCGGTCAAACGATATGAAGGAGCAGACTCCTCAGAGTTGAATAATTCCATGCTAAAACCCACAGTTGTTACCGCGGCTGCCCGGCGTCTGGCCGGTATAGCCAATCGTACGCCCGTTCTTACTTCACGCACGCTGAATCAGTTGACAGGCAGTGAGCTGTTCCTGAAGTGTGAAAACTTTCAGCGGGTGGGGGCTTTCAAGTTTCGCGGCGCGTACAATGCCATTAGCCAATTGATCGCTGCCGAGAAAGCGGCGGGCGTGATCACCCATTCCAGCGGCAACCATGCCCAGGGGGTGGCGCTGGCGGCCCAACTGCTGGGCGTCAAAGCCGTCATCGTCATGCCAGAGAATGCTCCGCCGGTCAAACGGGCGGCGACGCTCGGCTACGGGGCCGAAGTGGTTGGCTGTGAGGCCATCGACCGTGAGAAAGTCACGGCCGATCTCATCGAGAAACATGGCTACACCCTGATCCATTCTTACGACAACCCGCACATCATCGCCGGGCAGGGCACGGCCGCTTTAGAGCTGTTTGAGGAAGTGGGCCAGCTAGATGCCCTCTTTGCGCCGGTAGGCGGTGGTGGGTTGATTAGCGGTACGGCCCTGGCTGCCGCCCTTAAGTCGCCCAACTGCCGCGTTATTGGGGTGGAACCGGAAACGGCCGCTGACGCTAACCGCTCCTGGCGTGAGGGCAAAGTCCACACGCTGGACACCGTGCCAGACACTATCGCCGACGGGCTGCGCGTGCGTTACGTTGGTGAGCAAAATCTGGCCGTGATGCAGCGGTACGTCCACGACATGGTCACGGTGAGCGAGGACGACATTTTAGAAACGCTGGCATTTATCTGGTCGCGGCTAAAGATTGTGGTTGAACCCAGTTCGGCCGTGGCCCTGGCGCCGCTTTTTACCGGCCAATATCCGCTGGCGGGGCAGCGCGTGGGCGTTGTCTTGAGCGGGGGCAACGTCAACGTGCCCGGCTGCGGCTTCTTCCACAGGTCCCGACAAACCGCGTCGGCGGCGAACAGCGCGACTGCGGTTGCGTCTGACGTGGCGCCAACTGCCTCAGCACCAGTACCGGCCGCCGATCAGCCGCGTATCCTGGTTTGTGAAGAAATGGATGAGGAGGCGCTGGCGATTTTGGCAGAAACGGCCGTTATTGACACCCATCTCAACCCTACCGCCGCAGAATTGATGGCCCTCATAGGCAATTACCAGGCGATAATCGTTGGCCCGCAAACGCGCATTAGCGGTCAGATGATCGAATATGGCTACAAGCTGCGGGTTATTGGCTGCCTTAGCTCCCGGCTGGACCGGATTGACGTCAGTGCCGCTCGTGCCCTGGGCATCGACGTGATAAACGCCCCCCACAGCAGCAGCCTGGCTATCGCCGACCATACCCTGTCCCGCTTGTTGATGCTTTCGGCCCAGTTTGGCGACGGCCGTTTGGCGGGCAAAACGCTTGGTTTGATTGGCTTTGGTCAGGTTGGCCGTCAGGTTGCCCGCCGCGCCCGCGCTTTTGACATGAAAATCATCGTCAACCAGCCGCGCCTCACGCCCGAACTGGCCCTTTCTATCGGGGCACAGCCGGCCGATATGATGGACCTGCTGGCTCAGGCGGATTTTGTCAGCCTGCACGTGCCCTTCAAAAAAGAGACGGACACGATTATTGGTGCGCGTGAGCTGGCCAGCATGAAGCCGTCAGCCTGTCTGGTCAATACCGGCCACACCAACCTGATCGACGAGGCCGCCCTGCTGGACAGCCTGGAACGGGCCGAAATTGCCGGAGCCGCTTTGTCCAGCCTGCCGCCCCAGGCCGAGGCCGTGCCGGATGCCGCCCACGCCGTGCGCCAGCATTCGCGGGTGCTGGTGGCCACCCACATTACCCACATTATTGAGGATCAGAAGCGCGATAAGTCGCTGGCGGTGGCCCAAAAGCTGCTCGACCGGCTGCAGCAGACCGATACCAGCGAGGCGCTCTCCTTGGAACTGGTGGCCGTGGAACAGGTTGTGCCGCACGAGGAGATTGATGATAAGCGGGTGGCCCGGCTGATGGAGCGATTGGAAGAAGACGGCCGTCTGGTCAACCCGCCCATTACCACTTTTTGGAAGGGCAAATATGTCATTCTGGACGGGGCGACCCGCTTTACCAGCTTTCAGCGGCTTGGTTATCCCCATCTGATTGTGCAGGTGGTGGATCCGCGGCAGAGCGAGTTTGCTCTGCATACCTGGTATCACGTCATTTCCAGCGAACGGCCGTTTAGTGTGCTGCATGAGCATTTAAGCCAGATCGACGGGTTGACGCTGCGCCCGCTGCCCACGGCCGACATCCAGAACGTCTTTGCCGATGAGCGTGCCCTTTGCTACTTCATTGACCGGGAAGGTAATGCGACGTTGGCCCTGGCCGAGACGACGGCTGCCGAACCAACCGGTGATCGGCTGGCCATTATGAACCAGCTAGTGTCCGGTTATACCAGTTGGGGCAGCGTGGAGCGCACCCTGCTGACCGACCGTACCCGCCTGCTGGCCCAATTTCCGCAAATGACGGCCGTGGCCATCTT
>SLGK01000233.1 GCA_007123775.1 Anaerolineae bacterium | reverse complement strand
TGTTGCATAAGGCACCTCCATTGTGCGAGTTTGCCTTATGCTATCGTCAGGTATGGGGGGCTGGGCAAGAAGATTGTCTAATTGGGGTTGATTTCCTCTTTTTCTTTTGCTTCGAATTCCCTAAGAATTCTTTGCTTGACAACGTAGGCGCAAATTGACTAGAATTCTCTTGAGACTGCAAGATGTTCCCTAACTTTATCTAACCTAATCAGGACGTTTGTCTCAAGGTCCACATGAGGAGGCCCAACATTATGAATATTATCAAAGTGTCTGCTCGGTCACGGACAGCCGCTGTAGCTGGCGCAATCGCCGGTGTGATTCGTGAAGAGAATCGCGCTGAGGTCCAGGCGATTGGTGCGGGTGCCGTGAACCAGGCTATCAAAGCTATTATCATTGCCAAGGGCTACCTGGCGGAAGAAGGCGTACACGTCGTTTGCGTACCGTCTTTTGTAGATGTAGCTATCGACGAACAAGAAAGAACGGCCATACGCATTCTTGTTGAACCTCAGGAAACAAGAGAAGCGTAACTACTAGACTGGATTGGACCAATTTGCTCTGACGGCTGTGACAATTGGGTGAGTAAGATTGGTCCAATCTCCGGAGAACGTTAGTAATTGCGGCCAGGCAGACAAACTCGTTTCACAAACCAGCATTCCCATTTTGATCACATTATGACAAAGCTAACGAGATTGACAGGCGTCGTTTTGTTCGTGGTATTGGTTGGATCGGCCGTGCGGGTTGGGGCGCAACTACAGCCGCAGGGTGCATTGTTGCCGGCGGCTTATCTACCAGTGGTAATGACGGCTTCGCTGCCGGAATTCTCTTGTGCTACCACCTCCACCCGCCACTATGTTAGTGGTCCTGTTTTCCAACATGATCTGGATAATCCGGTGCGGCCAGCTGATGCCCATGCCGACAAGAACATCGCCCTGCGCAGCTACATCCTCAACACCGACCCCAATCTGCGGCGACAACTGGTAGACTATGATTCGGATGACCCAACGCAGCCGCCACAGCTTGCCACCCTGTTCCAGCCTTATCGTGTGCCAGCCTTTGCCGGCTTTTACAAAGTACACCAGTGGCAGTGGGCGGCCTCACCCCAACCCGGTACGCGCAGTGTGCCGATTGATACGCCGCCGACAACGGCCGTTGCCTTCGCTCTACCCCCTGGCGAACCGCTGCATGTGCCTGTCTCTGGCTACGACATCGGTGGCGGGGCGGAAGTGATCATCCTCTTTGCCGACGCTGACACCATCACCCTCCATTACACCCGCGAAGATACGGCTGCGCTTGGCTATACCATCCACATAGATCGTATCTGCACAGACCCCAATCTGCTGGCCCTCTACAACAGCCTGGATGCCCCGAACGGACCGCGCTACCAGTTCCCCTCAGCGGGCTACCAACTACCTGCGCTGCCCGCCGGAAAAGTCTTTGGCACGACCAGCAACGAGGCGATGCTCGTCGCCGTCGTTGACGCCGGCACGTTTCAGGACCCACGCTCTTGCCATGAATGGTGGCAGATTAAACCGGGCTATACTGGCTCGTGCCCGCCTCATTGGCAGGGGAGCCACGACTGAGGATCAAGCGCGCCGTTGACCTGGAAACGAGCGTAGTTTAGTAGACAAAACGACCAGAGTCTTAAGCCTTTTGTCGTTTTCCCCGTCAACATTGACCTTGTAAGCGGAGAGAGCCAGATGCTACAACCAACCGACTTTTTTGATTTAAGCGATAAGCTTGCCCAACAATTATTTACCAACTGTACCTATATTTGGGAGGCAGTAGCCCGTATTCCTTACTTCATTAGCCAGCAGGTAGGCGACAAACAAACAATTCTGGGGGAGGTAATGCCGGGCGCCTATGTGAGCGACCGGCCGCTCTATATCGGGCCAGGGGCGCGTATTGAGCCAGGCGCCTACGTGCAGGGACCGGCCTACATTGCCCCCGGCGCGGTTGTGCGTCATGGTGCCTTTGTGCGCGAAAACGTGATCATGTTGGCCGACAGTCTGTTGGGACACGCCAGCGAAGCGAAGAACAGCTTTTTTCTGCCCCACGCCCATGCCCCCCACTTCAACTATGTAGGGGATTCGATTTTGGGCCAGCACGTTAACCTGGGGGCAGGCACCAAGCTTAGCAATCTGGGTATTTTGAGTACAAAGGACCCGGAAACGGGGCGGCGGCCGACGATTGTGCTGGTAGTTGACGGCCGTTCCTACGACACCGGTCTGACCAAGCTAGGGTCTATTTTGGGGGACAATGTGCAGACTGGCTGCAATGCCGTGCTAAATCCCGGCTGCCTGGTAGGGCCTGATACGCTCATCTATGCCAACGCCAGCCTGCGCAAAGGCTATCATCCGCCGCACAGTATCATCAAACTGCGGCAAACGATTCGATGTATTGAAAAACGGGCGCCAATGACGCTGTCTGACGGGGGTGAACGATAAACTGAACAACCGTTCGGTGCTTCGGTTGACGCGTGTTAGGCTGGGCAACGCTGTTTATGAGGTGTCAATCAGCGGCTGCCCTTGCGTCCGGTCTGTCGCAGGGCGGTCGAGGAGATGTCCAGGCGGAAGAGGCTTTCAGGGATGGGCAGAAACAGGTTGGTAAAGCCGGGTGGAATATTGAGGTCGTTTAGCCCCAGAAAGCGGTTGTTTTCCTGGTCAATCCGCCCGGCCACCAAAAACGTACAGCCCTGATTTCGGATTTCTGTCAGCGCTGTTTGTACTGGCTGGGACTCACCCTCGTAATAATGGGGCTGCAAAATGCGACAGGCAGTATCGTATCCCACCACAAAGGTGGCACCGGGAAAAAGACGCGCTTTTGCCACAAATGTGGGGGCATCACTGGCAAAAACCGGGTAGCGTCCGGCAAACTGTCCCAGGCGAGTCAGCAGCGTGGCCTGGCTGAGAGGGGGTTTGTCGACGTTGGTGGCGGAGATTTCAAAGGCGACCGGCCGGCCGGTCAAGGTACGGGCCGCCTTAGCCATTCCCAAATGCCCCTGATGCAGGGGATTAAATGAGCCAGACAGTATCATTCGCGGTTGGGCATCCTGAGTACGAATACGGCCGTTGTCGTGAATACCAAAATAGGGCAACTTACCCGCCAGTAAACGGTCAGCCATGTGGGCAAAATCAAACACCTTGACCTTGTACTCGTCAGCAGCACGCAGTGGGAGCGACAGACACGGGTCCAGGTCTAACGCGGCCGCCAGTCCATTCAACATAATGCGACTGACCAAATCCTCTTCTTCTTCCCGCTGCCTGACCCCTTTTTCCAGATGGATGGCGTAACAGACCAAACGCTCATTTTGCCAGGTAGCCAGATGTGCGCGATGCTCGCCCCGTTTGGGCCGATCTGTGATGATGGTAGCCGTACAAGCCAGCCCCACTACCGGCTGCGTGTCAGTATGGAGCCAGCGAGCACGCGTATAGGCCCGACCGGCCAGCAGTCGTGCCGTTTTACCAGCCACATACTTCTTCGGCACCTGCTCCAGGAATTCATCGAAAGCGGCCGTGCTGTAAGGCACCAGGGCCTCTAGCAGCGTGCGCGTGGCCCCGGCTACACCCAGCAAGCTGGACAACGCTTTTGTGCCCGCCCCGGCGGCAACCAGCATGGCCAGGCCCGGCGCGTCGTGGATTTTCTGTACCAGTTGTTGAATTTCTTGCTCCATTGCGTTAAATTGTAGCGGACTCTGACGAATTTCAAAGATGGAAGCAGTGTATGCCTCATTTTCAGAAGGAAGAGATGGCCCGGTTGCTAAAAAATCGTAGCGACGCACTCTGGTTTATAGGATTTCTTTTGCTGCTCTTTGTCGCTTACGTTGTCTGGCGGACTGCGCTGGCTGAAGCGACATCGCCCTACCCGCCGCCGGCCGGTATCGGCCTGGTTGTCGCGGCGGCCTTGCTCCTTTGGCTGGGGCGCAGCGGTAATGGACACTTTGTGGTAACCTGGTGGCGTGAGCAAGCGTCAACGTATAATCGATTGGGGCTGCGAGCAACGGCCGTTTTGCTTTCATTACTGCTATCTGTGATGGTTCTGGTCACTTTGCCCGGCATGGACCGTCACGACAATTACCTCGGCGTTACCCTCTTTTGGCTGTTGGCCATTTTGCTGTTCTTGAGCGCAGTGGCCCCACCTGGTACACAGCTACGCATTGACCTGGCCCGTTGGCGACAGCTTGGGCACGAGCAACGGCCGTTGCTGCTGCTAGTGTCGGGGCTGCTGCTGCTGGCGTTGTTGGTGCGCCTGTGGCAACTCCCTACGATACCCTTTACCTTATCGGGCGACGAAGCCTCCCAGGGCCTGGAAGCGATCAAAGTAATTGAGCGGGAGATTCGCAACCCGTTTACTACCGGCTGGTTGGGCGTGCCCACCATGAGCTTCTTCTTCAACAGCCTGACCATTCGCCTGCTAGGGCCAGATATGCTGGGGCTGCGTCTGCCCTGGGTTTTTGTGGGCACGGGTACGGTGCTGGTCGCCTTCTTTCTGGTTAGACGGCTCAAAGGTACCACCATGGCCTTACTGGTCATGGGGCTGCTGGCCACCTACCATTTTCACATCCACTACTCACGCCTCGGCTCCAATCAAATTGCCGATCCCCTGTTTTTGGCGCTGTCGCTCCTGCTGCTATATCGTGGCCTGGACCGGCGCAACTGGCTGGATTGGGCGCTGTGCGGCACGGTAGCCGGTCTGGCCTTTTACTTTTATGCCGGCGCGCGCCTGACGCCGGTCGTGATTATGGTGGTGCTGGGCTATCTATTCGTACTCAACCCCCGTCAGTTTTTGCGCGATCACAGCAGCGGGCTGTTGGTAGCCATCGCCGCCTTTCTCATTACGGCCGGCCCCATGATGCAGTACGCCGTTCGCTTTCCCGACGATTTTAACGCCCGCATTAACCAGGTAGGCATTGTGCAGAGTGGTTGGCTGGAAAGGGAGGTTGCCATTCGGGAAGAGGGTGTTGCCAGTATCCTGTTTGACCAGTTCCAACGGGCAGCCCTGGCCTTCAATTACTACTCTGACCGCACGGTCTGGTATGGGCTGCGCCAGCCGCTGCTTGATCCCTTTTTCGGTACGATCTTTTTACTGGGCCTTTTGTACGGCACGCTACGCCTCATGGGGCGGCAGGCCGATGTGCGCCTGGCGCCTATGGTAGCCTGGTGGTGGGGCGGCATGATTCTGGGGGGTATGTTGACCGAAAGCCCGCCCAGCAGCCAGCGACTGATCACGCTGGCCGTCCCGGTCTGTTTCTTTATCGCGCTTATATTGTGGGAAATTGTGCGCCTGGGCCGTCAGGCAATAGACGGCTTTCCGCAACGGCCGTTGCTCATTATGACGGTAGCGGCGTTCGCGGTTATCAGTTTACACACCTACTTTATCACGTATACACCGCAACGTATTTCGGGTGGTCCCCACGCCAAGTTGGCCACCACCATTGCGCCGCGCCTCAACGAATTGAGTGACGACCATTCTTTTTACTTCATTGGCGCGCCGCGGATGTATTGGGGCTTTGCCACCCTTCCCTATCTGGTTCCGGCGGCGCAGGCCGAGGATATTTTGGAGCCGCTTACGGCTCCCATTGATGCCGGGTTGAGTCGCCCGCATCAAGGTGAAGTGTACATCTTTCTGCCGGCCCGCCTTAACGAGCTGGATTATGTTAAGTTAACCTTCCCTGAGGGCCAGCGCGAAGATATTTATGCAGCAGTAGACGGCTCGTTACTGGTAACGCTTTACATCGTGCCGCCCTAATCTACATAACGCCCACAACGTGGGGTGAAACTGGCAAATTCAACCGTTGGTGTGCCAGGGACGTGCGCCAGACAGCCTTACCATCCCTCAGGATACATCAATTCCGTAGCAAACATGTGACTGCTTTTTTGTGTCCAACGGCCGTTCTTTTGTTCCCGTTCCAAATGGTCAAAGAAGCCTTGTACACGGCTGTCGAGCAGGTCGATCTGGTGCAGCAGCACGGCCTCTAATGTTTTGGGTTCAACCGGCGCTCCCCATTCGGCCTTGCCGTGGTGAGAGGCGACCAGGTGGATGAGCTGGCGCAGGTCGTCCTGGTCAATGTCGACAGCGGCCGCGGCCGTTTCAATCATTACTACAGCACGCACAATATGGCCAACCAAACGGCCGTCTTCCGAATAGCCCAGGCCACCTTTCAACTCATACTCGGCCACCTTGCCCATGTCATGCAGCAGCGTTCCCGCCAGCAGCAAATCGCGCCGAACCAGCGGGTAATGGCCAGCCACTACGTCGGCCAGCCTGGCCATGCTGAGCGTATGCTCCAGCAGGCCACCAATATAAGCGTGGTGCATGGAGCGAGCAGCGGGTGCATTGGCGAATTGCGCTAGAAAGGGTTCGGCCAACAGAGACGCCACCAATTGGCGCCAGGGTTGGTTGAGGCTGTTAATGTGTGTGTTCAATTCTGATAGCATTTCTGCCTGGGGCCGACTGCTGGCGGGTAAAAAATCGGCCAGGTTGTTGTCACTGGCGTTCATGTCGGTCACGCTGACTTGCAGCGCGTCACGATAAACCACCACCTGGCCTGTCACCTGTACAATCGCCCCGTTTTCGGCCAGAGTCTGCACGTTTTCGGGCACATCCCAATAGACAGCACCAACCTGCCCTGTCTTATCCCGTAGTTTAAGCAGCAGAAACGGCCGATCATCTCTGGTCGTTCGTTGCGACACTTCTTCCAGCAAGAAGGGTTCGGCGACCAGTTCAGCGCCGGCCGTTAAATCTTTAACAAATCGCTTTTTCACAATATCCTCAGTAAAGATTGACAATTACTCTGTAACCACTGACAATTAAGAATTAACCTTCAGCAGCATTCTACCCGGCTCATTATACAGGCTTTGGAGATAAACGCGATGAAACGATTGATAATAGGCATCTCAGGCGCCAGCGGCGTGATATACGGCATTCGCCTGCTAGAGGTGTTACGCCTGGTCGATGACGTCGAAACCCATCTGGTTATGACCAATGCCGGGGCCATAACCATCGGGCTGGAGACGGATTACACGCCGGATGAGGTGATTCGGCTGGCCGATGAGGTGTACAATGTCAAAAACATAGCGGCGGCCATCTCGTCTGGTTCGTTTCGTACGGACGGTATGATCGTGGCCCCCTGCTCGATGAAGACGCTGGCCGGTATCGCCTACTCATTTAGCGACAATCTGCTGTTGCGGGCGGCTGATGTTGTGTTGAAGGACAGACGACGCCTCGTGCTGCTGCCGCGCGAAACGCCTCTCCATTTGGGTCACATACGCGCCATGTTGCAAGTGGCTGAGCTGGGGGCGATTGTGGTGCCGCCACTACCCGCCTTTTACCACAAGCCACAAACGATTGACGACATTATCAATCAAACGGTGAATCGGGTTTTGGACCTGGTTGACGTAACGCTGCCAGTCGATTTGTTTACGCGCTGGGGAAGCTGACGGCGTAGCGCAAGCGGTGACGACTTATGGCAGCAGCTAAGGAAGCAGCACTGGCTTATCTGGCCTCTCATCAGGTGATGACGCTGGCTACCACGGGGCCGGCCGGATTGTGGGCCGCAGCCGTGTTTTACGTCAATGACGAGTTTACCCTATACTTTCTCTCTGCCGGGCACACACGCCACATTCATAATCTAACAGCATATCCGCGAACGGCCGTTACCATCCAGGAAGATTATAGCGACTGGCAAACGATACAAGGGATTCAGCTAGAGGGGGTTGTTACGCTGCTAGAGGGAGCCGAGCGGCAGGCGGCCATTGATCGCTATCAGGCCAAATACCCGTTTTTAGCCAGTGCGCCCGCGCCAATTCAGCAGGCGCTGTTCAAAGTCGGCTGGTACCGGCTACAGCCTGACCGTCTGTACTTTTTGGACAACAGCAAAGGTTTTGGTCATCGGGATGAAATCCCGCTCAACTGAGTTCATCGACCCGCTTCATAACGACCGTCTTCAGATATTTGACGTAGTTGGGACTGTCGTACAGGGCCAACGACGCCTGGGTCAGGTCAAACGGCTCTGCCAACGACAGAATTTCACGCAGATAGACGGCATCACAATAGCAGACGGCGTCTTTGAACAGATTTTTGCTGTCGAGTTCTAACACAACTTGAGCCGTAGAGAGCGACCGTCCTTTGAGCGTGCGAATGACCGTAGCCTGGCGGGCTAACAGCATCGTGGCGTTGATCATATTCTTGGAAATTGTTTGTACCGGCTGCTTCTCGTATTTTTTATAGAGCCAGTCAATCAGTTCGCGCCACTCGTATTCCTTATCCTGGCGCAGGCGGGCAAGCATGTCAAACAGGATGGTAAAGCGGGCTTTGGCGTCAATAATGCGCAGTTTTCGTTTTTTAAGGCCAGTGCGGTATTGTAAATACAACGGCCGTTCAGGCGCGGTCGCTGCCGGTTCAGCCGCGGGCGTACTTTCTTTTGTGGTTGGCGGTGCGCTACTGGCGGCTGGCCGCCGCACATAAATCGTCGTGCCCTCCTGTTCTGTTTCCACAATATCGGGGAAAGCGGCCAGGAACTTGCGGAAACTCCCTTCATTGTAGGCTGATTTCTCGAACGACCCGTTGCTCAGTTCCAGCATATATTGTTTGAGTACGCTGGCCTGTCCCCGTTCATCAGTGGCCAGCAGCCGGTCCAACGCTCGCTGCAATAGAGAAGAGATCGACGCTTCATCGTCAAGCTCCGGGTCTACCAATGACTCATAAAAGATGTACTGGTCACACAGGCCGACAAAACTGCGACTGGCCGTATGGCGAACACCCACGCCGATGACCTGTTTGCCGCGTTTACGCAGCGACTGCACCAATGGCGTGAAATCCCGGTCGCCTGTGATGAGCACGTAGATTGAGTAATTATGGCCATCAATCAGCGTGTCCATTGTATCGACCACGATCTGCATATCGGCCAGGTTTTTACTGTAGGTACTGAGTCGTACGGTGGACTGGATGAGAAAGCCCGCGGTGGTTAGCTCTTTGAGTAACTCACGATTTTGTCGCCAATCGCCGTATGATCGCCGCATGACGATACGGCCGTTTGTGATTTCTTTGATATGGTCTAAAATCAGGTTGATATTGAAAGTCAGGTTGGCCTGTTTGGCCCCAATGACCAGATTATCCAGGTCCAGAAATATGGCTACATCATTTGTCATTAACTAAATCCTGTACGCGTGTGGTATGATAAATACGTTCTGTTTGTTAGATGGTCAACTGCTAAGCGATACAATACGGTTGCCGCCGCCTAATTCTACTGAATTTTCGTTCACAAACCAAGAAACAGCCAAAATGTTTCCCGGGAAACATTTTGGTCGAACAGGTACCTTTCTACTGTTTGGCACGCCGCCTGAAGTGTGTTACTATCTGGCCACACCATAAGCAGTATGTCAACCTGTAAGTGGTTGGAAGGTAGGCGCATGAAAAAGTCGATCTGGAATGGAAGGCCGTGGCAGGCATTTAAGACATTTGCAATCCTTTTTTCTTTTACTATCAATCTCGTCCTGCTGCTGGTCCTTCTGATAACCGCACCCCTTGTTTTACCCATCGTCAATGAGGTGGCCAGCCCCATTGTAGGTGGTTTGAATACCAGTTTTGTTGAAATGAGCAACGCCACAATCGAGCGGGAAATCATCGTTGATGATACGATCCCGATTTCTTTTACGCTCCCGTTGCAGCAAGCGACAACCGTAATTGTAACTGAGCCGGTGCCCCTGCAAAACATACCGGCCCGCTTTGATTTACATGGCGGCGGCGGCAGCATCAACGGCGTTGTTAGTTTGAGCCTGCCCGCCGGACTCGCGCTGCCCGTTTTGCTCGATCTCGATGTACCCGTTGATCAGACCGTCCCGGTCATACTGGCGGTTGATGTGGAAATCCCGCTGCGTGAGACAGACCTGGGCGTTCCCTTTACCAGGCTAGAAGGGATATTCTCGCCACTTGATGCCTTGTTGCGTGGTCTGCCGCGCGACAATGAAGATTTGCGCAACCGGTTACTCGCGCCCGGTGACTACATCAACCCTGAAGTCAACACGGCCGCTACCACCATTCCGGACTAAAAAGCAAGCGCAGCTACCGTCTGCGCCCACGCCATTATGGCTTCACCCCCCGTCTGTGACTATGAAGGCTCTGACTACCGCACCCGCTTTTGGGAAGGTCAGGGGCGTGATTACGAAGACCTGGCAGAGCGGACAGCCCTGGGGCGTTTGCTCCCCCCCACTGGTGATACCCTCATTGAAATCGGGGCCGGCTTTGGCCGCCTGGCTAACGAATATCTCGGCTATCAGACAGTCGTTCTCTTCGATTACTCCCGCTCCCTGCTGCGGGAGGCTCAGGCCCATTGGGGTCATGATCCCCGCTTTATCTTTGTGGCCGGTAACTGGTATGAGCTGCCCTTTGTCAACGGCCGTTTTGACACGATTGTCCAGATTCGTACGCTACACCATGCGGCCGATGTGCCGGCCCTTCTCAGCCAACTGGCCCATATTGCTCGCCCCGGCGGGGACTACATCCTGGAATTCGCCAATAAACAAAACCTGAAAGCGATTCTGCGCTACGCTTTGAAGCGTCAGGATTGGTCTCCTTTTGCACTGGAGCCAGTTGAATTTGCCGCGCTTAACTTTGACTTTCATCCGCGCTGGATTCGGCAGCAGTTGACCAGGGCCGGCTTCCGACCGGGCCGTACACTTACTGTCTCTCACTTTCGGCTGCCCGTTCTCAAGCGGTTTGTTCCCGCGTCATTGCTGGCCTGGCTGGACGGACTGGCTCAGCCTACAGGCCGCTGGTGGCAGCTAGCCCCCAGCGTGTTTGTCCACAACCGGCATCCGCTTTACGGCGATCCGGCTGCACCAGACAAATTTTTCGCCTGCCCTACTTGCCGCACGCCAATAGCCGACTTGCCTCACGGGGAGAAAAACGGCCGTTTGCGCTGCATCAATCCAGACTGCGGGGCGATCTGGCTGGTTGAAGACGGACTCTATGATTTTAAGCAAGCCCAAACAGGATAAAACGTAAAGCGATACCCGTCGTCCGTTGCACGGGTCAGGCAAACGCCTGAAAGCTTCAAAAAACACACCTATCATGGCTGTTCTGTTTAATCCCAAAGCGAAACGTGTGGCCGTCATTGACCTCGGTTCCAATACGGCTCGCCTTATCGTGATGGGGTCGGTACCGGGTTATGCTTACCGGCTCGAAGACGAGATTCGTGAAGTGGTCCGTTTGCGCCAGGGCATGAAGAACAACATGCTCAGCGAAACGGCCGTACACCGCGCCCTGGCCACCCTACGCCTGTTCAAACGATACTGTGATAGTTCTCAAGTAGACTTGATACTGGCTACCGCCACCAGTGCCGTGCGTGATGCCCACAACGGCCCCCAATTTGTACAGCGCGTCCGCCGGGAAATTGGCCTTTCTCTCAAGGTGCTAGATGGCGAACGGGAAGCCTATTACGCTGTGTTGGGCGTGCTGAACGAGGTGCCGTTAACGCAGGGCTACGTGCTGGATATTGGGGGTGGTAGTGCCCAACTGTCGCAGGTACGCGACCGTCGCTTTAGACGGGGCCATTCAGCGCCTCTGGGTGCGTTGGCCCTCACGGAGCAATTTGTTCATACCGATCCCATTAGCGAGACGGAGTTAACGGCCGTTCAAGCTGAAATCGACCACCATCTCGACACCATTTCCTGGCTGCCCGCACAGGCCAGGCCCCAGCGCCAGCTAGTTGGTCTGGGGGGCACTATCCGCAACGTGGCCAAGATGGCCGCCAGTCGCCAGAATTACCCCCTCAACACGATGCATGGCTTTTACCTCAGCCGAGATGAAGTGGAAGCCAGCATCCAAGAATTATGTCAACTCCCGCTAGAGGAGCGGCAGCGCATCGCCGGTCTGAGCAGTGACCGGGCGGACATCATCTTGCCCGGCGTACTGGTTTTGGCCAGCGTCATGGACCGGTTGCAGGTCGAGGCCCTGACTATTTCCATGAACGGCTTGCGCGAAGGGCTGTTTTTGGAACATTTTTGGGACCATCTTTCCTATCCGGTGGTAGACAATGTGCGCCGTTTTAGCGTGCTTAATATGGCGCGTATTTATCAATACCAGAAAAGTCATGCCAACCACGTGCGTTATCTAAGCGGCCGTCTATTCAACCAGTTAGCCCCGCTGCATGGCTATGGCCACGCTGAGCGAGAGTTGCTGGATGCGGCCGCCTTGCTGCACGATCTGGGGACGATCATCAGTTACTACGACCACCACAAACATTCCCGTACCCTGATAATTAACAGTGGCCTGGCCGGGTTTACCCCGCGTGAAGTGGCCCTGATCGCCCAACTGGTACGCTACCATCGTCAGGGAACGCCCAAACGCAAGCAATTCAAACAACTGCTTTCTAAGAGAGACCGTCAGCTATTGTTGCGCTTGACCGCCATTTTGCGCCTGGCTGAATTTCTGGAGCGGGGACGTAACGCTACCGTTGACGATATTACGGCTGCCTGGGATGATAAGACGCTGCGCCTGACCCTCATTGCTGATGAGTATCCCGCTGTCGAGTTGTGGGAGGCAGAGCGCAATGCGGCCAGGCTGGTCAGTAAGGCCTTTGGCAAAAAAGTGTCATTTGAAAGTACAGCCGCACCTGAAGCATAACAAGGGGTAACGATATGCGAGCGAAAGCTAATTGGACGCGCCTCCTTTTGTTATGTCTACTTTTGGTGGTCGTGGGGTTGTTTTTTCGATTTGTGGACTTGCCAGCCATTGCCAGACCGGTGTTTACCCAACCGGTACAGCAGCCAGACTGGCGTTTTGGCGTGGTGGAAAGCTATGAAGACCCGGCCGCAGCCACCGACCTGGGCGTGGCCTGGACGCGGGTGCGCTTCCATTGGGCCTATGTGCAGGCGGAGGGACCGGGCACGTGGACGCCCCGTATCAGCGAGGAGCGGATCAACGATGAACTGGCGGCCGCCCGTACCGTCGTTGGCATTCTAATTGGCATCCCTGACTGGGCGCGGGGACCGGACCGCCTGCCGGCCGGTTTGTGGCTACCTCCCGACGATCCGGAAAACACCTGGGCCAACTATGTGCGTGAGGCGGTGGGAAGGTATAACGGCCGTATCAATCATTGGGTTATCTGGAACGAACCCGACATCCCCGACCCGACCACGCCCGGCCACACCTGGGATGGTACTATTACCGACTTTATTCAGTTACAGCGTGTGGCATACCTGGTGGCTAAAGAGACCAATCCCGATGCGGTTATCCACCTCGCTGCCTTTACCCACTTTTGGGACCCCGGCTATTTTGACCGCTTCCTGGCTGAGCTTGTCACCGACCCGGCGGCGGCTAACAACAATTACTATTTTGACGTAGCCACGGCCCACCTCTATTTCCAGCCCAACGCCATCTACAACCTCATCCAGGCTTTCTATGGGGCTATGGCGAACCATGGCCTCTGGAAGCCGATCTGGCTGATGGAAACCAATGCGCCGCCGCTGGATGATCCAACCTGGCCGGTGCCTGACTGGACGCTGTCTGTAACCCTGGATGAGCAGGCTGCCTTCATGCCGCAGGCTTTGGCTTTGGCCCTGGCGGCCGGGGCTGAGCGCATCGCCATTTACAAGTTAAAGGATACGGCCGATGACCGGGCCGCCAACCCGGAGCCATTCGGCCTGCTACGTGCTGACGGCAGTCGTCGGCCGGCCTATCATACCTACCGGGTGGCCATCCAGCACATGAGCGGTGTTACGGCCGTTTACCGCGAGCGGTGGAATGAAGTAGGGCAGATCAGACTGGATCAGACAGGGCAATCAACAACCGTTCTGTTTGCCCGGCTGCCTGCGCCGCAGGTGGCTGAAGTGACGGCGACAGCCAGAACGGCACAACTGGTCGATATGTGGGGCACGTCCCGCCGGTTAACTGCCGCTGATGGCTTGTTTCGAGTAGAACTGCCGCCGGCACTCTGTACCCAACCGATTGGCGACTACTGTATGATCGGTGGTTCGACCTACTACCTGGTACAGGACCGGCCCGAAGCGGCGGCTGCGGTTGAGGACAGCGCCCCTGTTTTGCCGACACCCTACCCTACTGTTGATCAGACGGCCGTAGCCGCTGTTTTTCCCCCAACCCCTGTTCCCACAAGCATCGCCACGCAGACGATAACTCCATCCCCTTCGCCTGCGGCAACAGTGTTGCCAGCAGCAACAGTGACCGGTGAGCCGACGGCCACCGGTTCTGCCCCTCACCCAATTTTGACCGACGCGCCGGAAACGGCCGTTGCCCCCTCTGCTGCCTCCGGCTGGCCAAGCAGCTACTGGCTGTTCAGTCTGGCTGTGCTGCTCGGCATAGGCCTGTTCATTGTTTACAGGCAGGCTCGTTAAAGATTGGCTAAATCATAACCGAATTACAACCCAAATCTGCAAAATTGGGCGTATAATTGAAAATAGTACCAAAATACTATTGCGAGCAGCAGCAAATTCACGCGCAATCAGAAAATATAGTACTTGAGTAATGGTACCAAGGTAAGTAGAAGCGTAAGCTACTGGTATTAAAGTGCGGTGTACGCTGCTATTATCGTTTAAGTTTATTTTTGGCGAGCATAGAAGCCTACTATTTTCCAATGATTGCCGGGCCTGGAGTTTTCGGCCAACACACCAGCGAGGAGACGTTATGAACCACATTAGAGTACACAAACCTGACAAAAAGCAACAGAACAGGTCTGGCCGCGTTCGTTTTCCACGGGTAAGCCCGCGGCTAGTATCATTTACTGTTGTTGTCACACTCGTTTTTTCAGTTTTTTTGGCTGTGGCGGCCCTGAGGCCCAATCAGACCCTTTATGCACTGGATGACGGCAATCAAATAGCCAGCACCGGTTCAATAGGGAATTTTGTCTGGCTGGATAGCAATGGCGATGGCTTACAAGATTCTGGTGAGCCAGGGGTGTCCAATGTAACGGTGACGCTTTTTAATGCAGAAAACGATGACGAAATTGCTACCACCGCAACGGATAGCAACGGCTTCTACAGTTTTGACGGCTTAGAAGCTGGCGAATACTACGTTGGTTTCACCCTGCCAGCCAATCGTGCGTTCACCGCCTATAACACCGATAATCAGGGCCTTGCTGGTCCTGTCAACTCGGACGTCTTCACCCAGACAGGCTCTATTGGTTTTACCCAGCCATTTTCTCTGGCAGATGACGAAAGCAACCCCAATGTAGACGTCGGGCTTCTGCCCTCATGTTTTGCGTTGGATTGGACTGAGCTAGAATTTCAAACCGGCAACTCCGGACCACAGACGTTTTCCAATGTTGGCGGTTCGGGTACAGACATGACGGTTAACGTGCGCATGTATAACGCGGCTTTTGCGGATATAGGTGAATATATCCATCCCGGTGGGGAATATCCAACTGTTTCAGGTAACGCGCTCTCGGTTCGAGGCATTGATCCGGCAGAGTATCCGAGTGCCGGTATGATTGTCTCCAAAATCACTTTTTCTGAGCCAATCTCTCTAAATGGTCTCTGGTTTGAGCCATTCTACTTCTGGACTACTCCGAGTTTGCGGAAAGAGATGGCGCTGCAGCTCTTTGATACCGAAGGTGACGCCATCGTTCCCGGTTTCTTTACCACTTATGGCGGCAGTGACCTAGTGACTGTCAACCATCCGGCCAATGGCCAACTCTGGCTGCGCTCTGAGTTTCCTAATACGCAGACTTTTTACAGTGGTGCCGAGAACATAAACTATGGCTCACAAGCCATTCAGGAAATTCACTGGTATTCCTGGACCACGCCGCCCAGTGGCGTCGGTTTTAGCAATACGATCGGGTCGAGTTACTTCAATGGCTTCACTTTCTGCCGGGTAACACCAACGGCCGTTTCCCTCATCGATCTCCAAAGCAGCAACCTACCGGCCCTGCCTTGGGCAGCTACGTTGGTGGCTATGGTGTTGATGACCGGCCTGATGTTGGTGGTCCGTCGCCGTGAGGCAGTCAGCGGTTAAGAGCGGTTGACCAATTCAATAAAATAAGCCAAGATGGAGGGCATGGTGAACTATCGCTGTGCCCTCTTTTTTGTTGCCCTGTTCGGCTGGCTGCTGCTGGCAGCCCCCGCTGCTGGCCAAACGGCCGTTTCCGAAAACACGGCCGTTGCCAACTTCCCCCACACCGTCACCTTCACCCTGCAAATTGAGCCGGATCAGACGGCCAGCCTGACCTATGGCGTGGACAAAACAAGCTGCCTCGACGTCGCCGGCCAGGTTCCCGTACCGGTTGACAGCGACGGCCGTGTCGAGTGGACCTGGATTATGAGCCGCTCCGGCAACCCGCCGCCCGGCGCGACAATCTGGTGGGAATGGATGGTGGCGGATGAAAACGGCCGTCAGACGACCACCCCCCGTCAAACCCTCAACCTGGCCGACGAGCGTTTCAACTGGCAAATGGTCGAGGCCGAGAACATTCGTCTCTATTGGTACCGGGGCGAGCGGGTCGGCCCTTTGCTGCTGGAGGCTGCCATCGAAGGGCTTACCGTCCTTGAAGCCGATATGGGCATCAGCCTCGACAGCCCCGTCACCATCTACATCTACGACAACAGCGAGAATATGCGCCAGGCCCTGCTCTATGTACAGGATTGGGCCGGCGGTGTTGCCTTCGTCGATTACAACACGATTTTGATGGGCGTGCCCCCTCACAGCGTCGATAGCTGGGGCAAGCCCACCATTCGTCACGAGCTGGCCCATCTGGTAATCGGACAGTTCGGCCGTAGCTGCGTGGGTGGCGGCCGTCCCAACTGGTTGGAAGAAGGGCTGGCCGTCTATGCCGAAGGGCCGCCATCTGAGCGGGTGCGGCGAGATATTCAGGCCGGTATTGAGCAGAACCGCTTTGAGCCGCTGCGGAGCCTGATCGGCAGCTTCCCGGCCCACGACAGCCAGGCGACGATAGCCTACAGCCAGAGCTACAGCGTCGTCAACTATTTGCTGGAGCGCTACGGCCCGGAACTGATGCAGGCTCTGCTGCTGGAACTGGCGGCCGGGACGGGCTATGATGCTGCTTTGGAAACGGTTTATGGTTTTAATACGGATGGGTTGGAGGTGGCCTGGCGGCAGGCGATTGGTGCGCCGGCCCGGGCCATTCCGCCCACGCCGCAGCCGTTGGGCAGCCTGCCGCTGGCGACGCTGGCCCCCTTACCGGCCCCGCAATCGCAGCCAACGCCGGCCGAATCGGCCATAATCCCCGTTCGTGAAGAGCCAGCCCCCGCTGGCCCGGCAGCCGGGCTGTGCGGCCTGGGGCTGCTGCCTTTGCTGGGATTGGCGTTTTGGACTACGAATCGGCGGGGAAGCAGGCGAACCCGTTCGGCTGGTTTAGATCAAAGGTAGCGGCCAGGATGTCGTAAACGGCCGTTTCCCTCGACACCATCCCCACCGACTGCGGCCCATACCATTCCACCATCGTTTCCACCGCCCACTCTGGCGTTTCATCGGTGTGGCATTCATTACAGGCGTTAGGCGCATTGTCCAGGCCAAACGTGACCGAATTTTGCGGGTCAGGAATGTAGCTCATCCAATGGCTGCGCGTAAAGCGGCGTACCCCAGAGACAATGCTCTCGATCTGGTTGGGCATATGGCAGTCGTAACAGTAAGAACCAGGCTCCCCCACCTCATGAAAAGTATGCTCGGCGATTTGCTCCGTTAGCTCCATATGGCAGCTCAGGCAGTAGCGATTGCTGACGTCTGACGGCTCCAGAATGCCCGGTACGCGCGGCTGGCCGTTGTTGTGGGGATCGTGGCAGTCAAAACAGCGCGGCTCGCTGTGTTCGTAACATTCTGACTCAATGAAGGAGCGGAAAACCATGGCAATGCCGCGTGGCGAGCCATCGGCCCAGACCTCGACGGTGGGCGCGGTGCGGCCCGGCTCTAGCGGAAGCTGCTGGAAGTAGGGGGAAAGATCGTTGATACGCCCTTCGGCACTGTAGCCCGGTTCGTACTGACGGTAAATTTCGGTGGTGGCGATGGTGATGTCTGGCCCGTGACAGCGGGCGCAGACGCTCATGCTTTCCCCTCTGTCCACTTTGCGCGGGTTGACGATGTAGGCAACTGGCTCGCCGCGCAACTGGCTGTTGGCAAAAGCGACCACGCGGTTGACATAATTACCGGAGAAGTAGTTGGTATGATGGCTGCCCGGTCCGTGACAGGCTTCGCAGGCGATGCCCTCGTCGGTCCATTCGGTGACGGCGACGGTGTGGTTGGGGTCGCGGGCGATGATGTCCAGGTTGGTGGTGTGGCAGCGGGCACAGAAGAGGTTCCAGGCGGAGTTGAGGGAGGTCATTTGCAGCCAGAGGTCTTCGAGGGTGGGCAGGCTGTTTTCCTGTAGATTCCAGTAGGGGAAGAATTCCTGCCGCTCGACAGACCATTGCAGGGGCAGTCGGCGCAGTACGCCCCCCTCTTCCAGAGTGAGGTAAGTTTGCCGGTATTGGTAGCCGATGACGTAGGCGATTTGGAAGGGGACAAATTCGGCCGTGCCGGGGCGACGTAGGGCCATGTAGAACGCTTCGCCATCGGTGAAGGTGCGCATGGCCGGTAGCTGGTCGTCAAAGGGGAGCAGTTGGGCGTTGGGCGGCAATTCCCAGGTGCCGTTTTCAAAATTACCCACAACCGTTTCTGCGCTGGGCTGGTGGGTCATGTTGGCGTGGGGCGATTGTTCCCAACGGCTGTACATGATGGTGTGACACTCGGCGCACACCTCCTTGCCCACGTAGTCGGCATCGTAGACAGAGGCGTAGGATTCGTAGGTGGTAAGGGTGAACACGGCCGTTACCAGCAGCACCATCATGCCCACAAAAAAATATTGCCAGCCCGTCAACTTGCGCCAGAACGGGCGGGATTGTTGAACCTGCTTGCGTTTCTTCTTGGCCATCAAAAGGTTTGGTGCGTGGTGGGTTCGCGCCATACTCACCACACATTCTAAGAATTACCGATCGTCCAAAGCGGCAATACCCGGCAGTAGTTTACCTTCGAGCATTTCCAGGCTGGCCCCGCCCCCGGTGCTGACGTGGCTCATCTTCTCAGACAGACCCGCTTGCTGCACCGCCGCCGCCGAATCGCCACCGCCAATGATTACCTCAGCTCCCAGATCCACCAGTTCGGCCAGGGCCTCGGCCAGTTGGAAGGTGCCTTTGGCAAAGCGGGGCATCTCAAAGACGCCCATTGGCCCGTTCCAGACCACCAGCTTGGCGTCCCGAATCTCCTCCTTGAAGCGAGCCACCGTTTGGTGGCCAATGTCCAGGGCCATCTGGTCGGCGGGAATAGCGTTGACCATGGCTACCTCGTCGGGCGCGTCAGGGTCGAATTCGGGGGCCACAATGACGTCGGCCGGCAGAATCAGCCGCTCGGAAGCCTTCTCTAGCAGCCGTTTGGCTTCGGGCAGGGCTTCTTCTTCGACGAGGGATTTGCCTGTCTCGTAGCCGCTGGCCCGCAGGAAGGTGTTGGCCATACCGCCGCCGATGAGGATTTTGTCGGCCGTTTGCAGCAGGTTGTCGATCAGCTTGATCTTGTCAGAGATTTTGGCCCCACCCATGATGGCGATGTAGGGATGGGGGGGATTGGCAACGGCCGTTCCCAACGCTTCAATCTCCTTCCCCATCAAGTAACCGGCCACAGAGGGCTTGCCCTGCGAGCGCATCACCTGGGCCACACCCTCCGTACTGGCGTGGGCGCGGTGGGCCGAGCCAAAGGCGTCGTTGACGTAGACGTCGGCCAGTTCGGCCAACTGACGCGACAGGTCGGCGTCATTTTTCTTTTCGCCGGGATGGAAGCGGGTGTTTTCCAGCAGCAGCACGTCACCCGGCTCCAGGTCGGCCACGGCATCGCTCACGGCGTCGCCCACCACCTCATCCACCTTGATGACCGGCCGCTCCAGGGCGTCGCTGAGAGCCATCGCCACCGGATCCATGGTAAACTGCTTGTCGTCGGGCGAAGACGGCCGTCCCAAATGGGAGCAAAGAATCAGGGCCGCGCCTTCGTCCAGCAAATAGTTCAGCGTGGGCAGTGCGGCCCGAATGCGGGTATCGTCGGTGACGGTGATTTCGTCGTTGGGGTCTTTGCTGCTCAAAGGCACGTTAAAATCAACGCGCACCAATACTTTTTTACCTTTTAGGCCAATATCTTCGATTGTTTTCTTGTTCATGGGTTCTCCTTTGCGGCACGTAGTGCGTAGTGCGTAATGCGTAGAGGTCTTCTTCCCCACGCACCACGGGCTACGCATTACGCACTATATTTTAACTTTTTCTCCGCGCCTCTGCGCCTCTGCGTCAATTTTTTCTGCCCGCCGCGCAATCTGATCCACCAGGCCGCTGAAAATCAGGGCGTGAATGGGGTAAAGCGCGTACCAGTAGAGCCAGCCGGCCAGGCCTTTGGGGGCAAAAAAGGCGGTCTGCACCAGGAGGGTACGGCCGTCGTCGCGGGCTTTGGTTTGGAATTGCAGCCAGGCCTTGCCCGGCACTTTCATCTCGGCCCGCAGCCGCAGCAGCTCATCCGGCTGGACCGCCTCTACGCGCCAGAAGTCGAGCGCATCCCCCACCCGCACGTAGTTGGGATCGCGCCGGCCGCGCCGCAGCCCCACGCCCCCAATCAGCCGGTCAATCAGGCCCCGTATGCGCCAGGCCCAGTTCATATAAAACCAGCCCCGCTGCCCGCCAATGCCGGTAAAGACGCGGTAGATTTCTTCCGGTCCCACCGCCACCACCCGCTGCCGCCGCTCAATGATCATCCCTTCTTGTGTGGTCAGGATGACGGGCGGCACATCCCCCTGGCTGGTGCTGAGGGCGTCGCTCCAGGCGGTTTCAACGTTGCTGGCTTGCAGCCGGGCCAGCGCCCGCCTGACCGACACCTCATACGTCACCGGCTCGATGTCGGGGAAAAGCTGGCGGGCGCTGTCGTCCCGGACGATGTTCTCGTTCCGCATCCCTTCGATGAGGGGGCGGGCAATGGCGGCGGGGATAGGCGTCACGATGTTGACCCAATAGGACGACAGGCGCGGCGTCAGAACGGGTACGGGCAGCATGAGCCGCTTGAGGCCACGCGCCTGGGCGTAGCTTTTCATCATGTTGCCGTAGGTGGTGATTTCCGCGCCGCCAATTTCGATGATACGGCCGTTGCTCTCCGGCGTGGTCAGGGCAGCGGCCAGATAGGCCAACACCTCGCGAATGCCGATGGGCTGGGTGCGGGTGTAGACCCAGCGCGGCGTAATCATGATGGGCACCCGCTCCGTCAGGTAGCGCACCAGCTCAAAAGAGAGGCTGCCCGACCCCACAATCACGCCCGCCCGGAATTCGGTCACGGGTACGCCGCCGCTGCGAAGGGCTTCGCCCGTCTCCTGACGCGAGCGCAGATGTTCGGACAGCGCCGAGCGCGGCTGGGCCAATCCGCCCAGGTAGACGAGCCGCTCTACGCCGGCCGCCTGTGCCGCCTGGCTGAAATTGCGGGCGGCCCGCATGTCCCGCTCATGGTAGTCTTCACCGGCCGCCAGGCTGTGGATGAGATAGTAAGCGACCTGCACCCCTTCTAGCGCATTTGGCAGCGTCTCCGGTTCCAGGACGTCCCCTTTGACCACTTCGACCTGTTTTTGCCACGGCCGTCCCTGCAAACGGGACGGGTCACGCACCAGGCAGCGGACCGGGTAGCCCTGTTCCAGCAGGCGCGGCACCAGCCGGCCACCGATATAGCCGGTGGCCCCGGTAATGAGGATACGAGGGAGCGGGTTGGTTTCTGTCATACCCTTAAGATTATCACACTGTGGCCTACTTTGCAGTAAAGAACAGCACCCGGATCAACGCCAAATGGCAATAACCCCATCCCCTGCGCCGTTTACCACCATCACAGGTAGGGGCAGGACGGCGCGGCAGCCAACCTCGTCACACCCAACCCATCTCCGCCCGCGCCGTCTTGCCCTTTTCCGGGGCCGCGTGGT
This sequence comes from Anaerolineae bacterium, assembly GCA_007123775.1. GTDB lineage: Bacteria > Chloroflexota > Anaerolineae > Promineifilales > Promineifilaceae > SLGK01. The sequence continues at coordinate 5,729 of SLGK01000233.1, read as the reverse complement.
GGAGACAGGCATGATGGAACTGGATTGGTGGCCGCCAGGATCATGGCCCGCCAGTCATTGCCGACGCCATTTACCATGACCCATCGTAGGGGCAGGACGGCGCGGAGATCAACCCCGCCACAACCAACCCGCCTCCGTCCGCGCCGTCTCGCCCGTTGGCGCGGCCGCGTGGGGGGCGAGACAGGCGGGGGGAAACGGGGTTGGTGATCGCCAGGATCATGGCCCGCCTGTCATTGCCGACGCCATTTACCATGACCCATCGTAGGGGCAGGACGGCGCGGCAATCAACCCCGCCACAACCAACCCGCCTCCGTCCGCGCCGTCTCGCCCGTTGGCGCGGCCGCGTGGGGGGCGAGACAGGCGGGGCGGACCTTGTTGGTGATCGCCGGGATCATGGCCCGCCTGTCCCGCCCGTACGGGATGAGTGGTTATAATTCGGCCTCAATGACGGCCAGCGATTGGCGCGAATTTTGCGTATCGGGGTGGTCAGGGCCAAGCCTGGCTTCACGAATGGCCAATGCCCGTCGCATGAGCCGGGCGGCTTCCGGTTTGTCCCCTTCGTAATAACACAAAATCGCCAGGTTGTTGAGGCTGAGGGCCGTATCGGGATGGTCGGGGCCGAGCGCATTTTCATTGATGGCCAGGGCGCGTTCGTAATACGGCCGGGCTTCCACCAGGTCGCCCATCGCTTGCAGCAGGTAGCCCAGGTTATTGAGGCTTTGGGCCGTATCGGGATGGTCGGGACCGAGCGCATTTTCCCGGATGGCCAGGGCACGCTCGTAATACGGCCGGGCTGCCGCCAGGTCGCCCATCGCTTGCAGCAGGTAACCCAGGTTGTTGAGGCTGCCGGCCGTATCGGGATGGTCGGGGCCGAGCGCATTTTCCCGGATGGCCAGGGCGCGTTCGTAATACGGCCGTGCCCCCGCCAGGTCGCCCATCGCTCGCAGCAGTGCGCCCAGGTTGTTGAGGTCGGTTGCTGTATCGGGATGGTCAGGGCCAAGTGCTTTTTCATCAATGGCCAGGGCGCGTTCGTAATACGGCCGGGCTTCCACCAGGTCGCCCATCGCTCGCAGCAGGTAACCCAGGTTGTTGAGGCTGCGGGCCGTGTCGGGATGGTCGGGGCCGAGCGCTTTTTCATTGATGGCCAGGGCGCGTTCGAAATACGGCCGTGCCCCCGCCAGGTCCCCCATCGCTTGCAGCAGGTAGCCCAGGTTGTTGAGGCTTTGGGCCGTGTCGGGATGGTCGGGGCCGAGCGCATTTTCCCGGATGGCCAGAGCGCGTTCGTAATACGGCCGTGCCCCCGTCAGGTCGCCCATCGAATCCAGCAGTGCGCCCAGGTTGTTGAGGCTGAGGGCCGTAGCCTGAAGCAGAGCTTCATTGTGGAGGTCTGAGCCGAGCGCATTTTCGCGGATGGCCAGGGCGCGTTCGTAATACGGCCGTGCCCCCGCCAGGTTGCCCATCGCTTGCAGCAGTGCGCCGAGGTTGTTGAGGCTGCGGGCCGTATCGGGATGGTCGGGGCCGAACGCTTTTTCATAGATGGCCAGGGCGCGTTCGAAATACGGCCGTGCCCCCGCCAGGTCGCCCATCGCTTGCAGCAGTGAGCCCAGGTTGTTGAGGCTGAGGGCCGTGTCGGGATGGTCAGGGCCGAGCGATTTTTCATTGATGGCCAGGGCGCGTTCGTAATACGGCCGGGCTGCCGTATACTCGCCACGGAATTTGAGATAATAACCGGTCCAGTTGCACAAGTCTGCCAGTCGTTGTGTTTCAACGCCCCGCGGAGCGTGTAAATAAAGTCCCATTCATCGGGCAAAAAAGAATAAGGTGGTGGTAGAATTGTTCCGAGACAAATCCGAACAACCTACCAAACCACCATGAAAAGTATACCTGAGTTCCTCCAAAAGATCATAGAAAAACATCTCGAAGTTTTGCTCTGCTGGTTTAGCCAATATCATTATGAACGGCTGTTAACTCGCTTCCCGGAACATCCCCTGGTACGGCTCAATCAATTGGTCGATTTCGCCCCGCTGGAAGAAGCCTGTCGTGATTACCACAAATTAAACGGCCTGGGGTCTCCCGTTATCCATACCGTCCCCCGTTTGCTGCGGGTGCTGCTGCTACGCTTCTTCTATGGTAAAAGTCTGCGTGAGACGGCCGACTTCATCCACCTGAATATGCTGGCCAAATGGTTCGTCGGCTATGGTCTGGCCTACTTTGGTCTTTCCCATACCACCATCCACGATTTTGAAACCTACCTCATCGAGAATCATCCCCGCCTCTTTTTTGACACGGTCCTGTGCCAGATTTTGGCTGCTTTCCCCGAACAACGGCAGATGACCCAGATAGGCGACACTTTCGCTGTGCTGGCCAATGCCCAATGGGAAACGGTTATCGGCCGTTTGCGCCACGCGGCCGCCCGTTTGTTGCTCATCATTCACAGTTACGACTCCGCTTCTTTTCAGACCGTGGTCGCCAACCTGGTTCTGCCAACGCTGGTGGGTGATAAACAAGAAAAACAAGAATTTTTACTGACCGACGTGGAGAAGAATAACCGTCTAACCCAGACCGTCATTCAGGTCATAGCCCTGCTCAATGCCCTGGAACAGCCGCTCATCCGTGATAAAGCCTACCACACCTATAAGAAGCTGCTGCAAGACCTGCTGGACAAAGAAGTGGTCCTTACTCAGGATGAAGCGGGTCAGGTGGTGGCGGCACGGCCGTGTACAAAAGAGGAGCGGGGTACCTACTACCCCATCTCGGCCACTGACCCGGATGCAACCATACGCAACCACGGCCCTAAGAAAATGAGTGATGGCTACAACGTCACCGTGGTCGCCACAACCGACTTTGTTTGTGAAATTGCCGCCGCCACCGGCAGCCAGCCGGACGAGGCTGGGATTGTGCCCGCCCTGCAACATATGGCCCAATGCCATGACCTCCAGCCGGAGAAGTTTGTCTACGACCGGGCTGCTGGCTATGGCAAAATTATCGAGGCTGTCCATGAGGCCACAGATGGTCATACGCAACTGGTGGTCAAGCCGGTACAAGCAGCCAAAAATAAGGAGGGCGACCGCTTTGGTCCCCGTGATTGTATGTTGACAGAGGTGCTGGACGAAGAGACGGGCGAATTGTTACCAGCACTGCTCTGCCCGGCTGGTGAAATCACCACCACCCGCTACCGCTCTGGCTCTGGTGATGGCTGGAATTATCGGATGCCGGCCGCTACCTGTTGGCGCTGTCCCCTAAACTGGGAATGTCGTAAGGATGAAGTGCAACCGACCCACTACCGTCAATTCTTTGTTTCGGTCCATCATGAACCGCTGCTCAAGGCAGTGGCTTATGCCCAGACGGAAGAGTTCAAGCTGGATATGAAGCTGCGGCCTCAGATAGAGCGCATCATCGCTGGTCTGGTGCTGCACTGCGGGGCACGTCATGCCATTTTTCGTGGTCTGGAAAAAGTGGATTATCAGGCGAAGATGCAGGCTACGGTTTACAATCTGAAGCGCTGGTTGAATCTATCCGATCCCAACTACCGGCCCCCGCCCAGGCGCACGGCCGCCGACGTCGTATTGGCTTTGGCGGCCGCAGCCTAAACCGGCGCACATAATGACGGCTTCGCCAGGCGGCGAGGTTGGTGGTTGGCTGCTGCTGGCAGGCAAGAAGGGAAAAACGGCCGTTTTCGGCCCAAAATCTGCTAAAAACCGCTTGTTATGTCAAACAAAACGGCAAAAGTAGACATAACGTGAAATTCTGACAAAAAAAGAGGGCTTCTCGCCCGCGAAAAAAACGGATCGAGAAGCCCGCCAGTCGCCCCAGCCCCTACTTTTTTTACACGCTCCCGCGCTAGGGCCAAGTCGGCCGCTGTGGTCATATGGGGTAAAAACTGTGCGCCGGCCTGCCATTCATGCAGCCGCGTCCAATCAGGCAGTGATTGCAAAACCGCCTCTACGGCCGCTTTTGTCCACTCCTCGGCTTCCTCATCTTCCAGCCGGTCGCGGGCGACGGTTTGCACCAGCCGGTGGATGCTCAGCAGCCCGTCGCTGCGGGTCAGCAGGGCGTAGCGTTCCAGAGCGGTCAGGGCGGCGTTGCGGGCCAGCGGGTCGGCTAAAATGGCCGCCAGTTCGTCGGGCAGCGCGTCGGCCTGTTCGACCAGCAGGTCCAGCGGAATCTCGTTCGGGGCCAAAAAGCAGCAGAGGTGGAGCAGATCGGCCGCGCCGGGCGTCTGGCGGGCCTCGGCAAAACCAATGTCCCAGGTGGTGGCGATGGTGGCGTGGTAGTCGTCGGGTGGCTCGGTATTGGCCCACAGTTCCCGTCGCCGCGTTTGGAAGAGGCGTAAATAGTCGGCTGCGCTGACCTGGTTGTGGTCTATGTAGGCGGCGGCCTGTTCCAGCGCCAGGGGCAGATAGCCTAATTCTTCGGCTAACTCCGCCAACTCAGATTGGACCAATCTGCGAGATTGGGCCAATCCGGCCGGTTGGTTCAATCTTTCTCGCCAAAACGCGGCTGCCTCGGCCGGGGTAAACACATCCAGCCGCAAAACGCCGCCCAGCCCCCGCCAGCGCGAGTTGCGCGAGGTGATCAGAATGCGGCCCTGGGGGTTGGTGGGCAGGCTGGCCCGCAGGTCGCGGGGTTCCGTTTTGTCGGCGTTGTCACACAGGAGCAGCCAGCGTTTGTCGCTGCCGTTGAGCCAGTTGCGGATTAGCTGCATAGCCGGGGCCTGCTCCAGCCCGTCCACGGGCAGGCGCAACTGCCGCCCCAGGGCGATGAAATCTTCGGCCAGGGCTTCGTCCACGCGCAGCCACCAGATGATGTCGTAGGCGTCCCGCTGCCGGTGGGCAAAGTGGAGCATCAACTGGCTTTTGCCCACCCCGCCCAGGCCGCTGATGGTCTGGGTGATGGTGGTCTTGCCGCTGCCGCTGGTCAGGGTTTCCAGATGTTCGACCCGGCCGACGAAGTGGGGGTTGGCCGGGGGCAGGTGGATGATGGGGAAGGTGACGGCCGGCTGTACCCGTTCCTCGATAAGGGCACGGGTCTTTTCATGTTCGGTCGTGGTGTGGTCTTTGATGTCAGCCGCCAGCCCCTCCAGCGCGGCGGCGAGGGCGGCCTCAAAATCGACGCGCTGCTGCTCAGGCGGGGTTGCCTGCCACTTTTCCAACCAGCGGCGCACGGCCTGTACGTCGGTGCTGAGTTCTTTTTGTTGGCTGAGGAGAACGGCCGTTTGTTGTTTTACCGTTTGCAGCAGCAGGAGTTGGAAGGCGGCGCGGGCCGGCTCATCTTGTTGCAGTTCCCGGCTAAAATAGTCGGCCAGCCGCCGCGACGCAAAGTGCGTTTGCAGATGTTTGAGGAAAGACTCGGGGTAGCCATAAAAATAGTCGGCCAAAACCCGGCCCATCTCCGCTTCGGCCCGGTCCGGGTCACCGTCAGGCAAATAGGCGGCAATTGCGTCCGCTGCCTGAAACAGGGTGTGTATATCCTGCTCCAGTTGGGCCAATCCCTCGCGGCATAATTCCCGTAACTCAGGCCGTATATGATGGTAGGGAAACGTTTTTTTGTAGCTGTTGGCTGCCCGGATAAAGGCGCGGGCATGGGCGCGGCTGAGCGGATCGCTTTGGGGATCGCCTTTGGCCAGCCAGCGGTTGCGGGTGGCCGGCCAGCCATCCCGCACCAGGTCGGTTAACAGGTTAGCGCCAACACCGGCAATCAGGCCGCCCAGCGTCAGCCCGCCGGTCATG
>SLGK01000163.1 GCA_007123775.1 Anaerolineae bacterium | reverse complement strand
GGCTGGGGCGGCAGGGTGGCCGGTGGGGGTAGGGTGGGGCTGGCTGCTGTCACTGCGGTTGCTGAGGGGATTATTTCTGGTGTGGGGGTAACGGCCGTTTCTGGTGTATTTGTCGGTAATAAATCGGTTTCCGGGAGAACGGCCGTATCCGCGCCACAGGCGGCAATGGTGAGTAAGAGGAGCAGTGAAAAGAGGCAGCGATGTATCATATGGGCTAGATTATAACGAACTCTGGCCTGATTGGTCCAATCGCTCTGGATACGATATTATTTAACTAATGAAGCTAAATTATTGTAAAGAGACCGATTCTTTATAAAAAAACAGTTAATTGTTGAATTGCTGAATTGCTGAATGGTTAATGCGCGTCGCCAGTGATGTCATTAACAATTCACAAATTCACAAATTCACAAATTAATGATTATCGACAAAGAACTGTCGATGTTGCCCTTGTTAGCGACTAAAGTTTTACATTCCCAATAATGCCACTGAACCCATAAGGAGCTATTTTCCATGAGTAATAACGGTAATAAACAAGATGATGTTGTCATTGTCGGGGCGGCGCGGACGCCGACCGGCAGAATGGGCGGGTCTTTGAGCAGTCTGACCGCGCCCCAGTTAGGGGGGAAAGCAATCGAAACGGCCGTTTCCCGCGCCGGTATCGATCCCCAATCCATTTACGAAGTGATCATGGGCCACGTGGTCCAGGCCGGGGCCGGCCAGGCCCCCGCCCGCCAGGCCGCCCTCAACGCCGGTTTACCCTCGGATGTTGGGGCCACCACCATCAACAAAGTGTGCGGCTCTGGTCTCAAGGCGGTCATGATGGGGGCCAACGCCATCCATGCTGGCGAAGCCGACGTCATCGTGGCCGGCGGGCAAGAGTCGATGTCCCACGCCCCCCACCTGGTACACGGGGCGCGGGATGGCCTGCGCTTTGGGCATGGTGACTTCAAAGACGCGCTGCTGACTGATGGGCTTTGGTGCGCTTTCGAGAATTGGGCCATGGGCAACGCGGCCGAATTTATTGCCCGCCAGTTTGAAGTCAGCCGGGCCGAGATGGATGAATTTGCCCTACGTAGTCATCGGTTGGCGGCTGAAGCGACGGTAAACGGCCGTTTCGCCGACGAAATTGTGCCTATCGAAATCAAAGGACGCAAAGGCAGCACCATCGTGCAGCACGACGAATCGATCCGGGCTACTTTTAGCGACGACGGCTACGAACTGGGCACCAGCGTCGAACTGCTGGGCAAACTGCGCCCCGCCTTTGAGACGGACGGACAGGTAACGGCCGGTAACGCCCCCGGCCTCAACGACGGCGCGGCGGCGGTCATTCTCACCAGCCGCGCCGAAGCCGAGCGGCAGGGATTGACGCCGCTGGCCCGCATTGTCGGCTACACCCATGCTTCTCTCGAACCGAAATGGCTTTTTGCGGCTCCCGCCCGCGCCATGCCGCGCCTGCTGGAGCGCATTGGCTGGACTTTCGCCGACGTGGACCTGATTGAGCTAAACGAAGCGTTTGCCGCTCAGGCGTTGGCCAACGGCGTGGAGCTGACCCAGGCCGGTTACGATTGGGATTGGGATAAGGTCAACGTCCACGGCGGCGCGGTGGCCCTGGGCCATCCTATCGGGGCCAGTGGGGCGCGTTTGCTCGTCACTTTGCTCCATGCTCTGCGCCAGCGAAACGGCCGTCGTGGTCTCGTCTCCCTCTGTCTGGGCGGCGGCGAAGCGGTGGCGTTGGCCGTCGAACTGGAATAACGACTATATGCGGCTCTTGCGGCAGTCTGGTGGTAAAAACGTAAAACGTAAGGCGTAAAACGTAATAGCTTTACTCGTTACGCATTACGTTTTACGCCTTACGCTTCTTAACAGACCAAGAGCCACAATTATAAGGAGACCCATCATGAAATCAGATCGTTGTTTCCTGGTCTTGGGCGGGGCGGGGCTGGTGGGGGCACAGGTTGTCCGTGAAATTGCCCGCCATTTAGAGCCGGAGCGCATTGTGGTTGCCAGCCTGTTCCGGGGCGAAGTGCGCGAGTTTTTGCACGATGTGCGCCGCGAATTTCCCCAGGTTGACTTTGTGGGGGCGTGGGGTGACTTGTTTGTACGTGACGAGTTTAGCATGGAGCGGCGCAAGCGGATTTTGCAGAGCCGCATCAATCGAGACAAACTGTATCAGGATTTGTTCGACTCGCTAGAGGTGGCTTATCAGCAGTCGGCCCTGGTGCAGCTTATTCAGCAGTATAAGCCGGATGTGATCGTGGACAGCATCAATACGGCCACAGCCATCAGCTATCAGGATGTGGAAAGCATGAGCCGTCAGACCTATGATCTGCTGCAAGAGTTGCAGCGGATTGTAGATCATCAGGATTTGGAGGCGTTGGTAGAATTCGGCCGTACGCTAGAAGAAAATGTGAGTACGCTGATGATCTCCCAATCGATCCCCCAGTTGATCCGCCACGTACAGATGATCCACCGGGCCATGTGTGAGGTCAAAACCCGCCTCTACCTCAAAATCGGCACGACGGGCACGGGCGGCATGGGGCTGAACATTCCCTACACGCATAGTGAAGACAAACCCAGCGCGAAACTGATGAGCAAAACGGCCGTTGCCTTTGCCCATTCCGGTTTACTCTTTTTGATGGCCCGCACCCCTGATGGCCCACTGGTCAAAGAGCTAAAACCGGCGGCCATGATCGGCTACCGGCAGGTCAGCTATCGCACTATCAAACGGGGCGGCCGGCCGCAGTGGCGCTACCAGTTTGAAACGACACCATTGGAAGATACCTTGCTGCTGCGCGGCGACGAAAACCAGTACGAACGGCTGGGCAAGCTGCACATGGCCGGGGTAGATACCGGCGAAAATGGCTTCTTTGCGCGGGGTGAGTTTGAGGCTATCACTCACATATACCAGATGGAATCGGTGACGCCGGAAGAGATCGCCCAGCAGGCCGTTCTGGAAATCAAGGGTAGCAACACCGGTTACGATATCATTGCTGGTATCGACAGCAGCATTATCACGCCTAGTTACCGGGCGGGCGTCCTGCGGCAGACGGCGTTGGAGAAGCTGGCCCGCATTGAGGAAGAGACGAGCAGCCATAGTGTGGCTCTGGGTCAATTGGGGCCGCCACAGCTTTCGAAACTGCTCTATGAGGCCCATTTGTTGAAGCTCAACTACCAGACGTTGACCAACGTGATTGAAACGCCCGCCACCGAAGTAGCCGAAACTGTCTATGACTTTTTGCTCAACCATGAGACGCTGGCCACCCAGATTGTCTCTATTGGTCTACCAATTCTGGCTCCGGACGGCCGTACCCTGCTACGCGGTCCCCGGATCAACATCCCGGAAAGCATCTACCACGAGCTACCCATCGAAAATGGCTCGCTTGATGGTTGGGCACGCAAAGGCTGGGTAGATTTACGCCCCGACAATTTCCGCGTCTGGCATGACCGCTTTGAGCGGATGCAGCGCACCCAGCACATGCTCCACACGCGGGGTACGTCCTCTGTTACCATGAAGACCTATCTCTATGACACGATTGAGATTGGGTCGGTGGTGGCCTGGCTATTTAATAATGATGAGAAAGGATACCGTATCAAGTAAAGGTGGGTCTGTTCGATTTCACGGGGTTTGGCCGTATTGCGTATTTCGTAACGTTCACCGGTTATGCAACACGAAATACGCAATACGCTTTGTCAACCCCCTGATATTGTGGCTTGGACCAATTTCTGAGATTGGTCACCGTTTGCCAATGCTTGACTTTTACCAATCGTTGGCTATAAATAGGTGGACGATCTAGGCTAATTGGCTATCCTCATCTACAACCATGAGTTTCCCCTGAACGGTTAGATTAGCTGACCATCTCATGCAATTGACTATACCGATATACACGACAAAACGAGGTTAAAACACGACTATGGGTTCTGCGGACGAATTTACAGGTCTCACAATGCCCGTCTTCACTGCCTTTGGCTGGGCGGGAGAAGAGGCGGCGATTACTTATGCCCTGACACAACTGGAAGAGTTTGTAAAACGGCTGCGGGTCAGTTTGCCCGCGCCCCTACGCGATGAATTGAAAGTGGCCGGTCTGAGCCGAGAAAGCCAGGCCGCTTACCTGGCTGCGGCCGAAAATGTAGAGAGTGACGTTTATATCTCCTTCATTGCCCGGCCCGTCAGTCTTGAGGTGCAGATGGTACTGTCCGATAGCAAGGTGCTGGCCAAAGGGCTGGCCCGTGCGGAAAGTTCGCCCGATGAGAGCCATAAAGTGTTGGCCAGGCTGGAGCCACAATGGACGTTCCGGGTGCAGCAGATGCAGGTAGAACGCCCGGATGATGATGAGGCAGAGCCGGTGCGCTCGCACTACCAGGATTTGTTTAAGGATAGTGTGTCGGCCTGGGATTTGGAAACGGCCGTTTCTATCCTCAGCAAAGCCCATTACCTCAACAGTCAGGAGCAGTGGGTCACCCCCATCTACCTCAGCTACCGCCTGCCTGCGGAGCAAGTAGCCGCCATGGGCACACAAGTCATCGACGTCATGCACGACTATATTGTAACCATGATGCCCGCCCTCTATTTCTTCAGCGACCGCACCATTAAAACCGACAAAGCTGAAAAAGTACGCGCCAAAAGCCGCACCGTTTCCCCTGGTGCGGATCCCCTGCGACAGGCGGCTACGGCACACGCCCCAGCCGCTGCCGAAGAAGTGGAGCCAGACGACGAGTTTATCTATCAGACTGTTCTCAAACCGCTGCACATTCGGCGCGGCTTTATTAACATGACCCCTGAACATTGGCCTTTCTTTGCCGATAGCGCCCGCGCCACCACACGCAAAGTTACCCTTTTCTACGGCGGTAAGACAGATAAGGATAGTAGCGTTTGGCGGTTACAGCCCCATGATCAGGCCAGACTGGTTCTCAGTTCACTGGTGCGCGGCTGGTTGGACACCAATTTTGCCCCCGACGACAGTATCGAACTCCGCGTTCAGAAAATCGAAGACGAGATACAAATTTCGCTGGCTTCACCACGGTGATTTAAACTATGGCCCGAACGAAAATAGTTGCCACTATAGGACCTGCTTCCAGCAATCCTGAAACGATCCGTCGTATGCTGGCTGTCGGTATGACAGTCGCTCGTGTTAATTTCTCTCACGGCAACCATGATTCACATCGCAAGACGATAAACATGCTGCGCCGTATTGCCCAAGAAGATGGCATAGCCCTGGCAATTTTGGGTGATTTGCAAGGTCCCAAGCTGCGGTTAGGCAACGTACGCGCTGGCGGTATTCAGCTTAACCTGGGTGATGAAGTTGTCCTTACACCCCACCCTGGCCAGCCGGCGATGATCCATCTGCCCCACCCGGACCTGATTGAAACGGTCAAGCCGGGTGCTCGACTGGTGATTGGGGATGGTGAAGTAGAGTTCACCGTGGCCGAAAAGCGTAGCGATACGCTGCGCTGCCTGGTGACGGTGGCCGGCCTGCTAGAAGCACGTAAGGGAGTCAACGCGCCCGGTACCGATCTGGCTATCTCTAGCATAACAGAAAAAGACCGCGAAGATCTGGCCTTTATCTGTAAAATGGAGCTAGATTATGTTGCCCTCTCTTTTGTGCGTACGGCCGAAGATATTTTAGAGCTGCGAGAATTGATGAAAGAGCATGGGGCCAATATTCCCATCATTGCCAAAATCGAGAAGAGTGAAGCGATTGAGCATCTGGAGGAGATTCGGGATGTGACAGATGGTATGATGGTAGCCCGCGGTGACCTGGGTATTGACATGCCGCCGCAGGAGGTGCCCCTGCTGCAAAAGCGGATTATTAGCTGTTGTAATGCGGTAGGCAAGCCGGTTATTACGGCTACCCAAATGTTGCAGTCTATGGTAGAACATCCACGTCCAACGCGGGCCGAGGCCAGTGACGTGGCCAATGCCATTCTGGATGGTACGGATGCCGTCATGCTGTCTGGTGAGACGGCCAGCGGTCGTTTCCCTGTTGAGTCCGTTCGTATGATGCGGCAGATCAGCGACATGACCGAACAGGCCTTTCCCTATGACGTATGGCGCCGCCGCCGCTGGAATAACGTTAGCACACCAAGCGTGACCGAAGCCATTAGCGCGGCTACCTGTGATGTAGCCGAAGAGGTGCGGGCAAAGGTAATCGTGAGCGCCACCATGTCAGGGAATACAGCGCAGCAGATTGCCCGTCATCGTCCCCAAACGCCGATTATGGCCGTCTCGCCGTTGGAGCGGACGCAGCGCCGTCTGGCTCTGGTGTGGGGCGTAGAGTGTGTGACCGTACCCAGCTTTGGCAACACGGATAAAATGCTTGAGCAAAGCGTAACGGCCGTTAGCTCTCTTGGTCTCGGTCCTGGCAGCAAAATGGTGATTACCGCTGGTGTTCCTTTTGGGTCCAGCGGCCTGACCAATCTAATCCAGGTTCATGAAATTTCCTGAGTGATGATATGGCAACCTCAAAATTAAGACTCACTTCCTCTTTGGTAAACCAGACACCCTGGCAGCCTTCCCAAATCAACAGCATTGAAGAAACCGGCCTGGACGACGGCTTTCTGCAAGACCTGGTTCTGAAAGTGATGTACTTCCGCGGACAGGTAACAGGTTACGAAATTGCCGACTCGCTGCGTTTGCCATTTCAGAGCGTTCTGTTGCCGGTTATGGATTTCTTGAAGCGGGAGCAAATGTGTGAGGTAAAAGGATCAGGCGGCCTGGGTGCCGGCAGCTACCAATACCTGATTACTACCAAAGGGGCACAGCGTGCCCGGCAACAGTTGGAACGTTCAACCTATGCGGGCGTCGCGCCCGTTCCCTGGGTAGATTATGTCAAAGCCATGAAAGCGCAGGGACGGCAAAAAACGACAGCAACGCCTGCCCTGATGAAACAAGCTCTGTCACACCTGGTCCTGGAAGAGTCCGTTTTTGAAAAGATTGGGCCGGCCGTCAATTCTGGCAAATCCCTGTTTCTCTATGGGCCGCCCGGCAATGGTAAAACAACGATAGCTGAAAGTATTGGCCGGATGGTCTTAAAGGGGGACATGTACATTCCTTATGCCGTGATCGTAGAAGGCCAGGTTATCAAGGTGTACGATGAGATAAGCCACGTTGCCGTTTCAGAAGAAGATGAAGCTAAACGGTCAGTGACCGGCAGCCTGGGTCGGCGCATCGATCAACGCTGGATTAAGATTCGCCGACCGGTTATCATGGTGGGGGGTGAGCTGACGCTAGACGCTCTGGAGCTACAATTTGACCAGACGAACAAATTCTACGAAGCGCCCTTTCAAATGAAAGCCAATGGTGGTATGTTCTTAATTGATGACTTTGGCCGGCAGCAAGTAAGACCTCGCGATTTGCTGAATCGTTGGATTGTGCCGATGGAAAAACAGATAGACTTTTTATCGTTGCACACCGGCAGTAAACTAGAGATTCCCTTTGAGGTATTGATCGTTTTTTCCACTAACCTGCCACCGCGGGACCTGGTAGACGAGGCTTTTTTGCGCCGCATTCGGCACAAGATTCAGGTGACGTCACCCACGTTTGAGGGATACCGGGAGATTTTTAAGCAAACTGCCAAACGGCTGAATGTTCCTTTTGAAGAAAAGGCACTGGTTTATTTGCTGCAAGAGCATTACATCAAAAAGAACCGCAAATTAAGAGCCAATCATCCGCGTGACTTGCTGGAGCAGACAATCGACATTGCGGCTTATTTGGATGTGCCGCCCCGTTTCACCACTGAGATGGCTGATAAGGCGGCCGCTGCTTATTTTGTGGAGTTTTAGCCAACATGGATTGGTTTTCGGCAGACACTACGCTTATTATTGGGCATCGTGGGGCCAGCGCTGATGCGGTTGAAAATACGCTGGCAGCCTTCGAGCTGGCGCGGGCACAAGGGGCGGAAGGGATTGAGTTTGACGTGCAGTTGTCGGCTGATGGTTGGCCGGTGGTCATGCACGATGGCGACGTAGCCCGCACCACCAATGGCCAGGGAAAAGTGAGTGAGCTAAAACTGGCTGATCTGAAGGCATTGACCGTTGGTACGGATCAGCAGGTGCCAACGCTGGCGGAGGTGTTTGAGACGCTAGGGCCGGATTTTCTGTATAACGTGGAGTTGAAGGATTACGGGCTGCGGGATAGTGGGTTGGCAACGGCCGTTGCCGATTGCATAGGCCAATTTGGTTATCATCAGCAAGCGTTGGTCTCCTCGTTTAACCCCATCATCGTGCGGCGTGCCCGCCAAAGATTAGCCCCAGAGACAGGCGTGGCCCTCATTCGCTACCAGGCCCAGATGAAAGCGGGTCACTGGCTGGTTGAAGCGGCCGCCGACCATCCCCATTATTCGCTGGTCAATACTGATTACATGAGCTGGGCGCATGAGAACAACCTGCGCGTCAACGTCTGGACGGTCGATGACCCGGCCGAGGCGCAACGTTTGCTCGACCTGGGCATCCACGGTCTGATCACCAATAAACCAGGGTTCATGCGGGAGCAGTTAGGTTTGTAAAATGAGCATACAGGTCATATTGAACCCGTATGCCAACCGCTGGCAAGCTCAGCAGCAAATCGAATCGGTAACGGCCGTTTTGAACCAGTTGCAACGGCCGTTTACCCTCACCCCCACCACCCACCCCCAACACGCGATTGATCTGGCAGAAACGGCCGTTCGTGCCGGCTGCGAGATGATTGTGGCCTCTGGCGGCGATGGCACCATCAATGAAGTCGTTAACGGCTTGCTGCGGGCCACGCCCGCTGAGGCTACCACCATTCCTTTTGGCATTATTCCTTTAGGCTCGGCCAACGATTTCAGCCTGATGGCCGGCCTGCCCTTAACGATTGCTAACAGCGTGTCCCTGTTGGCAGGGGGTCACACGCGCCCTATCGACGTGGGCCTGGTCACAGTGGGTGGGCAAGATGCTGCGCTGCACCGGTATTTTGTCAATAATTCAGCCGTGGGCATGGAGCCAATGGTAACGCTAGAAAATATTAGAATGAAGCGATTGCGGGGGGAATTGCGCTATATGGTGGCCTTGCTGCGGGCGTTGCTAAAGCTGCGGGCCTGGCAGATGGATATTGCAGGGGATGGTTTGAATTATAGCGGACCGGTCTATTTGCTCTCAATTTGCAACGGGCCGCGTACGGGCGGGTTCATGATGGCGCCCACGGCCTCAATTGATGATGGCTGTTTTGATCTGGTTTTCGCGCCGGAGGTGGCCAAAACGACCGTGCTGGCTATCCTGCTACGCCTGTTACGTGGAACCCACGTTCACCATGCGGCCGTTACTTACATCCCTGCCACCAGCCTGACGATCCACAGCCAGCCCGGCACCCCCATCCATACCGACGGAGAACTGATCGGGGAAGCAGAAACGGCCGTGACCTATCGGCTGTTGCCCGGCAAACTTAATCTCATTTGTGCCAAATCAGGGGCTTAAAACGCAAGAACAGGCCAGCTAACTATTCATCAATTCAACAATTAACCGTTTACCAATTGTTGACCCCGCCATGTCGTGTGGGCAACTACGGTTTGAACCTGCGTATGCAGGTGGGAACCTGGTTTCCGAGGATATTGCCTTGCCAGTCGGCTACTACATCCCCTCTGCGTATTCCGGTCCCCGGTCTAAAAGGCGTTGGCTCAACGACAGAAAGCCCGAATCACGCACATGGCAGGGTACACTGATCCTAACATACTCCGTGCCAGTTGACAAGTTACCGCAGACCGATTTGGTTGGCACTTGTTAGACAAAGAAATGCCCGGTTTGGACCAGTTCTTGGCTCTTTTGGCAGTTTTGCTCTGTGGGATTTGAACATATTCTGGTACAATAGGTTTTACCCGATGTTCATTTACTAACCAACCCTTTCAACTAAATAAGGAGTGAAATAGAGATGACAGAGTTAGAACAAGAAGTTATACAAGGCGACGGCGACGAAAAGCCGGATTTTGCTCGTGGTATCCGTAAAGAAGAAGATGGCAAGGAACAACCCGACTTTGCTCGTGGCGTTCGTGAAGGCGAAGAAGACGAAGAACAACCCGATTTTGCGCGGGGTGTCCGTGAAGGTGAAGAAGACGAAGAACAGCCCGACTTTGCCCGCGGCCTGCGCGAAGAAGAAGCTGACGACGATAAGTAGCTGTTTGATAATCAGGTTGCCTAGGTCAGTCGTCGCTGTTTTGACGGCTGACCTGGGTCAAGCGTTAATCTTTACTAAATCTTCCCCTTTTACCATTCCAAATTTGGCAAAAATCTGTTACCCTATAGGTAAGGAATTGGCTTACTAATTAGCCGATTACTTTTTTAGGTACCAATCGAACCATTGCGGGTGATTGGTCCGACACAGCTTTTACATTCAGGAAGTAACTGCCCAGACCTGACAGATTTGCCACCATAGCTATTAGACAAAATATACACGCCAAAACCTGTCAGGTCCCAAGAAGGGCTGGACGCCTACCATCGCCTGCCGCTCGATTGGTACAGGGAGCTTAAAACCATGAGAGCGTTAAATAGAGTAACAGTTCAAGGTGGCGACAAAGAAAAGAGGCCCGATTTTGCGCGTGGTATCCGCCAAGATAAGCAAGATCGGACACTATCTGACTTTGCCCGTGGCATCCGTCACAAGAAGCAAGAGCGGACACAATCTGACTTTGCGCGTGGCGTTCGTAAAACTGGTGAAGATGCAGCCAGACCGGATTTTGCCCGTGGGCTGCGGGAGGAAGACGAGTAACGATGAAGCCAACAACCAGTCACGCATAGAGGCCAACCGTTGAGAAGCGGTTGGCCTTTTTTATTAACGGTTACTAACCCCATGCACAACTTTTGCACAGGATTTGTTGGTTTGTGCTATAGTTTTGTGTATGATGAATCAACATTTATTTGCGACACCTGACACACAAACAACAACGGCCGTTTCGCCCGACAAAGTTGGTAAAAACGGCCGTATCCCTCTCGTCTCCCTCACCAACCTCAGCAAGAGCTTCCGCGAAGGGCGCGACACCCGCGAGGTGCTGAGCAGCATCACCTTCGACTTTTACGAAGGGGAGTTCACTCTGCTGCTGGGCCACAGCGGCAGCGGCAAAAGCACCCTGCTCAACCTGATCAGCGGCATTGAGGAGCCAGACGGCGGCGAGATTACCATCAACGACATCTCCATCAGCCGTTTCAGCGAGCGAGAGCGTACCCTCTTTCGCCGCGACCAGATCGGCTTTATCTTCCAATTCTTCAACCTGATCCCCACCATGACCGTCCTGGAAAATATCACCCTGCCCCAGGAACTGGCGGGCAAGCGGCGGCAAGAGTTGGAAACGGCCGCTATGCGCCTGCTGGAACGGGTGGGCCTGGCCGACCGGCGCGACACCTTTCCCGACAAGCTCTCCGGCGGCGAGCAGCAGCGCGTAGCCATCGCCCGCGCCCTGGTCCACGATCCCATGCTGGTCCTGGCCGACGAACCCACCGGTAATCTGGACGAAGAAAACGGCCGTCGCATCCTTGACCTCCTCCTCGACCTGACCCGCACCGCCGGCAAAACCCTCATCATGGCCAGCCACAACATCGAAATCGCCGAGTACGCGGATCGGGTGTTGCGGGTGACGGATGGGCAGTTGGTACCAATACGTAATGCGTAAAACGTAAAACGTAATGGTTGGAATTCTTACGCATTACGTTTTACTCGTTACGTTTTACGTTTTGTAGAGTTATTATCATGAAATATAACGACTGGGAAGAAGAGGTTATTACCGAGATCAGAGAGGATTCGCTGTGGAAGATTAAGGCATATCGGTTGGCCTTATTTACCAGCGATATTGGCTGGCAAGACGTGAGCAAGCTGGTCACAGATGGGCGTACCGTCAAATTGTCCGACCAGCTTTATCGGGCGTTGGGTTCTATCAGTGCCAACATTGCCGAAGGCTACTCACGCGGCACAGGCAAAGACCGGGCACGATTTTATGAGTACGCACTGGGGTCAGCCCGTGAAAGCCGGGATTGGTATTATAAAGGCCGTCACGTTTTAGGTGAAGCAGTTGCTACCCATCGCATCAAGTTGCTTTCCGAAGTTATCCGCCTTCTCTTAACCATGGTCCCCCAACAGCGTGGCCGCAATCTGCGCGAGGACCAATCTCAATACCACACAAACATCCCGGAATCCACCCCTCCCACCACCTTATCCAATCTGCTCCAAGACATCCCAATGCCCTAATCCAACCATTACGTTTTACGCATTACGTTTTACGCCCATGAATGCTTCCTCCTCTTCACCCAAGCTTTCTAACACCCCCCTCCTACGGCTGGCCTGGCGGCGAATGCAGAAACGGCCGTTTCAATACATCCTGCTCATCGTCGGCGTGGCCATTGGCGTGGCCATGATGGTCTCCATTGACCTCGCCAACAGATCGGCGCAGCGAGCCTTTCAACTGTCTACCGACGCCGTAGCGGGGCGGACCACCCACCGCATTGTAGGCGGCCCCACCGGTCTGGACAGCGAGCTATACGTCCGGCTGCGGACCGAACTGGGCTTTAGCCCGGCCGCGCCCGTCGTCGAGGGCTACGTCCAGATTCGAGAAATTGGGCCACAGCCGCTGCGCCTGGTCGGCATTGACCCCTTCGCCGAACCCCCCTTCCGCCCCTACTTTGGCGATGGCAGCCAGGGGCTAGAGGGACTGACCGCCTTTATGACCCAGCCGAATGGGGTGATTATCGCCGAGGATGTGGCCGCCGCACAAGGACTCGCTTTGGGCGACGTGCTGACCCTAGACCTGGGCGGCCGTTTATTCGACGCCCCCCTGGTCGGCCTGCTCGAACCGGAAGACGAGAGCAGTCGCCGTGCCCTGAGCGGCCTTATCTTTGTGGACATTGCTTCGGCGCAAGAGGTGTTGGGGATGAACGGCCGTTTAAGCCACATAGACCTCATCGCCGACGAACCCGATCTGGCCGCTATCGAAGCCATCCTGCCTGCCGGCGTGGTCATCGAACCGGCCACGGCGCGGGGCAACGCCATCCAGCAGATGACGGCCGCTTTTGAACTCAACCTGACTGCCCTCAGTTTGCTGGCGTTGGTGGTGGGCATGTTCCTCATCTACAACACCGTCACCTTTAGCGTCGTGCAGCGGCGGCAGCAGTTCGGCATTTTGCGCTGCCTGGGGGCTACCAGCGGCCAGCTATTCCTGCTGATTTTGGCCGAAGCCCTGGTCTTGGGGCTGGTGGGGGCCGTGTTAGGGCTAGGATTAGGCGTTTTGCTGGGACGAGGCACCGTCGGCCTCATCACCCAGACCATCAACGACTTCTACTTCGTGGTCAACGTGCGCGATGTGGCCGTCCCGCCCGAAACGCTGCTGCGCGGCCTCATTTTTGGCCTGGGCGCGGCCGTCGTCGCCTCCCTCGTGCCTGCCTGGGAAGCGATGCGGACCACCCCGGCCACCACCCTGCGCCGCTCCAGCCTGGAAGGTCGCACCCGGCAGTTACTCCCCTGGCTGATTTTGGTCTGGCTGCTGCTGAGCGGGGCCGGCGTTCTGCTGCTCTGGCTGCCCCAGGCCGGATTGGTCGCTGCCTTTGCCGGTCTCTTTGCCATTCTCATCGGGGCCGCCCTGCTGACCGCGCCCGTGACCGTATTCCTGATGAATCTGAGCGTACCTATGGGCGAACGGGCGATTGGCGTTCTGGGCCGCATGGCCCCCCGCGACATCGTGCGCTCCCTCAGCCGGACTTCGGTGGCTATTGCCGCGTTGATGACGGCCGTTTCTGTCGTCGTCGGCGTGTCTATCATGATCGGCTCGTTTCGCGGCACGGTCGTCGATTGGCTCGACCAGACGCTGCGGGCCGATATTTTCATCTCACCCCCCACCGTGACTGCCAACCGGACCGTCGGTACCATCCAGCCGGAACTGGTGGCCGAACTGCAACAGTGGCCGGGCGCGGCCGACATTTTCTCGGCCCATTCGGTCGATGTGCGTGCGCCTGATTTGGAACGGCCGTTGCAACTGGTCATTGTCGACGGGGACGTGTCGCGGGGCAGCCGCAGCTATGCCTGGACCGCCAACACCGATCCGTTCGCCGCCCTGGCAGCGGGACAGGGGGTCATGGTCTCCGAAGCCCTGATTTTACGCGAGAATTTGAGCCTGCCCCCCGAACCGCTGCGGCTGGACACCCCGACCGGGCCGCAAAGCTTTCCCATCGTGGCCGTCTATTACGACTACGCTAGCGACCAGGGCACGGTCTTGATGGATCGGGGCTTGTATGAGCAGGTGTGGGGGGAAGCCCCTGTTTCTTCCCTGGCCATCTTCCTGGAGCCGGGCCAGGCGGTGGATGAGGTGGTGGGGGTATTGCAAACGGCCGTTGCCGGCCGCCAGGAACTGCTCATCCAATCCAACCAGGGTTTGCGCCAGAACTCGCTGGAGGTATTTGATCGCACCTTTGCCATCACCTCGGCTCTGCGCCTGCTGGCCGTCCTGGTCGCTTTCATCGGCGTTCTGAGCGCCCTCATGAGCCTGCAACTGGAGCGGGCGCGGGAGCTAGGCGTCCTGCGAGCCAACGGCATGACGGTGCGCCAACTGTGGTCCCTCACCTTTATCGAGACGGGGCTGATGGGCTTTGTGGCCGGGCTGCTGGCCATGCCCGTCGGCTACGTCCTGGCCTGGATTTTGATCTATGTCATCAACGTGCGCTCCTTCGGCTGGACGTTGCAGATGGTCTTGCAGCCCGCCTACTTCTGGCAGGCCCTTCTGGTAGCCGTCGGCGCGGCGCTGCTGGCCGGTATCTACCCCTCGCTGCGCCTGGGCCGCATGGTGATTGCCACGGCCATACGGCAAGAGTAGCGGGGTGGCGAGGTGGCGGCGTGACATGTTACAATTAACCTATCATTCAGAAAACAAATGCTCTTACATAATCAGGAGTCTCGTATGAGTTCAATAACCATTACATTACCGGATGATCGCCTACAACAGTTAAAGAAGAAAGCGGCCAAACTCCACCTTTCGCCGGAGGAGTTGGTACAAGCAAGTGTTGAAGATCTATTGAGTCGTTCTGAAGAAGATTTTGAACGCTCCTTAGATTATCTACTACAGAAAAACGCTGACTTATACCGCCGGTTGGCCTGATGCGATATCTGACGGTCAAAGAAGTCCTTGAGATCTATGCTCGCATCATGGCCCAATCCGGAGGCGCTATGGGCGTGCGAGATTTAGCCAGTTTAGAATCCGCAGTGGCTCAACCGCGTATGACCTTTGGCAATATAGAGTTGTATTCGACGGCCGTTGAAAAGGCGGCTGCATTGGGGTTCTCGCTTATTCAAAACCACCCTTTTGTTGACGGCAACAAACGAACAGGCCATGCAGCCATGGAAATGTTTCTACTTCTGAACGGGCACGAAATTGAGGCAGACGTGGAAGAACAGGTTCACGTCATCTTGCAGATAGCATCGGGCCATATGAGCCGGGAAGCCTTTA
Source organism: Anaerolineae bacterium (assembly GCA_007123775.1). Classification (GTDB taxonomy): domain Bacteria; phylum Chloroflexota; class Anaerolineae; order Promineifilales; family Promineifilaceae; genus SLGK01. The sequence continues at coordinate 12,316 of SLGK01000163.1, read as the reverse complement.
CCCAATGGCTTGGCGACCATACCATTGTACATCCAGCCTAACAGCATTTTGCACTATTGGCTCGACATCGAATTGATTAAAAATCAGTCTCAGCCGTTAGCAAAGCCGACAGCTGATATAAGAAGCGGCTAGTTGAGGAGTTCTTTGTTTTTATGAAACATTTAACATGGGTTCTGTTACCGGTGCTTTGTCTTTTGCTTATAGTTGGCTGTAGTCGTGCGAGTACCCTCCAGCCGGCCGATGCTTCGCTGGTGTCGCTGCTGAGTGAGCCTGACCCAGGGGCGTATGAGCAGGCATTGCTGCCCAACAATATCGAGTTTCCCCGCAACCTGGGTGAGCATCCCGGCTTCCAGACGGAGTGGTGGTATTACACGGGCATTGTGGCCACGGCAGACGGCCGTCAATTTGGCTACCAGTTCACCATCTTCCGCCGCGCCCTGTCCCCGCTGCCGGAATTTGAGGCGACGCTGGACCAACTGGACGAGACCTCCGAATGGCGCACCAACCAGTTGTACCTGGCCCATTTTACCATCAGCGACATCGCCAACAGCGAGTTCTACAAGGCAGAACGGTTCAGCCGGGGCAGCCTGGGGCTGGCCGGGGCGCAGTCGGTCCCCTACCGCGTCTGGCTGGAGGATTGGCAGGTGTTTGAAACGGGGCCGGAGACGGTTCGCATTACGGCCGTAACCGACGACATGGCCCTGGATGTAACCTTGCGCCAGACCATCCCGCCCGTTCTGCACGGCGACGGCGGCCTCAGCCAGAAAGGGCCGGAAGTGGGCAACGCCTCCTACTACTACTCGATCGTGCAGCAGGCGACAGAGGGCACGGTTACGATCCGGGGCGAACAGTTTGCCGTGACTGGCCTGAGTTGGAAGGACCACGAGTACAGCACCAGCGTTCTGAGCCAGGGGGCCATCGGTTGGGACTGGTTCTCGCTCCAGTTTGACAACGGCACTGCCCTGATGCTATTCCAGATTCGCAACGAGGATGGCTCAATCGAACCCTTTTCCAGCGGCAGCTTCATTGACACGGACGGCAGCGTGACCCCCCTCTCCCACGAGCAGTGGCAATTGACCGTCCTGGATACCTGGACCAGTCCTGACAGCGGCGCCACCTATCCGGCCGGCTGGCATTTAACTATTCCTGAATTGGGTCTGGACCTGACCGGCCAACCGCTCATGCCCAACCAGGAGCTAACCGTCTCAACCGTTTATTGGGAAGGGGCGGTAGGGTTTGAGGGGATTTTGGGTGATACGGCCGTTCGTGCCCAGGGTTACGTGGAGATGACCGGCTATGCCGGTTCGATGGAGGGACGCTTGTAAAAAAACTTAACGCAAAGATGCGAAGGGAGCAAAGAGCCTCATCGCTCATGCAGTTCCTCTCGAGAAAATCGAATGGGGTAGGGCACTGGCAATGGATGGTCTATCAAGTAGTCCAGAAAATCATCATACCCTTTTTCCTCGGCATCACGCAGTAAATCTTTACGCAGCCCGGTTTTTGGGGAGAGCTGTGTCAAGATAATGACACGCACAGCCTCATCACCACGATATCTGGCCAGGCTTTTTTGTTTATCTTTGGGGATCGTGGTGATAATTTCTTTGACAGTTGTTTGAAACTCAATAGCGTCCATAACCCATGCTCCATGAGAAAGTGATGATGCTATTATAGCATATTATTGAAGCAAATTAGATGAGTGGCAGTCTTCTTGCGTGGATTTAGACGACCAGCAATCGCTCGACACCGGTCGCAGCCAGACAGCCCAAGTAATCACGCCTCGTCAGGCCATTCCACAAAATCATCGGCAATGAGGCGGAACTGCTCCAGGGCCGCTTCTAACTCTTCCACGATTTCGACGGCCAGTACATCCGGGTCGGGCAGGTTGTCGCTGTCCTCGAGCGACTCGTCGCGCAGCCAGAAAATGTCCAGATTCACCTTGTCGCGGGCCAGGATGTCGTCGAGGGGGTAGGCGCGAAAACGGCCGTCTCCATTCCCCTCATCCTCCTGCCAGGTAGCCACCCGCTCATGCCGGTTGACCGGGTTAAAGCAGGCCACAAACTCATCCAGGTCGGCGCGGGTCAGCGGGTTTTGTTTGAGCGTGTGGTGGACGTTGGTGCGGTAGTCGTAAAACCAGACCTGCTCCGTCCACGGCCGTTCCCGTCCCGGCTTGCGGTCGAAGAACAGCACGTTGGCTTTCACCCCCTGGGCGTAAAAGATACCGGTGGGCAGGCGCAAAATGGTGTGCAAATCGCTCTCTTGCAGCAGTTTACGCCGCACCGTTTCGCCCGCGCCCCCTTCAAAGAGAACGTTATCGGGCACAACCACGGCCGCCCGCCCGTGAATCTTGAGCAGCTTATGCACGTGCTGCACAAAGTTCAACTGCTTGTTGCTGGTCGAGGTCCAGAAATCGTCGCGGACGACCGTTTGCGCCTCTCGCTTGACCTCCCCTTCCTCGGTGATGTAGGTGACGCTCGACTTTTTGCCGAAGGGGGGATTGGTCAGGACGATGTCGTAGGTATCGGACGGCTTGTTGGCCAGGGCGTCATCTACGTGGATGGGGCTGCGGTCGGAGTGATGGCCGATCCCGTGCAGATAGAGGTTCATGACGCAGAGCCGGGCGGTATTGTCCACAATTTCCCAGCCGTGCAGGGCTTCCTGGCGCAGATGGAGCCATTCATCCCGGTCCAGTTGGTAGTGACGGCCGACAAAATCATACGCCGCCAGCAAAAAGCCGCCGGTGCCGCAGGCCGGGTCGCAAATCGTCTGACCCGGCTGCGGCGCCATCACATCCACAATGGCCTGGATGAGCGGCCGGGGCGTGAAATATTGGCCCGCGCCCGATTTGACGTCCTGGGCGTTTTTCTCCAGCAGTCCTTCGTAGATGTCGGCCTTGACGTCCACGTTGAGGCGGCTCCAATTTTCGCCGTCAATCAGGCTGACCAGCCGCTTTAGCTTGGCCGGGTCTTGTACCCGGTTTTGGGCCTTGCGGAAGATGGTGGGGATGAGGCCGCGCCCCTGGCCCAGGGCGGTCAGGATTTCCCGGTAATGGCTTTCCAGTTCGTTGCCGTCCAGGTGGACCAGGCTGGCCCAACTATATGCGTCGGCGATGGTGGATGGGTCGCCGATTTTGCGCCGTTCGTCGTCCATTTTGAGGAAGAGGAGGTAGGTGAGCTGCTCAACGTAGTCGCCGTAGGAGAGGCCGTCGTCGCGCAGGACGGTGCAGTAGTTCCACAGGCGTTGCACAATGGCGGCGGATTGGTTGGACATAGACGCTAATTCTCCAACTTGGCTTCTAATTGGTTGATAAGTCTTTGAACCGCTTCTTGCTCTGGTGATTGATGATCGAGTGCAAGATATGTGTGTAAGTCAAGCAAAGCTCTGGCGTTTTGTCTTAATTCCAAGAAAGTAAGTGCTCTAGTCAGATATGCTGTAGCAAACATCGGGTTGAGAGCAATTACCTGGTCGAAATCGGCAATAGCTCGTTCATAATCGCCCAAGCTAACGTAAGCAAGGGCACGATTATTAAACGCAAGAGCATCTTCTGGGTTGAGGGCAATAGTATGGTTAAAGTCGGCAATAGCCCGTGCATAATCACCTAGTTTGACGTAAGAAGTACCACGTTTGTTGAACGCAAGGGCAAATTCCGGATTGAGGGCAATAGCCTGATTATAGTTGGCAATGGCCTGCTCATAGTTTCCCAAGCTGTAGTAAGCATTGCCCTTATTGTAGAATGCAGCTAACTCTTTCGGATTGAAAGATATAGCCTGGTTGTAATCGACAATGGCCTGTTCATAGTCGTCCAAACCAGCATAAACAAGGCCGCGATTGTTAAACGCACGGAACTCTTCCGGGTTGAGGGCAATAGCCTGGTCAAAATCCCTGATAGCTTCTTCATAATTGCCGAGGTAATAGTGAGCAAGGCCGCGATTAGTGAACGCAAAGGCATTTTCCGGGTTGAGAGTAATAGCGCGGTCAAATTCAGTAATGACTTGTTCAAAATTACCCAAGTCAGCGTGAGCAAGACCGCGATTATAGAACGCAGTGGCATTTTCCGGGTTGAGGGCAATAACCTCATTATAATAGGCGATGGCTGGTTGTAATTGACCGGTGGTTTGGTGAAGCCAACCCAATCGGAAATATGCAGTATCTAATTTCAGGACAAGGCTACCTGCATTGGTTAAATCTGGGAGAGAAACAACGGCCGTTTCCAGTAACACAATCGCCCCTTCGTAATTTTCTTGACCAGTTTCAGCTCGTGCTAGGGCAAACAGAGAAAGATAGGTCAACTGCCTTGGCAACTCATTCACCACAAATTGACTGTAGGCTTCCGGGTTGGCCAGTTGGGTTCTGAGGGTTTCCGAAATGGTGACCTCGGCTGCCGCAGAGTCTGGTTCTTTAAGATTCAAAAAGTTAATTTCCAGGCGAACGCCGCTATCTGATCCCCAGATAATGAGGGCGGCATTGTACCTTTTGCCCAATGCTTCCGCCTGCTCCCGGTTGGCGGAGGGGATGACGGCCGGCTCGACGGCCACGCGCACCTTTTCCAGGTTGAGCGCGTCAATCTGCCGCTGGATGGCACGGCGGATTTCATCGTGTACGGCCGAATCCACAACCCCCTCTGTCCGGTGAAAGGTAGCAACCACAATCAGGGCCTCGTCCGCGGCGGCGCGGGGAAAGGCGCGTGAGCCGGGGGCCAATTGGACGAGTTGGGGCAGCCAGAGGAGGGCAATCATCCCTAACAGGGGCAGGATCATCCCAAAATTCAGGCGGGTGATACGGCCGTGTTCCGTTTGCCAGCCATAATGTTTCAAATATTGCTGTGCGCCAAAGTAAAAAACGACGATGAGACCGGTACCGACCAGACTAACCGGCAAAGTGACCAGGTACAGCGTGTCGTTGATAACGCTGATGACGCCGCCCAACCCCATCAGGCCGGCAAAAGCCCAGGAAAGATAGATCAGAAACTTTTGTGGTTTCGGCATCTCGTTCATCATAAAAGTGTAGGACGATTTGGTAAATCGTCCAGGGGCGATTTACCAAATCGCGCTACAAACGGCCGTTAAATACCTGCTGTAATATCGCTTGCCCGCGTTGTTTTACCGGTTGGCAAACCAGGTGCGGTAGAGATCGATCAGGTGGTATCCGGGTGATTTTTCATCGGCCGCGGCCAGTTCGCACAGGGGAAAATGGTATTGTTTACGGCCGTATCTCACTTTAACAATAATACCATAATGCTCGTCGGCATCTTCGATGGCGTGTACGCGCACCCTGGACCCGCTGGGTACCGGGCCGCGATCCTGCCATTCATCCACCACGGCGGCAAAGGGAAAGGGCAGGTTTTCTTCCAGATAGTCGGTCCAGGCGACCAGGTGATCCATTTCGTCGTCGGGGTCCACGCTGCGGAGAATCTGGCGGATTTCCAACCCTTCTTCACCCAGGTAGCTGTAGATATACTTCATTTCCAATTCTTCTACGGCCGTTTCCACTTCGGCCGGGGTGTCGCGGGGTACCGCCTTAATCAGGTCGGTCAGCTCGTAGCCATAGGCCTGCCAGCTACATTCGTCGGCCACGCAGGTTTCGATGTAATGGTCGGGCATTTGCCGCAATGTCTGGCTGTCGAAGGCGATCATGGCGGTGCCTGCTTCGGGGAAGCGTTGGGTGACACGGCCGTACCAGCCACTCATATCTACGCCGGTTTCCGGGTCCTCAAAACCCTGGCGCACCTTGACCACATCGCCGATGTCTAATGATTGGGGGTTGTCTTTATCGTCCATTGTCTACTCCTTAATGAGGGTCTTTCATCGTTTCTTTCTGTGGGTCTTCAGGATCTCAAGGGGTCTGACGTAAAACGTAATGCGTAATGCGTAAGGTCTCCCTGGTTACGTTTTACGTTTTACGCATTACGGCTTGTCAACCCCCTTTCGACAGGCTCAAGGCACTGCCCCTAACATTATACCAAACGGCCGTTAAATGCCTGATGTAATATTGCCTGGCGCAGCCGGCCGGAACGGGTCAGGTTAGCCGCAACGGCCGCCTCAGCCGTGGCCACGACGGAGAGCCGCCGTTCGACTTCGGCGACAATGCGTTTTTGTTCGGCGAGTGGTGGGAGTGGAACTGGTGTGATACGAACATCGCCCTGATTTATACTTGCCTGATTTACCGCCCATTTTGCATTACTAATCAATCGCATACGCCCGTCTGCTGACTGAAGGTAGAATTCAACAAAATGTGGATTCACATTCTTGGCAAATGCCATCCGCATCATGTTAGATTCAAACAAAGACGGAAGATTTTTGTCTCCAATAACAAGACATTTGCCAAGATGAGATGGGCTATTGACACGATTAATCACCATATCATACTTGCGCAGGCTGTATTTTTGGATTTCTTGCTGACTAGCTGCAACCTTTCGCAATTGATTTGATGAGCGGCTCTCTCCGTTCTGATAATCATCAATGCGAAGAATTGGAGTACCTTCTCCATATTTCGATTTTGGTAGATAAAGCCCGTTTTGTGGACCATCAATAATCAACGAATCCATATTTGACCATATCCAACCTTGCGGCAAGTTAGGCAGATCAAGACTATTCACTTCTATTGGTTCTTTATACTTTTTCCCCGGATCAGCCGCCTGCCAGCGGGCGCGGCGCTCGGCCAGGATGCGCTGGAGAAGCTGCCTGGCCGGTTCGTCGTGGGGGTCTTGGGGGAGCAGGCGACCTTCGCAGGCGGCTTTGAGGAGGCTGGCTTTGTAGCGGGCCAGTTGCTCTTGCAGCCGGCGCAGGGAGGCCACGGCCTGGTCCAGCCGGGTGAACTGTTTTTCAATTTCGGCGACGATGCGTTCTTGTTCAGAAAAGGGCGCAAGGGGAAAGGTCTGTATATAAAGATCATCTCTGCTTAAACTCGGAATGGCAGTAGACCTATCGAGGCTTTCAAGTTCCAAAGTTTTGAAAACATAATAAGCATACTTTAGAAAAACATCATTTCTAAAGTGTGCGTAGTATGCTGTATCAATTGGCCAACACGCTGTCGGAGAATAATGGACTACGCCAGCGGCCCCCTTGCGTCCGATAATCAAGCAAGGACCGTCAATCAATGGTTCAGAATGATAACCGGTAATCCCATTAGAACCATAAACGGGTATTTCTCCTTCTTCGTCACGCTTGTTTTTTGGTAAACCCTTGCCGTAGTTGACTTCCGCGACTTCCTTGATTGTTGTCCATATCCAGCCGGGGGGCAACGGCCGTTTTTCAGTTCCGTTCGTCGTCATCCATCATCCTTCACGTCACCGTAGGGGCAGACCTGTGTGTCTGCCCTTATTGCACACGCATGAGGGCGCACACGTGGGTGCGCCCCTACGTCATCAGTTTTGGGCAACGGCCGTTTCTCATTGCCATTTGTCGTCATTGTTATCATCCCGTAGGGGCAACCCTTGTGGTTGCCCTGGTGTGGTCGCTGCATTCCAGGGCAGGCACAAAGCCCGCCCGTACAGACAATGGCGCGAATTGTAGGGGCAGACCTGTGTGTCTGCCCTTATTGCACACGCATAAAGGCGCACACCCATGAGGGCGCACACGTGGGTGCGCCCCTACGTCATCAGTTTTGGGCAACGGCCGTTTCTCATTGCCATTTGTCGTCATTGTTGTTTACATCCGTAGCCTGGCACGAATCACCCTCTTCCATAAGATGGGTTCGGTTCCTTGATCAGAGTGACAGTGTAATCTGGTTCCGTTTCACCATAAGCGGCGCTCAGCCCCTCTAAGGCCAACCGCAGCCAGTCAGCCCGTTCCGCGTCGGGCCAGGCATGCTGTAACGCGATTTGGTAAATCGCCGGTTACGTATCTTTTAGATATGTCCAGGGCCAATCTTCCCATTTTTCTACCAACCCTGCTTTCAGCGGATTATTCAACACATATGCCACGATCCGTTCCCACTCCCGTCGATTACGTACCACGTGATCATAACTTTCATGCTGCCAAAATGCACCCTCCCGACCCAACACCTTATTTCCCGCTCGTGCCGTATGCCGCTTTAGCGAGTGCATAATTTTCTGCAAAGCATGGTAAGTACCATCTTCCTTTGCCAACGGTGTAAAAACAGCATGACTGTGATTAGACATGATGCAAAATGCATCCAAATCATACACCTTCCCATCTCGAAAGTGCATCGCTTCAGCTACAATTTCGGCAATCTCCGGCTGACCCAGCCACATTGGGCCGGTAGCAGCTTTATCCAATATTTGGTCAAACCGGCCAAACTGGCGTTTCTGTTCCTGGTAAAGCAGGTCGTGCAAGTCTGCGGAAGCGGCCGTTTTTCGAATCAGCCGCTCTCGTTCTTCGGCTTCTTGCTTTAACTGCCCTAATACCGCGGCGGGCATTGAACCGGCCAGACGAATGGTGACAAACAAACATGCACCCGGTGGCTGAAAGTGCGGCAGATTGCGTTCATATACTGGTTTGTAATCGTATTGACTCATCAGACAACCCCTGTACAACGATTTGGCAAATCGTTCAAGGCGCGATTTACCAAATCGCATTACGCGAGTAATTCCTGGTTCATCTCCTCCAGCAATTGCAGCCAATCGGGGCCCAGGGCATCCATGGCCCCGTAACGGCCGCCCCGGTTGACAAAATCGCCGTCAATCTCCAAATCCTGGGGCGTAATCTGCAAATTGAGACCAATATAGGCAGCAATCTTATCCAGCCACCAGCGCTGCTCGGCGCTGAACTGTTTACCCGCCCGCTCCTGGGCCGCCAGCCAGGCGTCATAACGCGCCCGCACCTGCTCCGGGTAAGGGGCCAATTCCCCTTCCGGCTGCAAGGCGTGACGCACCAGGGCAATCAAGTCGGTCAGAACCCGCTGCGTGCCGACGCCGCGCACCCTGTCCCGCTCCAGTTGGGCATAGGCCGCCCACAGCTTCTCCTCCGTCCAGAGATGGGGCGGCCGTTTGAGGGCCTCGGCCAGCTCTTGCAACTGCTGCCGCGTCAGGGCCTGCGCTCCGTAGGGCTGGTTGTACAAAATTTGCAAGGCGGTCAGCTCATCCTTATTGTCGGCGATAAATTGCTGGAAATCGGCCACCATCTGCCGCAGCTTTTCGGTGGCGTCGCTGTCAAAACCGGCCTCTTTGACCCGGTCCAGGCTGACCGTATCCAGCACAATTTCGGCCCGCTGCTGCATTTCCAGGAGGTCCTGGCGCAAATTGGGGTTGGCGCGGAATGGCTCGGTCGCCTCCCATGTAGTAGGACGATTTGCCAAATCGTCCAACGAACGGAGCAAAGGATGAATCAGATCGGACAGGGCGCCGCCATTGGTATGCTCGGCGATGACCTGCTCGTCATCGGCCGTCAGCCGGTGCTGCAGGCGGGCCAGCCGGTGGGCCAATGAAGCCACCGTCTCCGCGTCATGCTGGCCGTAGGCGATATTTTCCAGAAGTTGGGCAAAGGAGAGAGAGGGCTTGCGCTCCTGGACGCGGGCCGGTTCAATCATCTCCGTTTCGGTCAGCCCCACGGCGTCAATGAGGACGAAATGGGTCTTGTGGCGGGCATCTCGCGTCACCGCTTGCAGTTCGTCGGGCTGGATGACCCGCGTCCCCCGCCCCCGCATCTGTTCAAAATAACCCCGCGACCGCACCTGGCGCATAAAGAGCAGGATTTCAATCGGCCGCACGTCGGTGCCGGTGGCGATCATATCCACCGTCACGGCAATGCGCGGATGGTAGCTGTTGCGAAAATCCTGCAAAATATCTTCCGGGTTGCGCCGGGCGCGGTAGGTGATCTTCTGGCAGAAATCGTTGCCCTTGCCAAACTCCTCGCGCACAATGCGCACAATGTTCTCGGCGTGGTTGTCGTCTTTGGCAAAGATGAGCGTCTTGGGCACCACCTGGTCGGCCCGGTGGGGAAAGAGTTGGCTGAACAAGACGTCCCGAAAATGGCGAATGATGGTCCGTATCTGGCTCTCGCTGACCACGTCCCGGTCCAACTGCTGCGGCGCATAGGTCAAATCCTCGTCCAGCTTCTCCTGCCACTGCGCCCGCGTCAGCTTGTCCATTTTGCCCACCCAGCGGCCGGCCTCCACCGTGCTGCCCTCGTCCGAAATGCGGGTCAAAATGCGGTAGACCTCGCCGCCCACGTTAATGCCATCGGCCACGGCGTCATCGTGGGTATATTCCATGACCAGATTCTGGTTAAAGAAGCCGATGGCCTGCTTGCCCGGCGTGGCCGTCAGGCCGATGAGATGGGCGTCGAAATAGTCCAACACCTGCCGCCAGACGGTGTAGATGGAGCGGTGACATTCGTCAATGACGATGAAGTCGAAAAATTCGATGGGCAGTTTGCCGGTAAAGGTGACGGTGCGCGGCGTGGTGGGCGCATCTCCCTTTTCCTCGGCCTCGTACAGGGAAATGGCTTCCGCCTCTTCCTCCAACTCCTCATCCTTGAGCAGGGCGTAGAGGCGTTGGATGGTGCTGATGTAGACCCGGTTGACGTCGCGCTCCGGGTCAATGACGTTATTGGTCAGGTGGCGGATGTTGTACAGTTCGGAGAATTTACGGCCGTCGTCGGGCGTCTCAAACTGGACAAACTCGTTGTGGGCCTGCCGGCCCAGGTTGTTGCGGTCTACCAGAAAGAGGACGCGCCGGGCGTTGGCATGTTTGATCAGGCGGTAAATGAAGTTAACGGCCGTGAACGTCTTGCCGCTGCCGGTGGCCATCTGGATCAGCGCCCGCGGCCAGTCCTGGCCTAGCGACTGCTCCAGGTAGGTAATGGCCCGAATTTGCGGCCCCCACAGCCGGTCGGTGATGAGCGGGGGCATCTGGCGTAAACGGCCGCGCAGCGTCTCGCTTTCCTGCACCCAGGCGGCCAATGTTTGCGGCCGGTGCAAGGCAAAAACGCGCCGCGCTCTTGGTTCGGGGTCCAGCCCGTTGGTGAAATAAATCTCCACGCCGGTAGATTCGTAGCGGAAAGGGAGCGGGGTTTCGGGTCGCCAGGCCCGCATCTGAGGTTGCAGCCCCACGGCGTAGCGGGCCGACTGCGCCTCGACGCCGCTGAGGGGGATGCCCACCCTTTTGGCCTCAATGACGCCCAGCGCACGGCCGTTTACAAAGAGCAGGTAGTCGGCAAAGCCGGTGCGTAAGTGGGCCTCGCGCACAGCCACGCCCGGCCGGGCCGGATCAAACAGGTTCATCGCCTCGCGGTCCTGCACGTCCCAGCCGGCATGGCGGAGCAGTTGGTCAATCTGTTGGCGTGCTTTTGCTTCGGGTGTCATGGTTGTGCCATTAGGCTGGTAATTGGGGCAGACACGCAGGTCTGCCCCTACGCGATTATCGCTGGTACGGGCAACCCATGTGGTTGCCCCCCACCGCTATAAGATAACATAAAGTGAGGGTTGGGGCTAACAAAATGGGGTCGTTTGAATTGCGCGGGGTAGGGGCAGACCCACGTGTCTGCCCTTTCATCTGGACGAACGCATTGGACGAACGCATTGGGCGAACGCATTGGGCGAACGCATTGGGCGAACACGCGGGTTCGCCCCTACGGTTGGTTGTTTGTTTTGGTCAGCGCCGCCTCAAGCTGCTGCCGGCCGATAGGCGCGGCCAACTCTTCATCCCCAATGTGCAGGACGGGGATGCGATAGCGGTATTCTTGCCACAGGGCAGGATCGGCCGTAATATCTATTTCGTGTAGGGTGTGGGGAAAACGGCCGTTTAACCCCGCCAATTCCTCTTTCACCACCTCACACAGGTGGCAGCCTTCTTTGGTGAACAGGGTTATTTTGAGCATGGGCCAAAGACTGCGTAAAACGTAAAGCGTAAAACGTAAAAGGCGCGTTACGGGTTACGTTTTAGAAAGGCAGCATCGTATCCACGCAAATCGCTACCAGCAGCACCAGCAAGTAGACGTTCGAGGTCAAAAAGAGGCGCAGTGCCTGCGGCCGTTCCGGGGTTTGGATGAGGCGGATGTTGGTCCAGAAAAGAACGGCCGTTATCCACACCATCGACACAAAATAAAACCAGCCCAATTCCGGCCGGACCGCCAGCAGCAGACCCGCCAGGCCAGTCGGCAGCGTGTGGGACAGCACCCACCAGGCCGCCTGCCGGGGCGTGGTGCGGGCGGGCAGCATCGGCACGTCGGCCCGCGCATACTCGTCCCGGTACATGATGGCCAGGCTCCAAAAGTGGAAGGGGGTCCACAGAAAGAGGATGAGCGACAGGACCAGCGCGCCGGGATGGTTCCAGAATCCCGCGGCCGCGCTGCCGCTGAGAACGGCCGCACTGCCGGCCGCACCCCCAATCACAATATTCAGCAGCGTGCGCGGCTTGAGC